>JBBSNO010000095.1:0-10404 GCA_038232615.1 Actinomycetales bacterium
GCTGCCCGTCGTCACGGTCATCAACAAGTGGGACCGGCCCGGCCGCGAGGCCCTGGAGCTGATGGACGAGATCGAGACGCGCACCGGCATGGTGCCAACGCCGGTCACCTGGCCGGTGGGTGTGGCCGGCGACTTCCGCGGCGTGCTCGACCGCCGCGACGGCGCTTACGTCGCGTTCACCCGCACCTCCGGCGGCGCCACCCGCGCCGGGGTGAACCGGATGGACGCCGATGCCGCCCGCGCGCGCGAGGGTGGCGCCTGGCACGTCGCCGACGAGGAGGCGCAGCTGCTGAGCGCGAGCGGCGCCGTGCACGACCCCGAGACCTTCCTGGCCGGCGCCAGCACCCCGGTGCTCTTCGCCTCGGCGGTCCTGAACTTCGGCGTCGACCAGCTGCTCGACGTGCTGCTCGAGGCCGCCCCGGCCCCCGGGAGGCGGTCGACCCTCGACGGCGGCACCCGCGAGGTCGACGAGGACTTCAGCGGGCAGGTCTTCAAGGTCCAGTCGGGCATGGACGCCGCCCACCGCGACCGTGTCGGCTTCGTCCGCGTGGCCTCGGGTCGGTTCGAGCGCGGGATGGCCGTGACGAACTCCCGGACCGGGCGTGCGGTCACCACCAAGTACGCGCACCGCGTGTTCGGGTCGACGCGTACCGGGGTGGACGACGCCTGGCCCGGCGATGTCGTCGCCCTGGTCAACACCGGCGGCCTGCGCGTGGGCGACACCCTGTTCGCCGGCCGCAGCGTGACCTACCCGCCCATCCCCTCCTTCGCACCGGAGCACTTCGTCGCCGTCAGGGCCAAGGACCTCGGCCGGTACAAGCAGTTCCAGCGCGGCATCACCGAGCTGCACCACGAGGGCGTCGTCCAGACCCTTCGCTCCGACCTGCGCGGTGAGCAGTCCCCCGTGCTGGCCGCCGTCGGGCCGATGCAGTTCGACGTCGTGAGCCACCGGATGGCGCACGAGTACAACGCCCCCGTCGAGCTCGAGCACCTCGCCTTCTCGATCGCCCGGCGGACGACGCCGCAGTGGGCGCCGGTGCTGGCCCGCGTCCCCGGTGTCGAGGTGCTATCCAGCCTGGACGGGACCCTGCTCGCCCTGTTCCCGGACAAGTGGCGCCTCGCCCGCGTCGAGCGCGAGAACGAGGGCGTCGTTCTCGAGCCGCTCGCGGCCGACGCCATGCAGCAGTAGGGCTTCAGCCCCGGCCGGCGACCTCCCGCGTGCTCTGCACGGTGCCCTGCCGCGTGCTCTGCACGACCTTCGGCAGGAAACTCGGGCGCAGGTGCCACATGGTCGCCAGCATCCGCTGCTCGACCTCGGGGGCGTCGCGGGCCGCCGTCCCGTGCGACATCCGCTCGCGAAGGAACGCAAGCTCGCTGCCGAGCTCCTGGAAGTCGCGCATGGCACGGGACGCGTCCGGCCCGAGGGTGCGCGAGGCCCAGCCGCGAGCCTCGCGCCGCGCCGACACCTTCGCGAGCATCGACACCTCGGCCGGGGTGAGCCAGCCCGAGGTCGCGTAGATGCCGAGGTGCGCGGCGATCAGGCGGCCCTCGCGGCGGCGCGCCAGCACGGCCAGCACGATCGCGGCGGCGAAGAACGGCAGCTGGAACGCCACGTAGCCGGCGAAGAACCCCTGCAGTCCTGACAACGCCGAGAGGTTCCAGGCCGCGTGGACACCGACGGCGACCGCCCAACCGACCAGCGGTGCCACCACGCGCGCACGCGTCGTCCGGCGACTGGCAGCCAGGCCGAGGCCCACGCCGATCGCCATCGTGAACAGGGAGTGCGCGAACGGCGAGAACAGTCCGCGCAGCACGAACACCGCGGCGACACCTTCGCCACCGCCGTCCCCGAAGGCCCGGCCCAGGTACAGGACGTTCTCGACGAAGGCGAAGCCGATCCCGACGAGCCCGGCGTAGACGATGCCGTCGACCACCCCGTCGAACTCACGCCGGCGGGCCAGGAGCACGGCGAGCACCCCCAGCCCCTTCGCGGTCTCCTCCACGAACGGCGCGAAGACCACGGAGGCCAGGTCGGGGTCGCCTCCCGCGTTCGCCAGCACGAAGACCGACGCGGAGTTGAGCACCAGCGCGACCAGGGTCGCCACCGCCGCGCCCCAGCCGAACGCGAACAGCAGCAGCGACGTCGGCTCCGCCTCGTAACGGTCGAGCCACAGGAAGGCGGCGACGACGACGAAGACCGGCAGGGCGGCCAGGACCAGGCCGACGACGAAGCCGACCGGGCCGGTCGCCGTCCCGATGGCGAGCAGGCTGGCCAGGCCGCACAGCAGCAGCGCCGCGGTGACGAACGCGCGCCACAACCACCTGCGCAGCCGGGGGCGCGCCGGACGTGCGGGGTGCTCCGGCACCGGCGGGGTGAAGGTCGACGACGTCATGGGCGCCGAGCCTACGACGTCCCACGCCGACGGCCCGGCGGCTCGTAGGCTCGATTCCACGACGCCGTCGGGCGCGGCGCGCGAGGAGGTGCAGGTGGGTCGGCACGCTTCACCCCCCGGGCCGGGGTCCGGACCAGATTCGGTGGCCGGGTCGGGCCGGGAGCTGTTCGCGTGGGGACTGTTCACCGTACCCGTCACCGTCGTCCTGCTCGGTGTCGCGGGCAGCACCTGGACCCTGGCCCTGCTCGTGGGCGGGCTCGAGTTCGTCGCCTTCGTCGTCGTGTGGCTGGCAGTCGTGACCTCGCAACCCGCCCGACCACCCGCACACCGGCCTCCCGACGGGCCGGGCCACACCCCCTAGGGTCTGTTCCGTGCCTACCGCGAGCTCCTCGGACCGGATCGTCTGGATCGACTGCGAGATGACCGGGCTCGACCTCGTCGCCGACGCGCTGATCGAGGTCGCCGTGCTCGTCACCGACTCCGAGCTCGAGGTCCTCGGGCCCGGCCTCGACCTCGTCATCACGCCCCCGGCGCAGGCCCTGGAGCAGATGAACGACGTGGTGCGCACCATGCACACGTCGTCCGGCCTGCTGAGCGAGCTCGACGCCGGCCTGAGCCTGCCGGATGCCGAGGCCCAGGTGCTGGACTACGTGCGCTCGTTCGTCCCGGACCCGCGCAAGGCGCCCCTGGCCGGCAACTCGATCGGCACCGACCGCAGCTTCCTGGCCCGCGACATGCGCACCCTGGACGACCACCTGCACTACCGGGTGATCGACGTCTCCAGCATCAAGGAGCTGGCCCGGCGCTGGTACCCCCGTGCCTACTTCGCGTCACCGGAGAAGGCCGGCGGTCACCGCGCCCTCGCCGACATCGATGAGAGCATCCGCGAGCTTCGCTACTACCGGGAGGCGGTCTTCGTGCCCGCCCCCGGACCGGACACCGACACCGCCCGCGCCGTCGCCGCACGTCACGTGCCGGGCGCGTCCGACTGACGGTATGCTCATCGCGCGTTGCCGGCGGTCATCGCGACCGCCGCGCTCGTGGTGGGTGTAGCTCAGCCGGTAGAGCGCCGCCTTGTGGTGGCGGATGTCGCGGGTTCAAGTCCCGTCACTCACCCCGATGTGACAGAGCCCCTGGCCTGCAGCGATGCAGGTCAGGGGCTTCTTCGTCACCTGCCTGCCACCCGACCTGGAGGCAGGTCAGGGCAAGGCGGGAGGACCCGCACGTCGACGCGCATCGCCCTGCCGACGGACCTTCACCCCCTCACCGTCGCAGGGTTCATGTCCCGCCTCAGGACGACCTCGTCCTGCACGACGGACCCACAGCGCCGCTGCACTGGCTCGCCCACGGAGGAGACCCAGCACCAGTCGCCGTGGCCCGCGGGTTCGACGAACCCGACTGACGGACATGGCCAAGGTTCCGTGGCCGCCGGAGCCGTCGCAGCTGCGTGACATCGGCACGGACCTTCACGAGGTCCCGCCGTCCACCGTGCTGCTGGCCGTCGTGGCTGCCCTGGGCGGGTTCTTGTTCGGGTTCGACACCGCCGTCATCAACGGCACGGTCACCGCTGTCCGCGACCAGTTCGCCACGGGCTCGTTCCTGACGGGCTTCGTGGTCTCCTCGGCGCTGCTGGGGTGCGTGGCCGGGGCCTACGCCGCCGGGCAGCTGGCGGACCGCATCGGCCGCATCCGCGTGATGGTCATCGCCTCGGCCCTGTTCACCGTCAGCGCCATCGGGTCCGGACTGGCCTTCGGTCCGGTCGACCTGATCATCTGGCGCGTGGTCGGCGGCCTGGGCGTGGGCGCGGCGTCCGTGATCGCCCCCGCCTACATCGCCGAGATCTCCCCGGCCTCGATCCGCGGCCGGCTCGGCTCGCTGCAGCAGCTGGCGATCGTCTCGGGCATCTTCGTGGCCCTGCTGTCGGACGCGTTCATCGCCGCCGCTGCCGGGGGTGCGGCCGAGGTGTCGTGGCTCGGCCAGGAGGCCTGGCGGTGGATGTTCATCGCCGAGGTGGTGCCCGCGGTGGCGTACGGCGTGCTCGCCCTGCAGATCCCGGAGTCGCCGCGCTACCTCGTCGCCAAGGGCCTTCCGGAACGGGCGCGCGAGGTGCTCTCCCAGGTGCTGCGCACGGGCATCGGCCAGCGCATGTCCGAGATCCGGCGCACGGTCGCGATCGACGCGCGCTCGTCGTTCGCCGACCTGCGCGGTCGGTCGCCGGCCTGCTGCCCATCGTGTGGGTCGGCATCCTGCTCTCGGTGTTCCAGCAGTTCGTCGGCATCAACGTGATCTTCTACTACTCCTCCGCGCTGTGGCAGCAGGTCGGTTTCACCGAGGCGGAGTCGCTCAACGTCACCGTGATCACGTCGGTCACCAACATCGCGGTGACCCTGGTGGCGATCTCGGTCATCGACCGGGTCGGGCGCCGTCCGCTGCTGCTGGTGGGGTCGGCGGGCATGGCCCTGACCCTCGGCACGCTGGCCGTGGTGTTCGGAGGGGCCCCGGTCGAGAACGGGGAGCCGGTGCTGGGCGACACCGCGGGTCTCGTCGCCCTCGTCGCCGCGAACCTGTTCGTCGTCTCGTTCGGCATCTCGTGGGGTCCGGCGGTGTGGGTCCTGCTCGGCGAGATGTTCAACAACAAGATCCGGGCGAGTGCGCTGGGGCTGGCTGCGGCGGCCCAGTGGCTCGCGAACTTCGCCATCTCCACGACGTTCCCCGCCCTGGCCGACCTCGGGCTGGCCTTCGCGTACGGCCTTTACACGACCTTCGCGGTGCTGTCCTTCCTCTTCGTGGCCAAGTACGTCCGCGAGACCAAGGGCCGCCAACTCGAGGACATGGACTAGCGCGTGCCCGACCTGCCCACGATCACGCGGTATTGGGACGACGCGGCCCCCACGTTCGACGTCGACGCCGACCGCGGGCTGGCCGACCCCGCCGTCCGCGCGGCATGGGCCGCCCGTCTGCGCGACTGGCTGCCCGCCGCGTCCTCCGACGTGCTCCGACGTGCTCGACGTCGGCTGCGGCACTGGCTCGCTCGCCCGTTGGGCCCGGACCCTGCGCGAAGGCGGCCGGCTCGTGCTGGTCGAGGGTCGCTGGGCCCAGCCCGACGGAGCCCGCCCCTACGCTCGGGGGACCGACGCCGCGCCGTGGCGCGGTGGAGTGACCCGCGACGTCCTCGGGGCGGCCGTGGAGCCGCTCGCGGCCGGCATCGAGGTGCACGACCTCTCCGGGGACGACACCCTGTGGGGACGATCCGTGGCCGACGAGCGTTACGCCCTCGTGGCACGTACCTGAACGACACGCCACGACTTGCTGCTCCCAGATGCTGCAGTCAGGGACCGTTCGAGCCGATACTGACCAGAGGTACCGCGTCCGGATCTACTCCGGCGCCGGGAGGGAGCTCACCATGACCAGCGAGCCCGACATGACGTCGACGCCCGGCACGACGTCGACGTCCGAGCCGGACGACGGCGAGGAGAGCCCGGTGATGGGGATGCTCGGCGAGCACGTGCCCCTGTCGTTGATCATGGACCTGAGCGCGCCGGCCGGACCGGACTCCGAGTCGATCCTGGACGACGAGGGCCAGCCCGAGGACGCCTGGTGGGAGCCTGCCCCGTAGCGTCCGGCCGGATCACGATTTCGACCCGTCCGGGCCCGCTGCTATCGTCGTCCTCCGTTGCGCCATTAGCTCAATTGGCAGAGCAGCTGACTCTTAATCAGCGGGTTCGGGGTTCGAGTCCCTGATGGCGCACCAACTGTCCGGACGGCGGCGACATCCCACGGGTGTCGCCGCTGAGTCGTTTTCCGGCCATGCCCGCACCGCTCGGGCCCCGACACAGCACCAGACGCACGCCCTTGACGTCCTTGACGGCTTGGCGTTGGCCTGAGTAGCGTAGGTCGACCGGCGAGAAGGGACACGTGGCTCGATGGGACTCGACATCGCTACGTCTTTGCGGCGCGCTGCGACGACCGGCGTCGAGCGCCGGGTCGCCCGCGGCGAGCTCAGGACCGAGATTCTCGCCGTCCTGCGAGAAGCCGGAGAGGACGGCGTGAGCTACACCGATCTCGTGAGCCGCGTCCTGACCCAGCACCTCCAGCTCGGCCCCGAGCCGCCCCGGGCAGTGGAGCGGTCCGACGTCGAGAACATCGTCGACACGGTCAGCGACATCCTTGGCGTGCTCCCGCAGCAGCCCGGACCGTGGGGGCCGGCGCTCGGCCCGGTCCTGCGGACCGAGCAGGTGCGGGCGTTGCTCGGGACGACGCGGCCGGTGTCGCGGCAGGCGCTCGCAGACCGAGCTGCCCGACGCACCCTGCTCGCCCTACGCACGAGCGACCGCCACACCGTGTACCCGGCGTGGCAGTTTCGCTCGCGGCGGGTGCTCCCCGGCGTGCCGGAGGTGCTGCAGGCCTTCGTCGTCGACAAGCACCCGGTCGTGGACCCCTGGACGCTCGCCTCGTGGCTACGCACTCCCCTGGATGCACTGGACGGCGACAGTGTCGTGCACCGGCTCGCCGACGGCGAGATCGACCCGGCAGTCGAGGTCGCCCGGACGGCGGCCGCCCGCTGGGCACGGTGACCCGCGCCCGGCTCGCGCAGGGGCGGCCCGACCCGAGGCTGGACTGGTCGCGCTTCCCTCGCAGCACGTTGGCGGTCGGACAGCGGCTGTACCGAGCAGCCCGCCGAGCGCCCTGGTGGTTCTGCGCCTGCGGCGACTGCCGGTTCGACCTGGCCTCCCCCCGGGGGACCTGCTACCTGGGTACCGACGCGGTCTCCGGTCTGCTGGAGAGCATCGGTGTGGAGTGGACCACCGGCGGCCCGGTGACGCGCGCGTTCCTGCATCAGCGGAAGGTGTACACCTGGGAGGTGAGCACGCGCACGGCGCTCGCCAACGTGGTCAGCCGTCGCGCGGTGGGCTACAGGGTCACGAACGAGCTTTCGGACATGACGCCGTACACCGTCCCGCAGGCTTTCGCCGCCGTGCTCGACGGGGTGCTGCACGGTCGACGTCACGCCTTCGATGGCATCCGGTTCCGTACCCGCTTCGACACCGGCGCTACCACCCGCGGCGTGGCGCTGTTCGGAGACGAAGGTCTGCTCTCGACCCGCTCGGTGCAGGTCCGCGACGTCGACGACGCGCTCGTCGACGAGTTGTGCGCTCTCGGCGTCCTCGTCGCGGACCCGCCGGTGCTTGCCGAGCTCGAGGTCGCCACCGACCCATGACGTCGCTCCGCCGAGCCGGCTCTGCCGAAACCCGTGCACGACGGGGTACCGCGCGACTAGCGTGACCTGCGCTGGCCGACTCGGGCTCACCCAGCGTGACCTGTTGCGTCGACGGTCGGGCGGTGGTCGTGCGTACCTACCCGTACGCGTTCCACGTGGCTCTCGACGGCAACGGCCTGGACGGGCTCGAGGGCAGGGCCGGCGTGTGCGTGTTCCGGTACGACCCGGCCACCGGTGACCACGCCTACAAGATCCACTACTTCGACGGTGCCTCCGGTGGGCACGCACCGAGCGTCGACCCCACGCGGCGCGTGGGCTTCCTGGGAAACACCGGCCAGCACCTGCTCTTCTACGACCTGACCACCCTGCAGGAGGCCGACCGGGTCTCCACGCTGCGGTTCGAGGTGCCGGACACCACGATCAAGGGCAGCACCCACCTGGTCTGGCTGGGCGACACGCAGTTCATCACCTCGATCGGTGAGCACCTGTGGAAGTTCGACGTCAACCTGCTCACCAAGGCCGAGCGGATCGCCCCGCACGGACTGAAGGTGCCCCACGCGATGAGGCGCACCGCATCCGGGCGGTACATCGTGTACGGCGGGATGGACCACCCCACCCGGGGCGAGGCGCGCGAGGTCGGCATCCTCGACTGCGTCACCGGCGAGGTGCGCCGGTCGAGCTGCCGACCACCTGCTGGCACCTGGTGTGTCACCCCGTGCTCGACGTCTTCTACGCCGTGTCGTTCCGCGTCAACCCCGCGGACAGCGGCGACTGGCGGCACTGGGGCATGGCCTGGTTGCGGCAGTACGCCTTCGAGATCGACGCCGAGCAGGGCCGGGTGCTGCGGCACTGGGCCGCGGACCGCGACGTCCCGGCGCACATCAACTCCGACGTCACGATCTCGGGCTCCGAGCTCATCTTCTGCACCGGTGGCAGCCACACCGTCGTCCTCGTCGATCTCGAGACGCTGACCCGGCACCGCATCGTCGACGAGCACCCGGGCGCGGCGCAGGGGCTGGCCCATCCCCGCCAGTCGGCGAGCACGGTGACGGAGAGCCTCATGCGCGCCAGCACCGGGTCCACCGGGTCGGCCCCCGGGTCCGGGCCGCCTGTCACCGCAGCCAGCACCCGGCCCACCGGGCGGTCCGCACCCGCCCGGCGCACGGCCGCTCGCAGCAGCGGGTGGACTCCTCGCCACCCGATAAAGGGCGCGAGGTCGCCGACGACCGCGCCGGCGGGCTCCCCCAGCCGCCGCAGTGCCCGCTCCACCAGCCGGGACGCCGAGCGGTCCTCGCCGTGCAGGGTGGCCAGCACGCAGTCGGCGAGCAGGGCGTCGGTGCCGGCGACGACGGTGCCCGTGGCCAGCTCACGCACGAGCCGTGCACCGTCCGGGCCGTGGCTGGAGACGACGGCGTCGACGACAGCGAGCGCCGGGGGAAGGTAGTCGAGCAGGTCGGCGACCACGTCGGCCGGGTCCGCGCCCGCGACCTCGGGAGCGGCGCCGAGCAGCGTCGACAGGCACCCGGCGAACCCGTCGGCCGCGTCGGTCACGCTGCGGCCGAGCACGACTCGCACACCGGCACGGACCCAGGCGGCGGACACCGGCTCCGCGGCCAGGACGCTGCCGGCGGGGACCGGCGCCGGCACGGTCGAGGCGTGCAGGTCGACGACGTCGTAGGCGTTGTCGCGCGGTGTCCGCCCGGTGAGCCCGGCGGTACGCGCCAGGCCCGCGACGCCGTGGTGCCCCCGATCACGGTCGGCCGTCGACAGCGACCCCGCGACGACGACCTCGGTGCAGCCACCGGCCACCAGCAGGTCCACCAGCGCGTGCACCACGGCGGCGGACACCGGCGCCGGCTGCGCGAGGCGCGTGAGCACCAGCGCACGGCCGTGCAGGTCGACGGTCAGGTGGTCCAGCGCCGCGCCCAGCGTGGCCGTGCGGTCGTCGCCCCTGGCGACCGAGCAGGCCACGGGCGGCAGACCAGGCGTGACCTGGAACGGCCTCACCCGCCCATCAAAGCAGGAGCGGGTCGATCTCGGGGTGCGGACGGAGCACCGCTGCCCTAGGAACGTCGCGTGGCCACTTCGCGGGACCCCCGCCCGACCGCGACGGCGTTCCCCCGCTCCGTGGCCAGGACCGACGAGGTCGTCGCAGCGCAACGCGCCCTCCTGCGCGACATGCTGGGCGACGGCGGACTCGACCTGCCCCTGCCCGGTGGGGGCGGCACCCGCGACCGCTGGGAGCAGCTGGCGCGGTGGGGCGCCGACGACCTCGTCCTGGCCCGCCTCGCCGAGGGGCACGTGGACGCCGTCGCGGTCCTGGCCGAGGCCGGGCGCGACGCCCCTGCCGGAACCCTGCTCGGGGTGTGGGCCTCCGCGTCGCAGGGCACGGGCCTGGTGGCTCGGCCGGACGGCGCCGGCTGGGTCCTGGAGGGGACGCTGCGGTTCGCCAGCGGCGCGCGCCTGCTGGACGCCGCCCTGGTGACGGCGGACTCCCCCACCGGCCGGCTGCTGCTGGTGCTGCCCCGCGGCGGCGAGCAGGTGCGCCCGGTGCCGGGCACGTGGCAGGCGGTGGGCATGGACGACAGCGACAGCCTGGACGTCTCGGTGGTCGGCGTCCGGCTCGGACCCGGGGCCGTCGTCGGGCCGCCCGGCTTCTACGTCGCTCGCCCGGGGCTGTCCGTCGGCGGCATCGGCGTCGCCGCCGTGTGGTGGGGCGGCGCCCGCGGCGTGCTCGACGCCGTCCGCTCTGCCCTCGGTTCCCGCCGGGCGAACCCGCACCAGCTCGCGCAC
>JBBSNO010000096.1:0-10400 GCA_038232615.1 Actinomycetales bacterium
CGGCGCCGCTGAAGCCGGTCGCCACCCGCGTCACGTCGCCCGTGCGCCGGTCGACCCGGAAGACGCTGCCGGTTCCGGGCGCCTCGGGGAACCCCGGCAGTGACGAGACGTAGTAGTCGCCGCGCGGGCCGACCTCGACGTCGGTCGGCACCGGCTCGCCGTTGATGGTGCTGCCGACGCACTCGGCCAGGGTCTCGGGCGGCAGCTGCTGCTCCGGCGGCGTCCCGTCGTTGAACTGGGCGAGGATGTTCGTGCGCACCTCGTCGGTGAACTCCACCTCGACCGGCGGCAGCACGGCCACGGTCGAGACCCGACCGTTGCGTCCAACCTTCAGGATCGAGTTGCCGGCCGCGTCGGCCACCACCATCGAGCCGCCGTCCAGCGCCACCGCGTAGGGGTTGGACTCGATGATGCCGGGGTACGGGCCGAGGTCGAAGAGGAACGCCCCCGCAGCCTCGAGGCACGCCGGAGTCGACCCGGGATCGAACCCGTACACCTGGTCGCCGTCGGGGTTGTTCGAGGTCTCGTAGTCGATCATCGACGCGATCTGCTCAAGGTCACCGCCCGCGGTGACCCGTGAGACGAACGTCGGTGGCTGCCCGTCGGAGGTCTCCGGCGGCTGGCTCTCGGTCACGACGACATTCCCACGCCCGCGGGCGTCGACGCCCGCCACCCCACCGGCAGCGACCACCTCGACGTCACCGGCCTTCGTGATCTTCGACAGCTGTCCGCCGAAGGTCTCGGCGACGTACAGCGTCCCGTCGTCCCCGACCGCCAGCCCGAGGGGACCGGCGAATCCGGTCGCGACCTCCGTCACCTGCAGGGCGGCCGGAGCCGGCTTCTTGGGACCCTTGGCTTGTGCCGGCGTGCCGAGCGCAAGCAGCGGTACCACGGTCAGCGCCACGGCAGCGGCGATGGTGCGTCTCATCCGATCGCCTTCCCAGGTCTGTGTCCGTCTCTCCGACGGCCTGCGGCGAAGCATGGGACCGGGAAGCGTTGCGCCGCAACCGTTTTCACAAAGCGTCGACGCGCTGTCACGTTGCGTGGGGGGCAGACCGGTCGTGCCGGGTCGAAGGGGACGCGTCGTGTCAACCGTGGGCGAAGTCGACGACCTCGTAGAGCGTCGCGCGGCTCTCACCCGTGGCGCGGCACGTCAGCCGGGCCGGGTCCGTCAGCGACGTGACCACCACGGCGGACGCCGGACCCACCGGCGTCGCGAGACCCACCAGCCAGTGTCCCCCGTCGTCCGGCGAGATCGACGTGGCACGAACGGATCCGGCAGAGACCGGGCCGAGCCGCCGGTGTGCTGCGGCGATCGCTGCCTGCCCCACCTGCGTGTCGCCGCAGGTCCCCCGCAGGTACCGCGCATCGACGGCACCGCTGACGTGCGCGTCGACGACCTCGACCGCGGACGCCGGTTCCAGACCGCCGTAGTAGAAGCCGTCCGGCAGCACGACGACGTTGGGCGCGAACCGGTCCCCGCCGACGTGCGAGCACTCCCACGTGGCCTCCGGCCAGCGCTCGGCCAGCGCCGCGGCCACCGGGCGTCCTCGCACCGCGCAGCACGTGTCGTGCCGCCCGTGGGTGCAGACGAGCAGCACCAGCTCGTGCGTCCCGGCGGCGGACCCGCCGTCCAGCGCTGGCAAGGCCCGCAGCAGGTCGTCGTCGCCGCGCCAGCGACCTCGGTCGACGGTCCCGCCCACCGAGTCGACCACGAGCCACTGCCGCGTCGCGTCGCGTCGGCCCCTGCCCGGCCTGCGCACGAGCGCGATCCGTCCCCGCACGCCCGCGGCCGCGGCCCGCAGACGATCCGCGACGCCGACGTCGATCCCGGAACCGGCGAGCGCGTCGACGGCCCACGGCCCCGGGTGCTCCAGCAGGAGCCAGCGGTCCACCCGTGGCGCGGTTCCCACCATCGCGTCCCCGCGGTCGCGGGCCGCGTCGGAGCAGCGCGGCCCGAAGGCGGGAACGGTCACGCCACAACCCTCATGCAGGGACGACGACGGCGGCCGCGAGCAACCGGCGGACGAGGCACTCGGCCGCCCCGGGATCACCGGTCAGGTCCGCGACACGCACCGGCGCTCCCCGTAGCAGGACGTCCACCGACGGACCGTCCGCCGCGTCGAGCTCCAGCCGACCGGCCCGCGACTCCAGCGTGAGGCCGACGGCGCTGCGGTGCAGCGACGCGTAGAGGTGACCGCGCAGGACCACGCGCGACTCGTCGTTCACCGCCGCCGCGGCTCGAGCCTGCGCCAGGGGGCCGACGGGGGCGGCCCGTCGGGCGGTCCGCGAGCGTTGCCGCAGGCGAGTCGCCAGCGCGCCGGCGTCCAACTCGTCCAGCACTGCGCCGAGCTTGCCGAGGACCACGTCGAGGTCCTCGCCGATGCTCTCGACCGAGCCGACGTCGGCGCCCAGGGGCAGGGAAGCGCGGACGTCCGCGTCCCGCGCCAGCTCGGCCAGCAGCACCTGCACGAGCTCCTCCGCGAGCGCGTGCCGCGTCCAGGTGTGTACCCCGACGGTCAGGTGCGTGCTGACACCACCCAGGGCAGTGGCCGCGTGCAGGAACCCTCGCGGCAGGTAGAGGCAGTCTCCCGGCCGCAGGACGACGTCGAGCAGCGGCTCCTCCTGCGCCGCGCGGGCGACGTCGGGCGCATGGTCGGTCCAGGGCTGGTCGCGCAGCGGCGCGGGGTGCACCGGCTGCCGGACCATCCACCGCTTCTCGCCCTCGACCTGCAGGACGAACACGTCGTGGACGTCGTAGTGGTCGGAGAAGCCCTGCGACTGCGGCGGGGTGACGTAGGCGTTCACCTGGACCGGGTGCCCGAGCTCGGCGGCCAGGTCGGCGGCGAACGAGACGACCGGGGGCCAGGTGCGGTGCAGGGCCTGCAGCACCATCGAGGCGCCGTCGACGAACAGGGCGACCAGGCGGTCGTCGCTGACCTGGTCGGTGACGCCGGCGCCCACGCCTCCCGCGGCGGTGAACTCCCGGCTGGCCAGGGTGCTGCCTGCCTTGGCCACGCGCAGGAACGGCGTGCGCAGGCCGCGCGTGGAGACGAGCTCGTCGACGCCGGCCGCGTCGAGCAGGTCCGTGAACGACGCCGGCAGGCTCTCGGCGCGGCTCAGCAGCGGCGCCCGGCCCCACACGTCGCGGGCGAACGCGTCGGTGTCGTCGCCGACGCAGCGCGCGAGCGCCGGACGCCCGACCGCGAGATCGGGCGTCCGGCGCGTGGTGTCCGTCGTCACCGACCGGTCAGCGCCCGGCACCGCCGTCGTGCTCACCATCGGCACCGCCGTCGTGCTCACCATCGGCACCGCCGTCCGCGCCACCGTCGGCACCGCCGTCGGCACCGCCGTCCGCGCCACCATCGGCACCGCCGTCGTGCTCACCAGGCCCACCCGACGCGCCGCCGTCCGCAGGACCGTGCTCCGCACCGCCGTCGGCGCCGCCATCGTGCCCGCCGGGCTCACCCGATGCGCCACCGTCCGCAGGTCCGTGCTCGGGACTCTCCGTCGTCATCTCTGCCTCCGAGAACCAGTTCGTCCGGCGCCGGCCATCCGGCATCCGGGTGTGGACAGCGACCGGGCGGTCGCCGTGGACCATGTCTACTCCGAACCATCGCCTGCGCCACCCGGGCCGACCCCGGCACCGGTCGTCGCCCGGCTCAGCCCTCGGGTTCGGGCCGCTGCTCCCCCGGACCCACCCGGTCGCCGCCCGCCGGCCGGCCCGATGTCCGGAACGCCGGGGACGCACGTGTCGTCACGACGCCCGCAGCCGTGGCTGCCGGAGCAACCTCGGCTGCGGACGGCTGTGACGTCACGCTGCCCGGGCTCAGTGGGTAGGGCGTGTGCCCTGGGTCTGGTCGTAGGGCTGGGTCAGGTCGACCGGCGCGGCGTCCGCGGGCGCGGGCCGGGCGCCGCCCGACGTCGAGGAGTCGGCCGCGGACGACGAGTCGCTGTGCTTCTCCTTGGTCTGACGAGCCTGCTCCTTGACCCCCGGGGAAGCAGCGACCTCCTGGCGGATGTTGCCGCTCTCGGCCTCGGCCTTGTTCAGGTAGCCCTCCCAGCGGTGCTGCATCGGCTTGATCAGGCCACCGCCGACACCCACGACGATGATCCCGCCCACGGTCGCGAGGACCGCGACGAGCACCGGCGTGGTCACCGTGGTGGCGATGCCGACCTGGTTCAGGGCAGCGATGACACCAAGGCCCAGGATGAAGACGCTGGCGATGTTGGCGAGCACCTTGCCGTAGGAAAGACCGCCGAGGGTGTTGGTGATCAGCTCGCGCACGGCGGCGGCGATGGCCGAGGCGACGACGATGATGACGATCGCGACGATGGCCTTGGGCAGGAACGAGATGACGCCGGTGATGAGGTCGCTGATCGGGTTCGGGCCCCACACCCCGAAGGCGAGCTGGAGCACGAACAGCAGGAGCGCGTAGTAGACCAGCTTGCCGACGATGTCGGAGGCGTCGTACTTGCTGTTCGCCAGAGCCTTCTTCACGCCTCCGCGCTCGACGGCGCGGTCGAAGCCGACACGCTCGAGCACCTTGTCGACGGCCTTGGCGATGGCCTTGGCCACGAACCAGCCGACGACGAGGATGACGATGAAGGCGAGGAACTTGGGCACGAACGTGGCGACGGTAGACAACCCGTCCCTCAGTGCGTCTTCCATCTGGGTCTCCTCCTACAGGTCAGCACCCCGGCCGGTGCGCGCATCCTCCCGACGAACGCGGCCAGCGTGCTTACAGCGTAAAACGGACGTGGACGACGCTCCCGCAGCATGGTGGGCACCGCAACTCGAGATGCGTCGCGCGGACTCCGGGCGGCGCCGGCGGCTCGCGGGGTACCCCTGGACGGCGTCGGCCCGAACGAGGTGGTTCCCTGTCGGGTCTAGGGGAAGGAGCCACGTGCCGGACCGAGCACCTCTGAGCCGAGAGCTGATTGTGAGCGCCGCGATCGGCTACGTCGACGAGCACGGGCTGACGAGCCTGACCATGCGCCGTCTCGGCAACTCGCTCGATGTCGAGGCGATGGCGCTGTACCGGTACGTCAACGGCCGCGAGGACCTGCTGGAGGCCGTGGTCGAGAAGCTGGTGGGCGAGCTGCGACTCGCCCCGGACGTCGAGCTCGGCCCTTCCGACGGCTGGCACGCCTACCTGCAGTGGCTCGCCCACTCGGTGCGGGACATGGCCCACCGGCACCCGAACGCGTTCCCGCTCGTGGCCACGCGGCATCCGGCCGCGCCGTGGCTCCGCCCACCGCTGCGCAGCCTCGAGGTCGTCGAGGACTTCCTGTCGGCGCTCGTCTCCCGTGGCTTCAGCGACGAGGCCGCGGTGATGGCGTACCGCGCCTTCACCAGCTTCCTGCTCGGTCACCTGCTGCTGGAGGTGGCCGCCCGCGGCGCGGACACCTCGCCGGTAGAGGTTCCGCTGGACGAGGGAGCCGCGGAGGTCTCCAACGCGGACGGCGGGACCGGGCTGGACGGCGTCCCCCAGGTGGCGCGCCTGCGGGACCTGCTCGAGCAGGACCACGCGGACGCGGAGTTCGAGCAGTCGCTCGAGTCGCTGCTCGACCGGCTCGACCTGCTGCTGTCGCAGTAGCGGCGCCGCTGTGGCGCCGCATGCTGTGCCGTGGCTGCTCATCCGGGCATGAACGTGTTCGCGATGACCTCGAACGTCCCGAGCGCCTCGTCGTACTCGGCCACCGGGGTCGACCAGTACAGGGCGTACGCCTGGTCCGGCGCGGTGATCAGGTTGCGGCTCAGCACCTGCGTGGTGCCCTCCTCGCCGAAGGTGAATTTCCAGTCGGCCGCGTCGTAGTCGCGGTACTCCACCGCCTCGATCGAGATGCGCTCGTAGTTCGGCAACCGCTGGGAGACCGACTCCTCCTGGCGCTCCCAGTCAGCGACGGGGTCGGCCTGCGGAGTGTCCGTCTGGTCGATGCGCAGGAACCGTGACGAGGCGGGGGCGGTGAACTGCACCCGCGGTCCGTCCCGCTCGGCCGTCCAGCCCTGCGGCACGGCGACCGAGAAGCCGGTCTGGTCCTCGTACAACTGGTACCCCTCCGGGACGGCGGCAGCGTCGTCGGCGGGCGACGCAGGCTCGGACGGCGCAGGCTCGGGCGGCGCAGGCTCGGACGGCGCAGGCTCGGACGGCGCCGGCTCGGACGGGGCGGGCTCGGCGAGCTCGGACGGCGCAGGCTCCGGTTCGGACGGCTCGGGTTCCTGCGGCGCCGGCTCGGCGGACGGGGACGACGACGGGTCCTGACCGGCGGCCGGTTCCCCGGAGGGCTCGTCGAGCAGGACCAGCGCGAGCACGAGTGAGGCGAGCACACCGGCCGCCGCGACCAGGCCGATCAGCGGCCACCGACGGCGGCGGCGGGTCGGCGACGGGTCAACCGGGTCGCGGGTGTCGGCAGTCCAGTCCGCGGGCGGCGGCGCCGCGACCGTCGGGGCTGCAGCGACCGGGGCTGCGGCGGCGGGGCCTGCATCAGCCGGGGCGGGTCGGCCCTCGGCGACGCGCCCGAGCTCAGCACGCGTCGCCGCGGCGTCCGGCCGCGCGGCAGGGTCCCGGTGGAGCAGCCGCGCGAGCAGGGGGGCGAGGGACCCGGACCGCTGCGCCGGCGGGGCGTCCTCGCTGACGATCGCGGCGATGGTGGGCAGGATGCCCTCGCGCTGGTGCGGCGGGTGACCCTCCGCGGCCGCGTAGAGGGTGGCGCCGAGCGACCACAGGTCGGAGGCGGGGATGGCGGGGTGCCCTTGGGCGCGTTCCGGGGCGACGTACTGGGGCGAGCCCATCACCAGGCCCGTGCTGGTCGTCGAGGGGTCGCCGTCCAGGTGCGCGATGCCGAAGTCGGTGAGCACGACCCGCGACCCGCCGTCGACGGGGCTGGAGCCGGTCTCGCCGACCATCACGTTGCCGGGCTTGACGTCGCGGTGCATCACTCCGGCGGCGTGGGCGGCGTCCAGGGCGTCCAGCACGGAGAGCCCGATGGCGGCCACCTCGGCAGGGGGCATCGGCCCGCGCTCGCGCATCACGTCGTCCAGCGTCCGGGTGCCGAGGCGCTCCATCACGATCCAGGGGCGCTCGTCCTCCTCCACGACGTCGTAGACGGTGACCGCCGCACTGGACGAGATCCGGGCGGCGGCGCGCGCCTCCCGGAGCGTGCGCTGGCGCAGCAGGGTGCGCTCGTCGGCGTCCAACCCAGGCGGGGGAACGACCTCCTTGACGGCGACGTCGCGGTCCAGCAGCTCGTCGCGCGCTGACCAGACGGTCCCCATGGCGCCGCGGCCCAGCATCTCCTCGAGGCGGTAGCGACCGCCCACGAGACGCGCCTGGGTCCCCTCAGCGACCGGTTCCCCGGTCCGTCCGGCGGCGGACGTCATCTGGATCTCCCGTCCTCGGTCTGTGCGCCCCGCGCTGCGAGCACCTCCGAACGTAACGCGGGAGCCCGGCCCCGGCCACGCGGGGCCCGGTCGTGCCACCGTCGCGCCGACCTCTCAGCCGTGCTCGGACACGGCACGCTCGTCGAGGTTACCCACGGGCAGCTCGCGGACGGGTGCGACGACGACGTCGAGCAGCTTCCTGTCCACGCCGCGGACGGCGCTGCGAAGCCGGTCCAGGTCGGCGAGTCCCAGGGTGTGTGCGGCGGTCGGGACGGCGAACACCTCGGCGGCGAACACGTGTCCTCCTCGCGCACGCGGACCTGGACGGCGTGCACGTCGTCGTCTTCCATCAGCACGTCGCGGCTCACCGAGGCCCCGATGGCGATGGCCGCGACGGCGTCCAGCCACCAGAGGCCGAGCCCGATGCCGACGACGCCGACGATCCCGGCGACCGCCGTCTGCCAGTCGGCCTGTGCTCCGCCTTCACCAGCCCCAGCAGCGACTCGACGACGAGGAAGGACCCGAGGGCGATGGTCACCCACTCCAGGCGGACCGCGCGACGCTGGACCTCGACCCCCGAGCGCTGCCCGTCGTCGACCGACGTCCACGGGTCGTGCGGCGAGACGCCGACGCGCAGCGTCCCGCCGGTGGCGCGCTCGAGCGTTACCCTCGGGGTCGCGCGGGATACCACCGCAGCCTGCGAGCACGCTCGCGCAGAGCACCAGGGCGACGACGGCACAGCGCCGGACGCCGGCTCATCTCACACCGGCGGGTAGGGGTTGTCCCGCAGCAGCCGGGCGAGGTGGGCGGCGTTGGTGGCGACGGTCTTCGTCGTCGTCGCCACGGCCTCGGGCGGGGCGTCAAGGTCCTTGTAGTCCACGCTCTCCATGGCGCGACCGACCCAGTACACGATGCCTCCGGCCGGCACGGTGAAGCCGACGTCGTCGAGTCCCTGGGCCAGCTCGGCGCTGACGTGGTGGGCACCGTCCTCGTTGCCTACGACCGCGATGACCGCGACCTTGCCGAAGGTCGCGAGCCGGCCCTCGTCGTCGGTCTCGGAGAGCTCGGCGTCGAGCCGCTCCATCACGCGCTGCGCCACGGACGACGTGTGTCCCAACCAGATCGGGGTCGCCACGAGCAGGATGTCGGCGTCCATCACCTGCTGGCGGATGCCGGGCCACGCATCACCGGACCCCATGTCGATCTGGACACCGGGCCGGACGTCGTGGTCGACGACCCGGACGACCTCGCCGGTCACGCCGTGGGCGGCCAGCGCGTCGAGCACCTGCCGTGCCATGAGATCGCTGCTGGACTCACCGGGTGACGGGGTCAGCGTGCACACCAGGGCGAGCGCCGTCAGGTCAGAGGTGTTGTCAGCCACGCAAGCCAGCATCTCACCACCGACGCCGACCCCGCGAGTCGGCTGCCCGACGTGGCTCAGCGGCAGGGCGAGGTGCCGGACGAGCCGTCAGGCAGCGACGGCAGCGGACGCGGGTCGGCGGACGGCGCCCACCGGCCGTCGACGATGCCGTACGACCACCGTGGACCGTTCTGCAGCAACGTCTCCAGAGCCTCGACGAGCCCGTCGACGTCGTCCGCGCACGACCCGACGCCGACGCTGGCGCGCACCGCACCGTCACCGCTACCGAGACGCGCCAGGAGCGGTGCGCGCAGAACTTGCCGTCCCGGACCCCGATGCCGTGCTCGGCGGAGAGCACCGCGGCGACCAGGCCTGGCTCGTACCCGTCGAGGGTGAACGGCACGACACCGATGGACGACATGCTGTCGTCCCAGATGCGGTGCAGCTGCACGCCGTCCAGCCTTGCCAGCCCCTTGACCAGTCGCTGCCGCAGTGCCCCCTCGTGCAGCTCCAGCGCCCCTGGGGGCGGGCCGGCGAGCGCGGAGCACGCGGCCGCGAGAGCCGCTGCCCCGATCACGTTCGGGGTCCCGCCCTCGTGACGGGCTGGAGCCGGCGCCCAGACGGTGCCGTGGACGGTCACCGCCTGGACCGCGCCTCCACCGGTCAGGTAGGGCGGGGCGTCGTCGAGCCAGTCGCGGCGACCCACCAGCGTCCGCCTCGAGGTCGGCCAGGGTCTGCTCCAGGGTCGGCGCGAAGGGCACCACCGCATGGCACAGGCGCCGCCACGGCAGCAGGTTCGCGTGGTGCTCGAGGACGAGGACGACGACCCGGCCGCCCTCGGGCACGCACCCCGCGAGCAGGTTCAGCGAGTCGACCGTGTTGCGGATGATGACGGTGACGTCGTCCGCGCGGGCACCGACGAACGTGCCCACTCCCGCCCGCGCGTGCTCGTACACCGCCGTGGTCACCTGCGAGGCGTACCCGGCCCCGCGGTGGACGCTCGCGTAGGTCGGCAGCTACGCCGACCTGCTCCGCGACACGCACCAGCGCGGGCGCGCTGGTGCGTGTCGAGGTTCACGTACCGGCACGACCCGCCGGTCACCAACGGCGCCTGCAGGTCGGCACCCACGACCGGCAGCAGCGGCGTCCGGGCGGCGTCGCAGGCGGCGGCGTCGGAGCGATGGATGCGTGGGGCTCCCACCCTGCGAGATGAACGGCGGGAACGGATCTGCCTGCGGCACCGGACTCAGTGCACCCGCGGAAGCGACCCTCGGCGCTGCGCCACCGTCAGCTGCACGCTGCCGCGCACGTCGTCGCGGCCCAGCACCGTGCGCAGCTGGGCGCTGACGGCGTCGGCGGCGCGGGCCAGCGACTCCAGGTCCGCCTCGCGCTCCACGGTCGCCGTCAGCCGGGCGACGAGCTGTCCTCGGTCGCGCTCGAGGACACCCTTCGCGCTGCGGACACCGGGGGAGCCCTCCAGCGCGTCGGCCGCTGCCTCGGCCACGGCGCGGGCATCGACCAGGAGCCGGCCGCCACCCCCGGAGCCGGGCAGCACGAGCTGCGCGACGCCGTGGTCGGGCAGGTGGGCGGCGAGCCAGCGCAGCCCGAGCAGGATCAGGGCGACGCCGAGCGCGCCCAGCGCCCAGGGCCACCACG
>JBBSNO010000097.1:0-10238 GCA_038232615.1 Actinomycetales bacterium
GACCGGTGTAGACGAGCTCGACCGCGTGCTGGGCGGCGGGCTCGTCCCCGGCGCCGTGGTGCTCGTGGCCGGTGAGCCCGGGGTGGGCAAGTCGACGCTGCTGCTCGACGTGGCCTCGCGGGCCGCACAGCACACCCGGACCGTCCTGTACGTCACGGGCGAGGAGAGCGCCGCCCAGGTGCGCCTGCGGGCCGAGCGCATCGGCGCGCTGCGGCCACGGCTGTTCCTGGCGGCCGAGACCGACCTGGCCACCGTCTTGGGTCAGGTGGAGAAGGTCGCGCCCGACCTGCTGGTCGTCGACTCGGTGCAGACCATCAGCTCGGGTCAGGTCGACGGGGCGGCCGGGACCGTCTCGCAGGTGCGGGAGGTCGCCGCGGCGCTGATCCGGCTGGCCAAGGAGCGCAACATGGCCACCCTGCTCGTCGGCCACGTGACCAAGGACGGGTCCATCGCCGGCCCCCGGGTGCTCGAGCACCTTGTCGACGTCGTGTGCCAGTTCGAGGGCGACAGGCACTCACGGCTGCGCCTGGTCCGTGCGGTGAAGAACCGGTACGGGCCCACGGACGAGGTCGGTTGCTTCGACCTCTCCGACACCGGGATCGTCGGGCTCGCGGACCCCAGCGGGTTGTTCCTGTCCCGGTCGCGCACGCCGGTGCCGGGCACCTGCGTCACGGTGACACTGGAGGGTCGGCGTCCCCTCGTGGCCGAGGTGCAGGCCCTGGTGGCGCGCGAGACGACGCCGAACCCGCGTCGGGCGACCAGCGGTCTGGACTCGAGCCGCGTGGCCATGGTCGTCGCGGTCCTGGCGAGCCGCCAGAAGATGCCGCTGCCGGGGCACGACGTGTACGTCGCCACCGTCGGGGGCGTGAAGCTGGCCGAGCCCGCGGCCGACCTGGCGACGGCCCTGGCGCTGGTCAGCGCGGTGACCGAGCACGCGCTGGTGCCGAACCTGGTGGCGTTCGGCGAGGTGGGGCTCGCCGGAGAGGTGCGGCCGGTGACCGGGCTGAGCCGCCGGCTCTCCGAGGCGACACGGCTGGGTTTCACGCGGGCCATCGTCCCGGTCGGGACCACCGAGACCGCCCCCGCGCCCGACGGCATGTCGGTGATCGAGGTGGCGGACGTCGCCGCCGCCGTCCGGCAGGGACTGCGGCTGACGATCGTGCCCGACGACCCGCCGAAGCCGCATGGCCTGACGCTCGTCCCCGACCCCTGACACGCGTCGCGCATCGTGCCCTCCTCGTGACCCGCAGTGCCTGGGTTACGCGGATAGGATTCCCTCGTCTCGCGACTGCGAGCACCGACAGCGCCACGACACCTGCCCGGGGGGACTGACGTGCCTGCAGACCGCACCGAACGCGAGGACGAGCTGCTGCGCGCCACGCTCGCCGCGGTCGCTCCCGGGACCGAGCTCCGGGACGGGCTCGAACGGATCCTGCGTGGACGCACCGGGGCACTGGTCGTCCTGGGCCACGACCGTGTCGTGGACATGCTGTGCTCGGGCGGCTTTGTCCTCGACGTCGAGTTCGCCTCCACCCGGCTTCGCGAGCTCGCGAAGATGGACGGCGCCATCATCTGCGACACCGGGGCCTCGAAGATCCTGCGCGCCGCCGTCCAGCTCGTGCCCGACCCGTCCATCGAGACGACCGAGTCCGGCACGCGGCACCGCACCGCCGAACGGGTCGCCAAGCAGACCGGCTTCCCCGTCATCTCCGTCAGCCAGTCCATGCACATCGTCGCGCTGTACGTCGGCGGACGCCGTTACGTGCTGGAGGGCTCGGACGCCATCCTCGGGCGCGCGAACCAGGCGCTGGCGACCCTGGAGCGGTACAAGGCGCGGCTCGACGAGGTCACCGGGACGTTGTCCGCGCTGGAGATCGAGGACCTCGTCACCGCCCGCGACGTGGCCAGCGTCGTCCAGCGGCTGGAGATGGTCCGCCGGATCTCCGACGAGATCGTCAGCTACGTCGTCGAGCTCGGCTCCGACGGCCGGCTGCTGTCGCTGCAGCTCGACGAGCTCATCGGCGGCGTCGGGCCCGACCGAGAGCTGGTCATCCGCGACTACCTCGAGTCCGCGAAACGGGACCGCGGCGTCCTCGACGTGCTGGGTGGCCTAGCCCTGCTCGAGGCCAGCGAGCTGGTGGACCTGGCCGCCGTCGCCCGGGTGCTCGCGCTCACGGTCGGTGCGGAGTCGCTCGACGGCGCGGTCAGCCCGCGTGGGTACCGGCTGCTGAGCAAGATCCCGCGGCTGCCGGGGGCCATCGTCGACCGGCTGGTGGAGCACTTCGACGGGCTGCAGAAGCTGCTGGCCGCCAACATCGATGACCTGATGACCGTCGACGGCGTCGGCGAGCAGCGCGCCCGCGCCGTCCGGGAAGGCCGGTCCCGGCTGGCGGAGTCGAGCATCCTCGAGCGCTACGTCTAACGGGGCTTCGCCCCAGCTCGACGAGCGCCGGTCTCCTCGACCACGTCGCCGCGATCAAGGACTTCGTCCCCCGCGATCAAGGACTTCGCGCCCGTCACTCCAGGGCGAAGGCGAGCGGGGCGCTCGTCGTCCCCACGACCGAGGCGGTCAGCTGGTAGGTACCCGCCCGCGGCTCCGGGAGGTCACCGGGGCAGCCCTGCGCGGAGCGCTGCCGGGGCCAGGCCGTCGCCACCGCCTGCTCGCCCTGGCCGTCCACCGTGACGACAGACGCCGCAGCGCCGTCCTCGCAGTCGCGGCTGGACCAGATCCGGTCCGCGCCCGAGACCACCAGCAGCTCGATCGCCCCGGCACCGAGGTCGACCGTGCACGCGTCGGCGCCGGTGTTGCGCACGCTCACCCCGAGCTGTGGCGTCGTCCCCGCGGCGTAGCTGCCGGCATCGGCCGTCGCCACCACCTGCAGCTGCTCGTCGGCGCACGGCTCGGGCTCAGGCACCGCGGCCGGGCTCGCCGCCGGCCCGGGCTCGTCCTCGACCGCAGCCGCCGGGTCCTTGCCCTGCTGCGCCGGCACGGCCGAGGCGGACGCGTCGTCGCCGCCGGCACGGCTGAGTCCGAACGCGACGACCGCGACCAGCACGACGAGGACCACCAGCGCGGACGCCCGCCGCCGCCAGTAGACGTCGGAACCCTCCGGCCCGACCGGGTGCGTGAGGCTGTTCATGCCAATGACGGTAGGGAGACGAAGGGCCCCGAGCGGGGAGCCACGCCGGACCGGCTGGCACCATCGCGTGGGTGCGCGACCCGGACACCTCCTGCCACCCGCTCCACGAGCCGGTGGTGGGCTGGTACGCGGCCAGTGCCCGGGACCTTCCGTGGCGCGAGACGACCGCGTCGCCGTGGGGGGTGCTGGTGAGCGAGGTGATGCTTCAGCAGACGCCGGTGGCGCGCGTGCTGCCGATCTGGCGCGAGTGGCGGGCCCGCTGGCCCACGCCGTCGCACCTCGCCGCGTCGTCCCCAGGTGACGCCGTCCGAGCCTGGGGGCGCCTCGGCTACCCGCGCCGCGCCCTGCGCCTGCACGCCACGGCGCGCGCCCTGGTCGAACTGCACGGCGGTGAGGTGCCGGACGACGTCACGGCTCTGCGGGCCCTGCCCGGCGTGGGTGCGTACACCGCGGCCGCCGTCGCCACGTTCGCGTTCGGGCAACGGCACGCCGTCGTCGACACCAACGTCCGCCGCGTGCACGCGCGAGCGGTGAGCGGGGCGGCGCTGCCCGCACCGACGCTGACCGCGGCCGAGACCACCCTGGCACAGTCGTTGCTGCCGCTCGACGCGCCGGAGTCGGCCCGCTGGGGCGTCGCGGTGATGGAGCTGGGGGCCCTGGTCTGCACGGCACGCTCCCCCCGATGCACCGAGTGCCCCCTGGCAGGACTCTGCGCCTGGCGGCTGGCCGGATCTCCTGCGCACGACGGGCCTGCCCGTCGCGGCCAGGCATGGGCAGGGACGGATCGCCAGGGCCGTGGTGCGCTGCTCGCCGTCCTGCGGGAGGCTCCCGGCCCGGTCACCGCCGCCGAGCTCGCACCGGCGTGGGTGGACGACGCCCAGCGAGAGCGGTGCCTGGACTCCCTGGTGGCCGACGGCCTCCTGGAGCCGTTGACAGACAATCGCTTTCGGCTACCCACGCAGGATGGAGCATGAGCGCGGACCTCACCGACGCCCTCGCCGAGCGCGCCCTGGCACGCACTGCCGGCGCCCTCGCCGTGACGGGCGTGGCCCTCGGCGTGATGTCGGTCCTGTTCCTCGTGCTGGCCGGCAGCCGTCTCGACGCCGGTTCCGCGCCGCAGGTCGTGCTGCTGTCCCTCGGTCAGGTCGCGGCGCTGGTGGCCGCCGGTGCGACCGTGCTGCGGCTGCGGTCCGTGCGGTCCCACCCCGGCAGTGGGCCGGCCGCCGCGCACGCGACCTCGGTCCTGCTCGACCGGCTCGTCGTCGCCGTCCCCGTGGTCGGCACCGTCGTGGGCGCGGTGATGGTGGCCGTCATGACGACCCGGGTGACCGCACTGCTCTCCGTCATCGTCTCGCTCGCCGTCCTCGCGCAGCTGGCCGTGCTCGCCTCCGTCCTGCGCCGACCGCTGCGTCGGGCCGCCCGCGCCGGGTGACGCGGACGACCCGCACGATTCAGCCGCGTGGCAGCAGCTGGACGACGACCGTGCCACCGCCCTCTGCAGCCGCCTGCGCGGTGCGCATTGGAGCAGGCCAGGGCTGTCCTCGAGTACCCGCGCCCCGTTGGCCAGCGCCCGCAGCGCCGCCGTCTGCGAGCGGGCGCGTTCGAGCTCGGCCAGCCCTTCCTGTCGCGCCGTCACCAGGGCCAGGACGGCACGCCGCACCTCGCCCGGCACGACCACGTCCCGCAGCCCGACCTCGGCGACGGCGATGCCGAGCTCTTCGACCGGGTCGGTGCTCCGGTCGAGGAAGGCTACCGGGTCGGCGACGCCCCAGCGGGCGACGGCGGTGACCCTGACCCCGTGGACGTCGGCGGAGGCCACCTCCTGTCCGGTGACGACGAGCAGCCGGTCGCGGACGTCGACGCGCTGGACCGACCGGCGCCAGTAGGGCCGCGGGAGACGGTGCCGCCCAGGCCCGAGAACCTCCAGGACGAGCCCGGCGCGGCGCACGACGGCGCGGCTGTCCTGTTCGATCGTGATCCTGGTCATGCCCCTCGCCTCCTCCTCGTCGTCGGGCACCGCATAGCCGGAGCTGGCCTCCCCGAAGGGTGGGCACGACGGTCGCCGTCTGGTGGGCGGGAGTTGAACCCAGAGGCTCTGCAGCCTTTTGCCAGTGGCTCTTCTCGAGGTGACCCGTCCGGGTCAGCGTCGTCCCCCGGCGATGCGCCACGACTCCTCGACCAGCTCACCCAGTTCGTCGAGCCCCACGGCTGACAGCCGCACCAGCACGAGGTTGGACCCGTCGTGGTGGGCGGTGCTGAAGAACGTCCCCGGGTCGCCGGCGAGCATCGCCTCGCGCTCCCCCGGCTCGGCCTTGACGGTCAGGGTCTCGTCGTCCCACATGCGGGCAAGCAGGGTCCTGACGAACCAGGCCGGCTGCTGCCAGCTCAGTCGCTCGCTGACGCCCGGCAGGGCGGTAGCGAGCCTGCGGACGTCGTCGACGGATGCGGCCATAGGACTTCTCCTCACAGGATGCGCAGCATGCGCGTGTTGCCGAGCGTGTTGGGTTTCACCCGAGCCAGGTCGAGGAACTCCGCGACCCCGTCGTCGTGCGAGCGCAGCAGCTCGACGAAGACCTCCGGCTCGACCGGCGTGCCGTCGATGACCTCGAACCCGTTGCGGCTGAAGAAGGACACCTCGAACGTCAGGCAGAACAGCCGGTCGACGCCGAGGTCGCGCGCGCGGTCGACCAGGGCCTCGAGGACCGCGCCACCGATGCCGCGTCGCCCGCGGCCGGCACGGACCGCCAGCGTGCGGATCTCGGCCACGTCCTCCCACATCACGTGCAGGGCACCGCAGCCGACGACCTCACCGTCGAGCTCGGCGACCGTGAACTCCTGCAGGGCCTCGTAGTAGGCCACCGCCTCCTTGGCGATGAGCACCCGCGCATCGGCCAGAGGCGCGACGACGTCCCTGATCGCGTTGACGTCGCCCGCGCGGGCGGGTCGGACGACGACGCTCACGGTTCGACGGCAGCCAGGGCGTCCAGGGCCTCCTCGGACCCGAGGACGCCGGCGGTGGTCAGGGCGAGGTTGGCGAGCGACGCCTCGTGCGCACCCGGGTCCGCGGCCGCCACGGCGTCGGCCACGACGTAGACCACCAGACCGAGGTCGGTGGCCGCGCGCGCGGTCTGCTCCACCGTGAGGTTCGTGGCGACGCCGGTGATGAGCAGTGTCGTGATCCCCCACTCCTGCAAGCGCTCGGGGAGATCGCAGCCGGCGAGCGCGGAGAGTCTCTGGTTGTCGGCGACGACGTCCGAGGCCACGTCGAAGCCCACGTCGTCGACGATCGCGGCGCCCGGCGCGTCCGGCCGGAACGACTCGGCGGCGTCCGCCACGGCCTGCATGAACCCGGTGTTGCGCACCAGGGCACCCTCGTCGTCCGGCACCGTGAAGCGGGTGAAGACGAGGCGCACCCCGGCCGCCCGTGCGGCCACGTGGACGCGGCGCGCCCTGGCCACCACGCCCGAGGCGGAGACGGGCCCGGCGAGCATCGACCCGAAGAAGCCCTCCGGGCGGACGACGTTGACCTGCCAGTGCAGGGCCAGGACGGCGGTCGAACGCGGGTCGAGTCTCATGGTCGGCCATCATGCCGTGCTCCCGCGCTAGCGTGCTGCCGTGCAGGAGACCTGGGGCCACGTCGCCCGCATCGGCGTCTCGCCGTTCAAGGGGGGTTCCCACTCGCACCCGCCGGTACTCGAGATCTCCCCCGACGGGCCGGTCGGCGACCGCCGCTTCGCCCTGGTCGAGGAGCACCCCTCGCGGGGGACCGCCGTGGTCCGGACGGTCGAGAGCGCCCGTCTGCTGAAGGTGCGGGCCACCGTGGACGGCGAGGGGACGCTGCTCCTCGAGGTTCCTGGCCACGCCGGGTTCACCGTGCCGGTCCCGGCGGACCCTGGCCCCGCGGTGGTGGCCGACTACTGGGGCCGTGCGACCCGGATGCAGCTGCTGCCGGGGCCGTGGGACGGGGCGCTCTCGGAACTGCTGGGGAGGCCGGTTCGCCTGGCGCGCAGCGACCGGGCAGGAGCCGTGGTCTACGCCGAGCCGGTCACGCTGGTGACCACGTCGTCGCTGCGTGAGCTGGCGCGGCGGGCGGGCGTGGAACGGGTGGACGACGAACGCTTCCGCGCCACCGTGCTGGTCGACACCGGGAACGCGCCACCGTTCGTGGAGGACGACCTGACGGGCCACGTGCTGCGCCTGGGCGGGGTCGAGCTGGAGGTGACGGCGCACGTGCCCCGGTGTGCCGTCGTCCGCCTGGTCCCCGGCACCGGGCACCGGGCACCGGACGACCCCCTGCGGCTGCTCGCTGCCGACCGCACGCGCGGCCAGGAGATCGTCTTCGGCGTCGGTGCGGAGGTGCGCCGGGCCGGGCCGTTCTCGGTCGGTGACCCGGTCTCGCTAGCGTGAGCCGGTGACCACCCCCTCCCGCGGAGTCCTCGTCACCGGCGCCTCGCGAGGCCTCGGTGCCGCGACGGCTGCCGCCTTCGCCGCCCGGGGAGACCGGGTCGCCGTCCACTACCGCGGTGCCCGTGATCGCGCCGAGCAGGTCCTGGCGGGTCTGGACGGTGAGGGGCACGTGCTCGTCTCGGGCGACATCGGCGACCCCGGCGCCGTCACGGCGATGGTGGACGACGCCGTCGCCGGGCTCGGCCGCATCGACGTGCTCGTCAACAACGCCGCCCTGTTCGCGGACGACCCGGTCGACGGTAACCGGCGGATCGGTCACCGCCTTGCGGACACCGGCTACGACGAGTGGGTCGCGGCCTGGCGGCGCACGGTCGAGGTGAACCTGCTCGGCACCGCCAACGTCACGTGGTGCGTGGCCAGGCACATGCTCGACGTCCCGCCTGGCGAGGGCGTGCCGCGGGGCCGGGTCGTCAACGTGGGTTCCCGGGGCGCGTACCGCGGCGAACCGGACGTGCCCGCGTACGGCGCGAGCAAGGCCGGCGTCCACGCGATGGGGCAGTCCCTCGCGGTGTCACTGGGTGGGCACGGCATCGCAGTCACGTCGGTGGCACCGGGCTTCGTGGCCACCGACATGGCCGCTGGCGTCCTGGCCGGACCGGGCGGGGAGGCCGTGCGGGCGCAGAGCCCGGTCGGCCGCGTCGCCACGCCGCAGGAGGTGGCCGATGCGATCGTGTACCTCGCGTCGCCGCAGGCGCAGTGGGCCACGGGCGCCGTGCTCGACCTCAACGGGGCGTCGCACCTGCGCTGATAGCGAGGAGCTGGGCCGGTACGCACGAAGGCCTTGATCACCAAGGCTTCTCGGCGATCAAGGACTCCGTGCACACCCTCACGGGTGATGGCTCAGGTCACCCGCGACCCTTCGCCTTTCCCTGACCCTTGCCCGGGTGGGAGCCGTACTCCGGCTGGCTCTGGACGTTGAGCTGGTCCAGCTGGACCGACTCGGCCTTGTCGGTGCGCTTGTCGTCGATGGCCACGACGTCCAGGCCCTTCTGGATGTCGCTGGAGTAGATGTAGCCGTTGTAGTAGTACGCGGACCACGAACCACCCAGGACCCCGGCCGGGAGCGGGCCGCGCCACGACGGAGCAGGGGGCAGCAGCTGGAAGGGACCACGGGCGAGGAGTTCGACCGGATGTTCCTGACCCTCATGATCGCGCACCACGAGGGCGCGCGGACGATGGTCGACGCGGCGGCACGGGAGGGGACGAGCGTGCTGGTGGAGGAGATGGTCGCCGAGGTGGGCGTCACGCAGACGAAGGAGATCGAGCAGATGCGAGGCCTGCTCGGCTGAGCGGCACGGAGTCCTTGATCACCGCGAAGCGTGGCGTGGAGTACTTGATCACCGCGGACGACGAAGGGCCCCGCCGTCCGCGGCAGGGCCCGTGTCGTCTGCGGTCAGTCCTTGCTGAGCTCCACGGGTACCACCGGCGTCACGCCCGCCAGGACCTTGGCCTTCGGCGAGCCGGTGAAGGTGAAGGTCGCTGCCGTGCCCTCGCCCTCGACGTCCACCGCGATGACCTCCCCGGCCTTGATCTCGCCGTAGAGGATCTTCTCCGACAGCGAGTCCTCGATGTCGCGCTGGATCGTGCGACGCAACGGCCGGGCACCGAGCACCGGGTCGTAGCCCTTGGTCGCCAGCAGCACCTTGGCCGCCGGGGTGAGCTCGAGGCCCATGTCCTTGTCCGCCAGGCGCAGCTCCAGCTTCGCCAGCATCAGGTCGACGATCTCGATGATCTCGTCCTGCGAGAGCTGCGGGAAGACCACGACGTCGTCCACGCGGTTGAGGAACTCCGGGCGGAAGTGCTGCTTCAGCTCGTCGTTGACCTTCTGCTTCATCCGCTCGTAGGAGGTCGAGAGGTCGCCACCCGCCTGGAAGCCCATCTGCAGGCCCTTGGCGATGTCCCTCGTGCCGAGGTTCGTCGTCATGATGATCACGGTGTTCTTGAAGTCCACCGTTCGGCCCTGCGAGTCGGTCAGGCGGCCGTCCTCCAGGATCTGCAGGAGCGAGTTGAAGATGTCGGCGTGCGCCTTCTCCACCTCGTCGAACAGCACCACCGAGAACGGACGGCGGCGCACCTTCTCCGTGAGCTGTCCACCCTCCTCGTACCCGACGTAACCGGGAGGCGAGCCGAACAGCCGCGAGACGGTGTGCTTCTCCGAGTACTCGCTCATGTCGAGCTGGATCAGCGCGTCCTCCTCGCCGAAGAGGAACTCGGCGAGAGCCTTGGCGAGCTCGGTCTTCCCGACGCCGGTGGGGCCGGCGAAGATGAACGAGCCACCAGGGCGCTTCGGGTCCTTCAACCCGGCGCGCGTGCGACGGATCGCCTGGGAGAGCGCCTTGATCGCGGCGTCCTGGCCGACGATCCGCTTGTGGATCTCGCCCTCCATGTTCAGCAGGCGCGAGGACTCCTCCTCGGTGAGCCGCACGATCGGGATGCCGGTCGCGGTGGCGAGGACCTCGGCGATGAGCTCCTCGTCGACCTCGGCCACGACGTCCATGTCGCCGGCCTTCCACTGCTTCTCGCGCTCGCCCTTGGCCACGAGCAGCTTCTTCTCGCTGTCACGCAGGGACGCGGCCTTCTCGAAGTCCTGTGCGTCGATCGCGGACTCCTTCTCTCGGCGGACGGCGGCGA
>JBBSNO010000098.1:0-9998 GCA_038232615.1 Actinomycetales bacterium
GGGCACGGGGGCGGTCGGGGGATCGGTCGGGGGATCGGTCGGGGGGGCGGTCGGGGGGGCGGTCGGGGTCGACTCTCCCGGCGACGTGGGGGACGCGGGCACGGACGCGGTGGCGACCTGCAGGGGGACCGCGCAGGTCGCCAGGACGAGCGCGCCGAGCAGCAGGCGCGCCACTGGGCGGCGGTGCGGCGGGCGGGCCTGGCCGGCGCGGGCGGTCACCGGCGAAGAGTACGCGCTCAGCCGCCGTACTCCCAGTGCCACGGCTCGGGACGGCTGCCGTCGGACTGCGCCCAGGAGGGGTGGAACCAGCCGAACAGGGGCGCGTTGTCCCGCATCCACCGGTGGGTCGGCGAGTCGAAGGACTCGATGCCCCCGCACAGGTCGACGGCGGTGCCCCAGCCGTGGTTGCTCGTCCCGGGGATCGCCGCCAGGTCGGGCTTGGTGCCGAAGAGGCTGATCTGCGACTCGAAGGTGCGGTAGGAGTCGGTCAGGCAGAGCGACGCGCCCCACTGCGCGGTGTACGCGGCGCTCAGCTGCTGCAGCGCGAAGGCGGCGTCGGCGCGCAGGTGGTGGCCGGGTGCGATCTCGCAGAGGGCCGACACCGGGATCGCGCCGTTGGGGTAGCGCGAGAGATCGTCGCCGCGGCACTCGCCCACCGCACCCGTCACCTCGTTCACCGTGGTCCCGCCGTGCTCGGCCATCGCCGCGAGCCGTCGCTGCTCCGCCACGGTGCGGGCTGCGGCGAGGTGCTCGGTGGCCAGGTCGGCCCGCGAGGAGGCGCCCTTGGTGTCGTCGAGGAGGTCGGTCAGCACGGCTGTCTGCTGCCGTTGCTCCGCGACCAGGCGCTCGGCCTCCTGCCGGTGCGCGGTCGCGCGCTCGGCTGCCAGGGAGGCCTCGACGGCGGCTGCGCGTGCCAGCCCTGACGCGTCGCGCTGGACCAGCTCGGCGTCCTGCACCGTGGTGACGACGTCGCCCCGCATGCGTCCGACCCGCTGGAGCATGACCAGTCGCTGGCCCAAGTCGTCGGTGGTGCCGGAGTCCAGCAGGGTCATCAGGGTCTCGTAGTCGGCCATCGCCCCGCCGTCGCGGTAGGCGCTGGAGGCCCAGCGGCCGAGATCGCCCTGCTTCTGCCCGACCAGGAGCCGGGCGGCCTCCAGCCGGTCCTGCTGCGCGCGACGCTCCACCTCGGCGGCGTCGTGGGCGAGCAGCGCGTTCTGGTGCGCCTCCAGCGCCTCGCCGGCGGCGTCGGCGACGTCGCTGAGCCGAGCGCGTGCTGCCGAGACGAGGCGGGCCTGCTGCACGACCTCGGTGTCCAGCCGCTCCGCCTCCAGGCGCTGTTCCTCCAGCTCCTGCGCGGTCGGGGCCAGCGGGTCGAGGACGGGGACCTCGCCGGGGAGCGGGGGAGCGGGGGACGTCGGCGCGGCCCCCGCCGGGAGCGGGGACAGGACGAGCGCGAGGACGGCGACGGCACCGGCCGAGGCACGCCACCAGGCCGCGCGAGGACTGCAGATCACGGGAGAGCACGTTTCTGTCGGGGGGTTTCGTCCAGGGACGACTTCGGTCAGAGCGACCCGTGCTAGAGCCTTGCCACGCCCATGACACCTCGCCGGGGGCGCGCCGCGCAGGTAGTCAGCAGGGCCTGTGACGCGGATCACGGCACGGGCGGCATCAGGCCGTCCCCGGACGGCCCTGGGAGCGACGGTGCGCGACGCCGGGTGACCCGGTGTGCCTGTCAGCCGTACGGGGTGCTGGAGGAGAGCTCGTGCACCGTGATGACGGGGGGCCCGGTCACCAGATCGGGCAGTGCTGCCATCAGCTCGCCGACGTGGGGCGTGGCCATGTGCGTGTCCAGGTGGCCGCGGGACTCCCACTGCTCGATCGAGGAGAAGCGCGTGCCGTCCTCGAGGTCGCGCAGGGAGCGGTAGTCGACGCAGCCGTCCTCGGTCCGCGAGGTCTCCGCGACCTGGGCGAGCATGCGCGCTACGTCGTCGGCACGGTCGGGGCGGACGGAGGCCTGGGCGATGACGAGGATCATGGACGCTGTCTACACCACGCCCGTCGTCGACGTCCCTGCGACCGCTACCGTCCGGCGGATGGCTCGTCCTCCACCCGCCTCGGCTGCCCGACGTGCTGTGCTCGAGGACCTCGCAGCAGGGTGCCCCACGGCGCCCGCGTCCGGTGCCTGGGGCGTACGCATCGGCGTGGACGGCACCGACGGCGCCGGCAAGACGGTGCTGGCCGACGAGCTGGCCTTGGCGCTGCAGGTCCGGGGCCGGGCCGTCGTGCGGGTCGGCGAGGACGACTTCCACCGCCCCGCCCGAACCCGGTACGCCCGAGGCCGGCACAGTCCCGACGGCTTCCTGCTCGACTCCTACGACGACGACCGGCTCCTCGCCGACGTGCTGAGGCCGCTGGGGGCGGCCGGGGACGGGCGGATCCGCCGGGCGGCCTTTGACGTCGTGCACGACCTACCGGTCGACGCCCCGTGGGAGCAGGTGCCGCACGGCGCGGTGCTCGTGCTCGACGGCCTGTTCCTGCACCGGGACGCCCTCGCCGGCGCCTTCGACCTCACGGTGTGGTTGGACGTGCCGTTCGATGTCGCCTACGCGCGGATGGCTGTCCGCGACGGGTGCCCGCCCGACCCGGCGGCGCCCCAGAACGCCCGCTACGTCGGCGGTCAGCAGCGTTACCTGCACGAGTGCGAACCGACCTCGCGTGCCACCGTGGTGGTGGACAACAGCGACCTGGCCGCGCCGTTCGTCGTCCGCCGCGGGTGGTGACGGTCCCGCCGGTCAGCCCCGGGGGGCGTAGAGCGCGTCGACGTCCGCAGCGAAGTCCCGCAGGACCGCGGCACGCTTGATCTTCATGGTGGGGGTGAGGTGGCCGGCCTCCTCGGTGAGGTCTGTCGGGAGCACCCGGAACCGCTTGATGCCCTCGGCCGAGGAGACGGTTTCGCTGGCGGCGTCGACAGCGGTGCGCAGCTCCGCCAGGACCTGCGGGTCCTCGACGAGGTCGGACGCCGGGACGACGGGCCGGCCCGACGCGGTCAGCCACGCCTCGACCGCCTCGGCGTCCAGCGTCACCAGCGCGCCGATCGACGCGCGGCCGTCGCCGACGACGAGGCACTGGCTGACCAGCGGGTGCGCGCGGACGACGTCCTCGAGCGGTGCAGGCGAGACGTTCTTGCCCGCCGACGTCACGAGGATCTCCTTGCTGCGGCCGGTGATCGTCAGGTAGCCGTCGTCGTCCACGCTGCCGAGGTCCCCGGTGCTGAACCATCCCTGCGCGTCGACCGGGCTGCCGTGCGTATCGGCGTCCGCGCCCCAGTACCCCTCGAAGACGTGCGCGCCGCGGAGCAGCACCTCGCCGTCGTCGGAGGTGGCGACCTCGAAGCCCGGCAGCGGTCGCCCCACGGTGCCGACGCGCTGCCCGGCGCGGGTGTTGACGGTGGCCGCCGCCGTCGTCTCGGTCAGGCCGTAGCCCTCCAGCACGGTGACGCCGGCCCCGCGGAAGAAGTGGCCGAGCCGCGCGCCCAGCGGCGCGCCACCTGAGACCGCCCACCGGACGCGACCACCGAGCGCGGCGCGCAGCTTGCCGTAGACGAGCCGGTCGAACAGGGCACGCTGGGCGCGCACGACCAGCGACGGTCCCCCGGCGTCGACGCCCTCGCTCCACGCGATCGCGGTAGCTGCGGCGCGGTCGAAGATCCTCTCCTTGCCACCGGCCACGGCTTTGCGCCGGGCCGAGTCGAAGACCCGCTCGAACACGCGGGGGACGGCCAGGACGAAGGTCGGACGGAACGTGGGCAGGTCCTTGGTCAGGCGGGCGACGTCGCTGTGCGCCATGTGGGTGGCCGACAGCAGCACGGCGACCTGGATCATGCGACCGAACACGTGCGCCAGCGGCAGGAACAGCAGGGTGGCCGCCTCGTCGTCCTCGAACAGCTCCGGCAGCGCCTCCACCGCCGACGTGCACTCCGCCAGGAAGTTGCCGTGGGTGAGCCGGCACCCCTTGGGCCGACCGGTGGTGCCGGACGTGTAGATCAGGGTCGCGAGGCTCTGGGGGGTCAGGTCCGCGCGACGTCGTCCGAGCTCGGCGACCTCTCCGCCGGCACCGGCCGACACCAGGGCGTCCAGGCCGGGCGCCTGCTCGCCCGCCTCGATGCCCCAGTGCCCGCGCAGGGCCGGGAGCCGCTCGGCCAGCGACTGCACCGCACGGGCGTGGCTCGGGGTCTCGACGATCGCGGCGACCGCTCCGGAGTCGGAAAGGATCCACTCGAGCTGGTCGGCCGACGAGGTCTCGTAGACCGGGACGGTAACGGCGCCGGCGGCCCAGACGGCGGCGTCGACGAGCGTCCACTCGTACCGGGTCTTGGACATCAGCACGACCCGGTCACCAGGCCCGACGCCGCTGGCCACGAGCCCCAGCGCCAGCGCCTCGACCTGGTCGCGGAACTCGGCCGCCGTCACAGGTGCCCACCCCTGTCCGTCGCGGCGGCTGAGGTACACCGCGTCGGGGGTGTGCTCGGCGTGGTGGACGACGATGTCCGCCAGGCTGCGCGGGGCGTCGGGGCCGGCCCACCAGGGAACGGTCGGCGGGCTCTCCGCGCTGCTCGTTGTCATCGGGTCACCCTACGGATGCGTAGGTTGGTGGTCGAGTCTCATGACCACACGCCCGCTCGGGCGACATCGTCGTAGCGGTAGACCTGCGCACCGTCGACGTAGGAGCGCTCGACCCGGCTCATCACGTCCAGCGGGTCACCGGACCACACGCACAACGTGGCTGCCTTGCCGACCTCGAGGGAGCCCAGCCGGTCGTCGACCCCGAGGACCTGGGCGGGAGTCAGGGTGATCGCCCGCAGCGCGACCGCCGGGTCGAGACCTTCCTTGACCGCGAGCGTCGCCTGGTGCACGAGGAAGTTGATCGGCACGACGGGGTGGTCGGTCGTGATCGCGATGCGGACGCCCGCTGCGTCGAGCTTTCCCGGGTTGGCCAGCGACCGCTCGCGCAGCTCCACCTTGGAACGGGTGGTGAACAAGGGGCCGATGACGACAGGTGTCCCGCGTGCGGCGATGAGGTCGGCGACCACGTGGCCCTCGGTCCCGTGGTCGATGACGAGGTCGTACCCGAACTCGTCGGCGATCCGCATCGCCGTCGCGATGTCGTCGGCGCGGTGGCAGTGCTGGCGCCAGGGGATCTCGCGGCGCAGCACCATCGCGAGTGCCTCGAGCTGGAGGTCGCGGTCGGGCTCGGGCTTGCCGTCCTCGCGCGCCTCGAAGCTGTTGACGTAGTTCTGCGCCCGGACCAGCGCACCGCGGATCACGGCCGCGGTGCCGAGCCGCGTCGACGGGGTCTTCTTCTGCTCTCCGTAGACACGCTTGGGGTTCTCGCCCAGCGCCGATTTCATGCCGCTGGGGTGGCGCAGCACCATCTCGTCGACCGTCCGCCCGGCGCACCGCAGCGCCACCGCCAGCCCGCCGATCACGTTGCCGGAGCCCGGCATGACGTTGACGGTGAGGACGCCACCGGCGAGAGCGTCGCGAAAGGCCGTGTCGGCGGGGTTGACGGCGTCGAGCGCACGGACCTGAGCGGTGACCGGGTCGGTCATCTCGTTCGTGTCCTGCCCGGCCCAACCCTCCGCCTCCTCGTGCACGCCGAGGTGCGTGTGGGCGTCGACGAAGCCAGGCACCACCCAGCGACCGGCGGCGTCGACGACCTCTGTCCCCTCTGGCACTTCGGTGTCGACCCCACCGACGGCGACGATCCGGCTCCCGGCCATGACGATCGTCCCGCCGTCGACAGGGTCCCCCGACACGGGGACGATGCGTGCTCCGACGATGGCCACGGTCGACTCGGTCATGTTCTCGACCATTGCACAGCCCGGTCGTAGCTGCCCGGCGCGGGCGGAGCGATCATGGGTAGGTGAGCGGAACCCGCGGGGGAGCGCGCGTCGTGCTGTTGTGCGGTGTCGCGGGCGCGGGCAAGACACGCTTCGCCCGCGATCTGGAGGCACGGGGCTGGCTGCGGCTGTCCGTGGACGTCGAGGTCTTCGGACGCGCCGGCGCTCAGGTCGCCGATGACGATCCGCGCAAGGCGCACGCCCAGGCCGCCGTCGACCGGCGGCTGGTACGGATCCTCGCCGACGGGGCGGACGTCGTCCTCGACCTCAGCCTGTGGAGCCGGAGTGAGCGCGACCGGTACAAGTCGCTGGTGGAAGACCACGGTGGGCGCTGGTCGCTGGTGCACCTGCGCGCTCCGGAGGCTGAGCTGAGGCGACGACTGCGTGATCGGCACGACCCGCTCGAGGCGGACGGGGTGGACGTGCCGCCGGAGCTGCTCCAGAGGTATCTCGACGGCTTCGAGGTCCCTCGCGGCGAGGGTGAGACGGATCCCTGGGACACCCCCGGCGATGCCAGCTGGAATCCGGCTTGACCCTGACGTTGCGGCAGGCTCCAGCCTGAGCGGTGTCAGAGAGGGAGGACCCGTGAGGTACACGGTGGGACAGCTGGCCGGGATCACCGGCGTGACGGTGCGCACGTTGCACCACTACGACGAGATCGGGCTGCTGTCGCCGGAAGGTCGCAGCTCGTCGGGGTACCGCCGGTACTCCGGCGTCGACCTGGACCGGTTGCAGCAGGTGCTGTTCTACCGCGAGCTCGGGTTCGGCCTCGAGGAGATCGCGTCGATCCTGGCGCAGCCCGACACCGGCGCCGCCGACCACCTGCGGCGCCAGCACCGGCTGCTCGTGCAGCGGGTGGAGCGGCTGCAGGCCATGGTCGTCGCGGTGGAGAAGGAGATGGAGGCACAGCACGTGGGTATCTCGTTGACACCACAGGAGAGGTTCGAGGTCTTCGGCGACTGGTTGCCGCAGGAGTACGAGGCCGAGGCGGAGCAGCGGTGGGGCGGCAGCGACGCGTACGTCCAGTCGCAGCGCCGTGTCTCGACCTACACCAAGGAGGACTGGCTGCGGATCAAGGCCGAGGGTGAGGACGTCGAGGCGCGACTGGTCGCGGCAGCGGCCACGGGCGAGCCCGCGGGCGGGACGGTCGCGATGGACCTCATGGAGGAGTACCGGCAGCACATCAGCCGCTGGTACTACGACTGCGGGTACGACATCCACCGCGGACTCGGCGACATGTACGTCGCTGACCCGCGCTTCCGGGCCCGGTACGAGGGGATCGCCCCTGGGCTGGCCCAGTACGTCCGTGACGCCTCGCACGCCAACGCCGACCGCGGCGAGGCCGCCGGGTGAGCTAGCCGGGAACGCCATAGGTGCTATCGTGTAGCACATAGAGTCGATCGGGGTCCGAGAGCTTCGCCAGCACGCCAGTCGCTAGCTGGCGCGCGTGGCGGCGGGGGAGTCGTTCGCGCTGCGCCGTTACCTTCGAGGCTCGTCGGTCGTGGCCAGCGCGATAGTGCGGACCGAGCTGCTGCGTGTGGGATTACGCATCGGGGAGGCGCACCTGGTTGCTGCCGAGCGCCTCCTGTCGGGTGTCAGCACGGTGTCGGTCACCCGTGCACGACTCGACCGCGCGGGTCGCTTGTCGCCCGCACCGCTGCGGAGCCTGGATGCTCTGCACCTTGCGACGACACTCGAGCTACGCGACGAGCTCGACGCCTTCGTCGGCTACGGCACGCGCTTGTTGGAGGCGGCCCGCCAGCACCATCTGACCACCGTGTCGCCTGCCTGATCGTGGCCCTGTGTACGTGTCAGTTCAAAGGTCGGACGTCGTCCGGGAGCCCACCCCCGGCGTAGATCTGCGCCGCGGTGTCCTGCAGGGCGCCGAGGGCCACGCGCTGGGTGAACGGGCCGTAGGACACGCGGGCGACGCCGAGGGCCGCGAACTCAGCGGACGTCGGGGAGCCGGGGGAGCCGATGACGGTGACCGTGCGGGTCGGCAGCGCCTCGACCAGCCGGGCGATCGCGGCGCGGCCGGCTCGCGGGACGAACACGCACGTGGCACCGGCGTCCAGGAACGCCCGGCACCGCTCGATCGCGTCGGCCACGATCGCGTCCTCGTCCCGGTCGCCACCCAGGACCCACGCGTCGGTGCGCGCGTTCAGCGCGAAGGGCACGCCCTCGGCCTCGGCCGCGGCGACGGCCGCCTCGACCCGGCGGACGGCGTCGGCGAGGGGCACGAGCTGGTCCTCGAGGTTCGCGCCGACGACACCCACGCCGATGGCCCGTCGGATCGTCTCGCCCGCGTCGCCGTAGCCCCCTTCCAGATCGGCGCTGACGGGCAGCTCGGTGGAGGCGACGATCCGCTCGACCATGGCCAGGTGCAGGTCGAGCGGGATGTTCTCGCCGTCCTCGTACCCGTGGGAGGCGGCGATCGAGTGGCTCGCGGTCGCCAGGGCCCGGGTTGCGCTGTGGCCCGCGACCACCTTGGCGCCGGCCACGTCCCACACGTTGACGACGACCAGCAGCTCGGGGTCGGCGTGCAGCTCGCGGAGACGGCCGGCCTTGTCGGCGGTGCTCGGTGCGGTCATGGCCCCGCACGCTACCGGTCGGGCTCGCGGTCACATGGTCGGGCGGCGGTACCCGCTGGCGCCGTCGGGTGCCGGTCGGCCAGGCTGCGCGGGTGATCATCCGGGCGGTCACGAACGAGGACTGGACGGCGATCTGGCCGTTCCTGCGCGAGATCGTGCGTGCGGGCGAGACGTACAGCTACGACCGCGACCTGCCCGAGGACGCCGCGCGGGCACTGTGGGCGGTATCGAAGCCGACGTGGCGGTCACTGACGTGGAACGGGACTGCCGCCTGGCCCGGAGGGAAGCGACGGATCCCGGGAACCCAGAGCCCGACGACGAAGCGGCCGCCGGGGGAAGGTGGCGGGCGGCGTTGCGAAGGCAGGCCACCTGCTCCTCCTGCGTGCGCAGGTTGCCGATGCTGTTCCACACCACGTACACCAAGGAGAACTCGCCCGGGACCGTGGTCGTGGCCATGTCGCCCACGACCACGGGGATGTCGTCCTCGGCCACTTTGAGCCGGAGCTGGTCGGCCATCGCCTGGGACAGCTCGATGCCGGTCAGGGGGATGCCGCGGGCGGCAAGGGGAATCGCCACCCGGCCGGTGCCGACCGCGAACTCCAGGGCGGGACCGGGTCCAGCGAGCCGCGCCAAGAAGTCGACCGCGGGGTTGAGCACCTCGGGTGCGAACTTCTCCGCCGAGCTCTCGTCCTACCGCGCTGCCGTCTCCTCGTCCCACAGATCGCTGCTGGTCATGACGCCCAGCCTGCTCGGTCGAGCCCCGCCCGAGTCACCCAGTTCTTCGTCGTCCGGCCGATCGCGTCGTCGACGGCAGGTCAGCCCTTGACTGCTGACGAGACGTGTTCACGTGGGACGAGTGAACGGTATGCGCGACGGCCGCTCGTTGGTCTGACGCCCCGGCGGGCAGCGCCGCGGTACTGCTCGACACTGGTTAGATCGTGCCAGGCGACTCCGCCGAAGACCGCGAGGCGGCCCGCGCGACAGATGGAGACACGATGAGCACGGCCACCAGGACGGACAGGCAGTTGCCTGAGCTGCACGATGCCGACAGCCACGACCTGATCCGCGTCCAGGGCGCGCGGGAGAACAACCTCAAGGATGTGAGCGTCGAGCTCCCGAAACGCCGGCTGACGGTGTTCACCGGCGTCTCCGGCTCGGGCAAGAGCTCGCTGGTGTTCGCCACCATCGCCGCGGAGTCGCAGCGGATGATCAACGAGACCTACAGCGCCTTCGTGCAGGGCTTCATGCCGACGCTGGCCCGGCCCGAGGTCGACCTGCTCGACGGGCTGACCACGGCGATCATCGTGGACCAGGAGCGGATGGGCGCCAACCCGCGTTCTACCGTCGGCACCGTCACCGACGCCAACGCGATGCTGCGCATCCTCTTCAGCCGACTGGGCAAGCCGCACATCGGCCCGCCCAACGCGTACTCGTTCAACGTCCCCTCGGTGAAGGCCAGCGGCGCGATCACGATCGATCGCGGCGAAGGCAAATCGAAGACCGAGAAA
>JBBSNO010000099.1:0-9894 GCA_038232615.1 Actinomycetales bacterium
CCACGGCGAAGAGCAGCACCATGGTCGCGAACAGGGAGAAGGGTACGGTGAGCAGCCGCAACAGCAGCCGCACGGAGAGCAGCCCGACGATGAGGGTGACGATGGCGCCCATGAAGAAGGCGCCGTAGATCGATGTCGCGATCTCCGGGGTGTTCTCGAACAGGAGCGGTCCTGGGCGCAACCCGTTCAGTACGAAGACGCCGAGCATGATCGCGGTGACCGCGCCGCCGGGGATGCCCAGGGTCAGCAGAGGCATCATGGACCCTGCCGCGGCCGAGTTGTTGGCCGACTCCGGCGCTGCCACGCCCTTGATCTCCCCTTTCCCGAAACGCTCGGGGTGCTTCGAGGTCTGGACCTCGGTGCCGTAGGCGAGGAAGGCGGCGATGGTCGAGCCGGCCCCTGGGAGCATGCCCACGAAGTTGCCGAGCAGCGCCGAGCGCAGGATCGTGAAGCGAACGTGCTTGAGGTCCTTCAACGAGGGCAGTGCGACGCGCGGGATCTTCCGGATGTCCGCGGCGCTGTAAGAACCCATGGCGCTGCCCTGGTAGAGGATGTTGAGGATCTCGGCGACGGCGAAGAACCCGATGATCGCCGGGATGAAGTCGATGCCTCCCTGCAGGGCGGAGTTGCCGAAGGTGAAGCGGGCAGCGCCGGAGACCGCGTCGAAGCCGACCGTCGCGAGCAGCAGGCCGATGATCGCCGAGAGCAGTGCCTTGACCAGCGAGCCATCGGAGAGGCTGGCGACACAGGCCAGACCCAGGATGGCCAGCGCGAAGAACTCGGGTGACCCGAACTGCAGGGCGATGCGCAGGAACTGCGGGGCGATCAGGACCAGCAGGATCGTCCCGATGATCCCGCCGATCGCCGAGGCGGTGATCTGCATCGAGATCGCACGACCGGCCTGGCCCTTGCCAGTCATCGGGAAGCCGTCTCGTGCGGTCGCGGCCCCCATCACGTCACCGGGCATGTTGAACAGGGAGCCGGCGATGCCGCCGGCCGTGCTGGTCGCGACGTAGACGCCGATCATCATGATGATCGCCGACTCGGCCCCGAGCACGTAGCTGAACGGCACGAGCAACGCCACCGCGGTGATACCGCTGAGACCGGGGATGGTCCCGAAGATCAGTCCGATCACGACGCCGACGACGAGGACGAAGAGGTGGAACGGCTGCAATAGCGACGCGATCCCGGTAAACAGCTCCATGCGTGTGCTCCCCGACTGGTCGTGAAACCGCCGCTAGTCAGTACAGGTAGGTGCTGAGAGTCAGGAAGACACCGGTGCCACGAGGCAGGGACACGGTGAGCAGCTGGGTGAAGACGCCCAGGAGAACGGTGACCGCAACGACGGGGAACCCGGCGAGCAGGTACCACCGGCGTTCACCCGCCAGCAGGAGGAAGCCGACGCTGAACAGCAGGGTCGACGGGACGAACCCGATGGGTGCCAGGAGGTAGATGTACGCCGCCAGCAAGACGAAGCCCACCACGAGCTTGAGCACGCTGCCCTCACGGGCCTCCTCCGCCTCGGGCGCGGTCGCAGTCGCGGCGGGAGGCTCAGCCCCGGTGGCCGCCGCGCCGCCACCAGCGCCGGTCGGTGCGGGGGACCGTTCCGGGACGGACGCTGCCTCCGCACCCTGGCGCCTCGACCAGATGATCGCGAGCACGAGGTACGCCGCGCTGAGGACGATTCCGATCGACAGCAACACACCGGGCCAGAAGGTCGGACCCGCGAATGACCCCGCGCGGCCGATGACGAAACTGTCCAGACGAAACCGGAAGAACACCATGCCGACGAGAAAGAGCGCGGCGACCAAGATCTCCTCGTGGCCAGTGTGCCAGCGACGACCCGCCGGACGGTGGTTGGCCTCGGTCATGCTGCGGTCCCTTCCACGGCGAGGGCGAGGCAGGGCGAGGGTTGCAATCCTCGCCCTGCCAGGCTGATCAGACGACGGTCTGACGGTGGTGCGTGCAGTCTGACTTACAGGTCAGACTCCCAGATCGAACTCCTCGACGAGCACGAGCAGCTCCTCCTTCTCCGCGCGCGCCGCCTCCTCGAACTCCTCGCTGTTGAGGTAGCCGCCGGCCACATCCTGGAAGAACTCTTCCTCGTACTCCGTGTAGCACGCGAGCTGGGAGGAAGCGTAGAAGACGTTGTGCAGATAGTCGATGATTGCCGGGTCGACTGCCGTGTCCGCCACGATCCCGCGCCCGCGGCCCGGGGGACCGGGGTAGCCGAGCTCGGCGACCGACGGGATCTCCGGGTCGATCCGGTCGAACACGATGTCTCCCCCGTAGGCGAGCGGGCGGATCTGCCCGTCGCGGTAGAGGTCGATGACCGTTCCTGCCGTCTCGTGCAGGACGTCGATGTCACCGCTGAGCAGCGCCGTCGTCCGGCCGCCCACCCCGTCGTAGGGGACGAAGTTGAAGCTGGTGTCGAGCTCGCTGCCGAGCGCGAGGAGACGGAACTCGTCGTCGCTGCCGACCCCGGAGCCCGAGACCGTCACCTCACCCGGGTTCTCGACCGCGAAGTCGAGCATGTCCTGGAAGGTCTGGAACTGGCTGTCGGTGCGCACCCAGTAGACCTCGGTTGGTCCCTGCTGGCGGATGATGAAAGCGACGTCGTCCACGAAGGTGTACGGCTGCGATCCGATCGCGTCGTTGATGACCTGGTTCGTGATTACGGTCGAGATGACGTAGCCGTCGGAGGGCTGGCTGAACATCTGCCCAAGAGCGACCTCGCCCGAGGCGCCGGGGACGTTGTTGAGGATGATCTCCTGCCCCATGAGCTTCTGGGCGCCCAGCGCGATGTTGCGGGCGTAGTTGTCGGAGCCACCGCCCTCGCCGAACCCGATCAGCATCTCGACAGGTCGGTTGGGGTAGTTACCAGGCTGCGGGATCACCTCCTGTAGCGCTGCGATCGTCTCGTCCTCTACCGGGCACGTGAGCTCGCCGGCGTCGGCGATGACCTGGTCGATCTCCTCGACCGCCTCCTCCTGCGTGAGGCCCGAGCCCGCTTCCTCGGGCTCCGCGCTTTCACCGCCTCCGCCCGGGCCGGCTCCGCAGGCGGCCAGGCCGAGCACCGCTGCTGCGACCAGCCCAGTCACCTTCGTCCTCGTCAAGCGCTTCTGCTCCATCCTCGACCTCTCTCGAAGGCATCTGGGGGATGCCGGAAGCTCGCCGTACGGGCACAAACGGAAGGAATCTTCCATGATACGGATTCTTGGAAGGCCAAAAGTTTCGCCTCTCGGACGGTTCGGGTCAAGTCTTCGTCTCGCGCAGGGGGTAACAGTCGCGTCACGAATGTGACGTGCGCAGCACATGCTCGTCAGAGGGTCACCGGCTGTGGCAGATGGCGACCGCGTCGATGTCAGGGGGCCGGCGGGCGGTAGCCGGTGGGCTCACCGGGGCCGAGGTCGACGATCGCGGCGACGGGGCCGCCGCCGTCGGGACCCTGGTGGGCCGCCGACACCGACACGAACGCGGCGGGGTCCCCGGTCACGGCTGCGGTGACGCCGCCGACGCACGCCTTGATCTGCCGGTGCCAGTGCACGTCGGAGTCGTCGAGCATGGCGTTGCGCCGACCGCGGACCGACCCGTCCTGGCTGACCTCGCACTTGAGGAAGACGTTGACGAGCCGCCCGCCGAGGTCGCTGTGGTGCGGGCGCTCGGGCAGGTCGAGCCCCGCGTCGGCGATCGCCCCCCAGATGCCGTCCGCGTCGAGCGCGTCACGCATGACGCCGTGCCCGATGCGGTACCGCCCACCGACACCTCGCGCGTTGCCCACGACGACGACCTGGGCCTGGTCGAGCTCGACGCCGCTGGAGCATGACGCGACGGCGGAGAACAGGGAGCGGTCGTGCATGACGTCGGCGTCGGTCGGCATCTCGATCTCGCCGAGGGCCACCGCGATGCCGAGAGCCGTGGTGCCGTTGGAGAGGTCCATCGACTCGTGGGTGTGCTCGGTCCACACGGTTGCGCCGCGCGACTTGGCGTCGCGGATGGTGTGGATCGTCAGCAGCGGCGTCTTGGTCTGCACGTAGTGGACGTCGGCCACGTCGTCGATCCCGGCGCGCTCCATGGCGACCTTCACGGCGTCCGCGACCTTGGTGACCATGGCCACGCGACCGATGTCCTCCGGCAGCAGCGTCTCGCTCATCGCGAAACCGACGGTGAGGCGGGGCTCGTCGGTCTGCTCGGCCTGCTCGGCGGGCACGGTCGCGAAGATCGTCGCGTGCGGCGACAGCACGCCGTCCGTTCCACCCGACCAGACGATGGGGACCTGACCGACGTCCTGCGCCGAGCGCGTCCCCTTGGCCACGAGCACCTCGCGGAAGGCGCGGTCGGCGATGATCCGCGTGTAGTCGTTCACGCCGCCGTTGCCCTCGGTCTTGCCGATGACGGCGATGACGCGGTCGGCGTCCAGCACCCCGTCGTCGATCAGCTCTGCGAGCCCGGAGGCGTCGGCGACGCTGAGGATAGGGACCTTGCGGACCTCGATCGGCTCTGGCACAGCGGTTCCTCCTAGGTGTGGTGGTGCTGGTGGACGAGTGGTGATCAGTCGGGGTGGACGGCGGTTCCGACGTCGCCGTCGAGCGCGTCGTCGATCTTCTCCAGCGTGGTGATCACGGCCAGGGCGCCGCCGGCCTCGACGAAGCGGGCGACCGCGTCGACCTTCGGGCCCATCGACCCCGAGGCGAAGTGCCCCTCGTCGGCGAGACGGCGCAGCTCGGACGGCGTCGTCCGCCCGATCGGGCGCTCGTCGTCGGTCCCGTAGCCCAGCACGGCGTGCTCCACGTCGGTGGCGACGACGAGGACGTCGATGCCGACCGCATGGGCGAGGACGACGGCGGACAGGTCCTTGTCGATCACGGCCTCGACGCCGCGCAGGCTGCCGTCGGCCTCGCGGACGACGGGGATACCACCTCCGCCGCCGGCGACGACGACGAAGCCCGCGTCGAGCAGGGTCCGCACGGCAGGGGCGTCGAGCACCTCGACGGGCTGGGGGCTCGCCACGACGCGGCGCCAGCCCCTCGCGCCGCGGTCCTGCCACGACTGGCCGTGCTCCATCAGCGGAGCGGCCTCATCGCGCGGCAGGTACCGGCCGATCGGCTTGCTGGGGCTGGCGAAGCCGGGATCGTCGGCGTCCACGAGCGTCCGCGTGACCAGTGCGGCCGGCCGGGCGTCCACGCCCTGGGCGGCGAGGGCGTCCGTCAGGGCGTCGATCAGGATGAAGCCGATGGTTCCCTGCGTCTGCGCACCGCACCAGTCCAGCGGCACGGGGGGGACGACGGCGGCGGCGAGCTCGTTCTTCACGAGGAGGTTGCCGACCTGCGGCCCATTGCCGTGGGTGACGAGCACCCGGTGGCCAGAGGCGGCGAGACGCGCGACGTCGCCGGCTGCCCGCGTGACGGCCGCGATCTGGGCACCCGGTTCCGCGGAACCGTCGGGCCCCGTCATCGCGTTGCCGCCGAGAGCCACGAGGATGCGCACACGCTGACGCTAGTGCCGGCCCAGGTGCTGCGCAGGTGGGACCCCCCGCTCAGGTCGTGACGTCGCGCGTGGTGAAGTTCGCCCACGCCATCGCCAGGAGTACGCCCACGTAGACGCCCTGCACGACGACCCCGCGCTCGACGTCGCGCCACAGGATCGGCTCGCGGAACAGGTCGACCCACGCCAGCCAGTACCGGGTCGGCAGGTAGTCGCGGACAGCGTCCGCAGCGTCCAGCGTGACCAGGACCGTGCTGCTGACCAGCAGGGCCAGCCCGCCCAGGGCCGCGCCGAGGGCGGAGTCGGTCAGCGTGGAGAGGACCAGCGACAGCGAGGCAACGCCGAGCATCGACCAGCCGATATACGCGACCATCAGCGCGGTGCGGACGGCGAGCTCCTCGGCGGTCAGCGGCGTCCCGGAGACCGTCGTCGTCGAGGTGATCGGCGCCGTCCCCAGCAGGCTGGTGCCCACCACGTAGGCGCTCACCGCGACCGCCGTCACCGCCACCAGCACGAACAGAACGACCGAGACCAGCTTCGACACGAGCAGCCTGGTGCGGCCGACCGGTCGGACCAGCAGGTACCGCAGCGTCCCGGCGGCCGCCTCACCGGCCACCGCGTCTCCCGCGACCACGGCGACGGCCACCGGGAGGAAGACCGGTAGCACGATGCCGAGCGCCGCCGCCGGGTACAGCGCCCCGTTCCCGAGGACGGCGGCCAGGAACGTGGGGCCCTCGCCCGGCCGGGGGCCGACGCCGGACACCGCGAGGAACACCGCGACCAGCGTCGGCAGGGCGCACAGCAGCAGGATCGACACCCACGTGCGCGGTCGCCCGAAGAGCTTGCGGACCTCGACGCCGATCACCGCCGCGCGACCTCGTCCGAGCCCGACCCCGTCAGCTCCAGGACGGCCTCCTCCAGGGTGCGCTGCTGGGGCCATGCCCCCTGCACAGCGATGCCCGCGGCCACGAGGCGACGGGTCAGCTCGTCCACCGACGTCCGTGCGACGAGGAACTCGTCCCCCTCCCGCCGGACCACGACGCCGTCCAGCATTGCCGCGGCGGCGGCCGGGTCGCCGACCCGGACGACGGTCAGCCCGGTGGGCGCCAGCAGGTCGTCGAGAGGGCCCTGCGAGACCAGCCGTCCGCCGTCCAGTACGCCGACGCGCGTGCACAGGTGCTCCACCTCGGCCAGCAGGTGGCTGGAGAGGAAGACGGTCGTCCCCTGGGCGTTGAGCCGCAGCAGCAGGTCGCGCACCTCGCGGATGCCCCGGGGGTCGAGGCCGTTCGTCGGCTCGTCCAGCACCAGCAGACGAGGTCGGCGAACGAGCGCGGCGGCCAGACCGAGGCGCTGCTTCATGCCGAGGGAGAAGGTTCTCGCGGGACGCCGCCCGACATCGGCCAGCCCGACCTCCTCCAGTGCCTCCTCGACCCGGCGGCGCCTGCTCCGCCGGTCGCCCGCAGGCCCGGCGGCGTCGAGCAGCCGGAGGTTGGCGCGGGCCGACAGGTGCGGGTACGCGGCCGGGCCTTCGACCAGGGCCCCCACGTCGGGCAGGGCGCGAGCGACGTGCCGCGGCACCGTGTGCCCCATCAGCTCGACGTGCCCGCTCGTGGCGAACACGAGCCCCAGCAGCATCCGCACCGTCGTGGTCTTGCCGGACCCGTTCGGCCCGAGGAACCCGTAGCGGTCGCCCTCGCGCACGTCCAGGTCGATCCCGTCCACGGCGAGGACGCGCCCGTACCGCTTGGTCAGGCTGTGGGTGCGGATCACCCGACCCGCCTCGGGGGCGGGTTCGCGAGCAGCTCGTCGACGGCCTCCGCGAGCAGCTCCGGGGTGACCAGCCCCGCAACCACGTAGGCGTGGTTGCGGTCGGCCCCGCGGGCGACCACGGCGTTCAGCAGCGGCGTCCCGACCAGCACGGCCTCCCCCCGGCTCGGGTCGAGCTCGAGGGCTCCGGTGTCGCGGGCACGGTCGAACACCTCGTGGGCCAGGCCATGGGGCAGGGGCAGGACGACGAAGCGGGCCAGCCCGTCGCCGTAGCTCGCGGCGCCGCCGAGCGGTGTGCGGGACGCGGGCAGCCCGGCCAGCCGGCCGGGCAGATCCCACGGGGACTCCAGGTCCACCGCCGACGCCAGGTCCGGAGTGCTCGTGGTGGTGCGTGCGGCGCCGGGGGCCGCGGGCGGCTCCACGACGGCTCCCGGTGGCGCGCCCAGCTCCACGTCCAGGTACCGCGACACCAGGGCGTCGGTACCGTCGATGCCAACCAGCCGCAGCTCGAGCGGGAGGCCGGTGCCGTCGTCCAGCCACAGGTCGATCCGGGAGATGGTGCTCCGGTCGTCGCCGGGGACGATGCGCAGCCCGGCTGCGGCGCGCCCAGCGACGCGCCGGTCGGCGAGCCTCTCGAGGCGGTCGTGCTCGCCCACACCGGAGACGAGACGGCGCGCTGCCTGGGGCGGCAGCAGGTCGTCCGCCCTCGGCAGCCGCGCACCCACGACGCCCTCCACACGCGTGAGCTGCTCGCGCTCGTAGTCCCACATGACGATGTCGTCACCGACGCCGTACACGCCGTGCTCCCCGGTGGGGGAGAGGGTGTCGACGCGCCACGCCTGCGACGAGGCCCACCACACGCGGGTCCGCGTGGTGCCACCGAGCAGGCCGGCCACACCGCCGAGGCGGGGCAGGTCGGGCAGACCGAGGGAGCCGCGGGTCTCCGCGACCCCGGAGTGCCGGACGTCGGCCGAGGCCCTGGCACGGTCGAGCAGCACCGCGGCCTCGTCGCCCCGGCTGCCCGGTGCGCTCTCCAGGCCGACCACCTGCGCCGCGGCAGGGACGAGCGTCGGCAGACCGGCCAGGAGCGCGGCCCCGGCGGCCACGGCTGCCCACCTCAGTCGGGTCCCGCGCGCGACGACGGACACCGCATCACCGTATCTCGCGAGCACGCCCGCCGACCGGGTCGTCATCACGCCGCAATGTTCGCGGCACGGTGGCGCTCAACTCGGCCCGACCGGAAGCCACGCTCGGACGTCTCACGCGGCCAAGGATCCTTGCAGCCGTGCCGAAGGCGCAGCGTTCGGGGAGAACCGCACCTGCGGCGCGGTAACGTCGTCGCCCATGAGTGCCACCCTGGTCGCTCGCGACCTGGCTGCCGCCCACGGCACCCGCACGCTCTTCTCGGGCCTCGACCTCGTCGTGGCGCCCGGCGACGTCATCGGCCTCGTCGGCGCGAACGGGGCCGGCAAGTCCACGCTGCTGCGGCTGCTGGCCGGGATCGACGTGCCGGACGCCGGAAGCGTCACGCTCTCCCCACCGACGGCGACCGTCGGCTACCTGCCGCAGGAGCCCGGGCGGCGTGCGGACGAGTCCGTGCGCACGTTCCTGTCCCGACGCACCGGGGTCACCGAGGCGCAGGTGCGGATGGACGCCGCCGCGGCCGGACTGGTCGACGGCACACCAGGGGCGGACGACGAGTACGCGCTCACGCTGGAGCGGTGGCTCGGCCTCGGCGGGGCCGACGTCGACGAGCGCGCCGAGCAGGTAGCCGCCGACCTGGGCCTGCGGGTGGACCTCGACCACGCGATGGCGGCCCTGTCGGGAGGCCAGGCGGCGCGGGCCGGCCTCGCGGCCCTGCTGCTCTCCCGGTACGACGTGTTCGGGCTCGACGAGCCGACGAACGACCTCGACCTCGACGGCCTCGACCGGCTGGAGGCGTTCGTGAAGGACCTGCGCTCGCCGTCGGTGGTGGTCAGCCACGACCGCGAGTTCCTCGCGCGCACGGTGACCACGGTCGTCGAGCTCGACGTCGTCCAGCAGCAGGTCGGTGTCTTCGGCGGCGGCTACGAGGGGTACCTCCTCGAGCGCGAGGTCGCCCGGCGTCAGGCACGCGAGGCCTACGAGGACTACGAGGCCACGCGCGAGTCGCTCACCGCCCGGGCCCGGATGCAGCGCGGGTGGTCCGACAAGGGAACCCGACAGGCGCTGCGGAAGGCGACGGACAACGACAAGCACATCGTGCACAAGGCGCGGCAGTCGTCGCAGAAGCAGGCCGCCAAAGCCAAGCAGACGGACCGGATGATCGAGCGGCTGGACACCGTCGAGGAGCCCCGCAAGGAGTGGGAGCTGCGGATGGAGATCGCCACCGCGCCTCGCTCCGGTGCCGACGTCGCCACCCTGCACGGGGCCGTCGTCCGCCGAGGCCCGTTCACCCTCGGCCCCGTCGACCTGCGCCTCGAGTGGGCCGACCGCGTCATCGTCACCGGAGCCAACGGCTCCGGCAAGACGACGCTGCTGGCCGTCCTGCTCGGCCGGCTGCCCGTCGACGAGGGCGCTGTGTCGCTCGGACCGAGCGGGGTCGTCGGCGAGGTCGACCAGGCACGCGCCGCCTGCGGGGGGAGCGCGGGCCGGGGCGACGCC
>JBBSNO010000100.1:0-9882 GCA_038232615.1 Actinomycetales bacterium
ACGAGGGTGACGTTGCCGCCACGCCCGCCGTTGCCGCCGTCCGGCCCACCCAGGGGCTTGAACTTCTCGCGGTGCACCGAGACGCAGCCGTGGCCGCCGTCCCCGCCCGCGACGTGCAGCACCACGTTGTCGACGAAGCTCGCCATCCCTGCCTACCTCCCTGAGTCGAAGATCCACGCTCCGACGCCACGCTGACCCGCCAAGTGTCCCTCCGCGGTGCAACACGCCGGCGTGTCACTCCGCACCGGGACACTTGGCGGGAGGCCACGGAACGGCGAAGGGGCGAGCCGACGAGTCGGCCCACCCCTGTCGCTGCGTGCGTACCTACCGGTCGAGCAGCCTCACTCGCCTGCTGGAGCGAGCTCGCCCACCGGGGCGAGCACGATGTTCACCATCTTGCGGCCGCGGCGGGTGCCGAACTGCACGGCGCCGGGCGCGAGGGCGAACAGCGTGTCGTCGTTGCCGCGCCCCACGTTCTCACCGGGGTGGAAATGGGTGCCGCGCTGACGGACGATGATCTCGCCCGCGTTCACGACCTGACCGCCGAAGCGCTTGACGCCGAGGCGCTGGGAGTTGGAGTCGCGCCCGTTCCGCGTGGAGCTGGCGCCCTTCTTGTGTGCCATGTGCTGCTACCGCCTTCGTGAAGTCGATGTGCCGACCGAGCCGGTCAGCTGTCGATGCCGGTGACCTTGACCTGGGTCAGCTTCTGCCGGTGACCCTGCTTCTTGCGGTAGCCGGTCTTGTTCTTGTACTTCAGGATGGTGATCTTGGGGCCCTTGGTCGCCGCCAGCACCTCGGCGGTGACGGTGACCTTGGCCAGCGCCGACGCGTCGCTGGTGACGGTCTCGCCGTCCACCAGCAGCACGGGCTTGAGCTCGACCGTGGAACCGGTGTCGCCACCGACCCGGTCGATGATCAGCACGTCACCGACGGACACCTTCTCCTGCCGGCCGCCTGCTCGGACGATCGCGTACACCATGGGCTCACTCTCTGACGTCGTTCGGGGTGCTGGTGCCTGCTCGCATCTCGCTGCCTCGAGTACCACTGATCGAGTACTCCCGATCCGGTACCACGAGGCGCACGCAGCGGGGCACGCCGAGGGCGTGCCGGGGTCAAGGGTACGGATGCGCCCTGCGCCGGGTCAAACCAGCCTGGTCAGACCCGGTACCACCACCGCTGCGCCCGCGCGCGGTCACGAGCCGTCCGCACCCGGTCCCGCTCCCACGTCAGCCGGGTCGGACGACGCATCGGCAGACTTTGGCGTGGTCACGGGCGACCCCGCCCGGCGCCGTCCCCGGCGCTTGGGAGCGGGCTCCTGGGTCGGCTCGGGCGTCGGCTCCGGCTCCGGCGCCGCCTCGGGCGAAGGGGTCGGGTCGGACGGCGAGCGCCCCTCCTGCTCGACAGCCGTCGGGGGCTCGACAGCCGTCGGGGGGACCTCGGACCCAGCGGGCTCCGGCGCCAGCGGATCCGGTGCGGGCTGCTGCGGCGTCCGTCCCACCGGCTGCGATGCAGCCGCCGCCGACGCCACCTCAGGAACGTCCGTGTGGTCGTGGTGCTCTTTGGCCGCTGCCTGGCGCGCCGCCTCGGCGATCCGTGCGGCCTCTCCCTTGCCCCGCGGCGGGGAGCTCGTCTGTCGTCCGTCCTGCGCAGGGCCGGACGAGCCCGAGTCACCTCGGCCGCCGCGGCCACCTCCCGATCCCCCGCCGTCGCTGCCGACCTTGGCCTCCACCGGCTCGTCGTGCAGGATCACGCCGCGGCCGCCGCAGTGCTCGCACGGCTCGCTGAACGCGTCGAGCAGCCCCTGACCGACCCGTTTGCGCGTCATCTGGACCAGGCCGAGCGAGGTGACCTCCGCGACCTGGTGCTTGGTGCGGTCGCGCCCCAGGCACTCCAGCAGGCGGCGCATCACCAGGTCGCGGTTGGACTCCAGCACCATGTCGATGAAGTCGATGACGATGATGCCCCCGACGTCTCGCAACCTCAGCTGGCGGACGATCTCCTCCGCCGCCTCGATGTTGTTCTTCGTGACGGTGGCCTCGAGGTTGCCCCCGGAGCCGACGAACTTGCCGGTGTTGACGTCGACGACGGTCATCGCCTCGGTCCGGTCGATCACCAGGGAACCGCCCGAGGGCAGCCACACCTTGCGGTCGACGGCCTTGGCGATCTGCTCGTCCACACGGTGGACGGCGAACACGTCCTGGTCGCCGGTGTACCGCTCCATCCGGTCAGCCAGGTCCGGTGCCACGTGACCGACGTACTCCTGCACGGTGCCCCACGCCTCGTCGCCGGAGACCACGAGCTTGACGAAGTCCTCGTTGAAGACGTCGCGGATCACGCGGACCGTCAGGTCAGGCTCACCGTGCAGCAGGGCCGGTGCGCTGGCTGCGGTCGAGAGCTTCTCGATCCCGGCCCACTGCGCCTGCAGGCGGACGACGTCGCGCTCCAGCTCGGACTCGCTGGCGCCCTCCGACGCGGTGCGAACGATGACGCCGGCCTCGTCCGGGACGACGGCCTTGAGGATCTTCTTCAGCCGCGCACGCTCGGTGTCCGGCAGCTTGCGGCTGATACCGGTCATCGACCCGTTCGGCACGTACACCAGGTACCGCCCGGCCAGCGAGACCTGGCTGGTGAGCCGGGCACCCTTGTGCCCGATCGGGTCCTTGGTGACCTGCACGAGCACGGGGTCGCCGGACTTCAGCGCCAGCTCGATCCGGCGGGGCTGGCCCTGCATGCCGGCGGCGTCCCAGTTGACCTCGCCGGCGTACAGGACGGCGTTGCGCCCCTTGCCGATGTCGACGAACGCCGCCTCCATGCTCGGCAGCACGTTCTGGACCTTGCCCAGGTACACGTTGCCGACCATCGAGGCCTGCGACTTGCGAGCGACGTAGTGCTCCACCAGCACGCCGTCCTCAAGGACGCCGATCTGCGTGCGGCCCTCACGCTCACGCACGACCATGACCCGCTCGACGCTCTCCCGGCGGGCGAGGAACTCGGCCTCGGTGACGATCGGCTTGCGACGTCCCGAGTCACGGCCCTCCCGCCGGCGCTGGCGCTTGGCCTCGAGCCGCGTCGAGCCCTTCAGGCCGGTGACCTCGTCCTCGGCCTTGCCCTCCGACCTGCCGTCCGACTTCGACTTCGACTCGGCCTTGCGCGGCTGGCGCACCTTGACGACGGTGTTGGGCGGGTCGTCGGGACCGGGCGACTCGTCGCCGTCCCCTCCTCCGCCACCGCGACGGCGACGACGCCGACGCCGACGCGAGGACGCCGACTCCCCGTCGTCGTCCGCGTCGCCGTCCGGGCCCTCGTCCGAGCTGCCCTGCTCGCCCGCGTCGCCCTCGGTGGACTCTGTCGTGTCGCCGTCCTCGTCGCCGGCGCGCTTGCGTCGGCCCCGACCACCCCGGCGCCGACGACGGCGCTTGCCGTCACCCGCGTCGTCGTCGTCGGAGTCGTCCTCACCTGCGTCTGTCTGGTCACGACTGGTCTGGTCGCCCGTCTCCTCGCCCGCGGCGCCGCCCCGGGTGACGTCGCCGTCGGTCGCGGCGCCCTGCTCGTCGTCCGGGACGACCGCGCCCAGGCGGCGGCGCCGGCTGCGGGAAGGCCGCTGCTCAGCAGCAGGCTCCTCGGCGGCCCCGGCCTCGGGGCCGACCGAGGCGGTGGAGCCGGAAGCCTCCGACGTGGACGGCTGGGGCTGACCGGCAGGACGTGACGCGGCTCGACGACGGCGCGGGGGCGCCGCCTCGGTCAGGTCGGGCGCCTGGAACAGGACGCCCCCCGCAGGGGCCGTCGCCGGCGTCCGTGACTGGTCGACAGCCGAGGGCTGCGGCGGTGGTTCCGCCGCTGCGGCCTTCTTGCTGGCGCGCTTGCGAGCGGTCTTCTTCGCCGGTGCCGCCGCTGCGCCCAGCTCGGGCGTGCCGGCGTCGGGCGTGCCGACGTCAGCGGGTGCAGCCGCGGCGGCCGCAGCCTTCTTGGAGACCCGCTTGCGGGCGACCTTCTTGGCCGGCGGCGTCGCGGGCTCGCCCTTCTGCGCCGGGGGCGTCGCGGGCTCGTCGCCCGTGGGCGGCCCCGCCGGTCTGCTGGCCACTCGGCGGCGCGCCCGCTTGGCGGGTGCCGCGGCCTCGCTGCCCGAGTCGGTGGTGGTGTTCGAGGCGTCGTCGCCTGCGCTGGGCTCGTTGTCGAGCGTCACGGGTGGTGCTCCCGTCAGCCGGGTACCGCCACACCCATCGGCACCGCGGAGCGGTCAGTCGCCGTGCGCCCGGTGGCGGACGGCGGAAAGTCAGTGGGTCACGCCTGAGCGTTCGCGCCGACTGGCCGGTTCGGCAGGCGCGCGGCTCCCCTCAGGCGCCGGCGACGTCCGAGCCCGCGGCCAGAGGATCGGCCACGGTCCCATCTCCCTCGTCGAGCAGCCCCTGCGCCAGCCGAGTCACCTGGGGTGGTGACTCGGGCGCGAGGTCGGCCACCGCGGCGAGGGCGGTGAGGACGTCGTCGGGTCGCACAGCAGGTGTGGCGTGCCGCACGACCAGGTGGAGTATCGCACAGACACGCCCCGATGCACCCGCGGCGCGCCCCATCTCCGAGCGGGCCTCGCCCGGCTTCACGACCGTCAGGGCGACGACGGCGGCGCGGGCGTCGAACGACCGCAGGCCGTTCTTCATCATCCGCTCGACCTGGACGACCTCGGCCGCGAGCAGTACCGCGACCGCGTCGGCGGCGACCTGCGGGACGACACCGGGCAGGACGAGCTCCCACCAGCCGGCGGTCAGTCGGTCCGCGAGCGCACCCGGCTCGGCCTCGACGACCTGGACGACGTCCAGACCGGCCGGCAACGCCTCGTCGAGCGCCAGCCGCAGCGCCTCGGGGTCTACGTGCTCGGTCACGGAGATCTCGAGGTACTCCGCCTCGCTCGCCGTCCCCGTGGGCGCCGCGTTGGCGTACGACACCTTGGGGTGCGGGTTGAAGCCGGCGGAGTAGGCCATCGGCACGTTCGCCCGTCGCAACGCCCGCTCCAGGGCCCGCTGGAAGTCGCGGTGGCTTGTGAAACGCAGCCTCGACCGCTTCGCGTAGCGGATCCGCAGCTTCTGCACCGCCGGGGGCGGTGGCGGGCGGTCAGGGGTACGGGCCAGGGCGATCACTCTCTCGGGCAGTCGGGTCCGGTGTGGCGACCGGCGGAACACGACCCTAACGGGCGCTGAGTCGCGTAGCCTGGTGCCAGTTGCCCCGGTCCCCGGCGACGCCAGCGCGTCGTCTAGCACCCGGGAGGGTTCCCCATGATCGACCACGTGGCACCGGACGTCGTCGAGCACCTCCCGGCTCCACGTGCGGCGGAGGGCGAACCCGGTGTCAGGGTCGTGCCGGACCCGGACCCGGGCACGTTCCGGATCGTGATGGATGGCGAGATCGACGTCGCCGTGCGGCCCGAGCTGCAGCGGGTCTGCGCCGAGGCCGCGCTCGCAGGGCTGGCGACCGAGGTCGATGCGCGTTCCGTCACCTTCATGGACTCGACCGGCATCGCGTTCCTCGCACGGCTCTCGACCACGTGTCCCGAAAGACCCGTGCTGCACGCGTCGCCCGTGGTGCGCTGGCTGGTCGACGTCAGCGGCCTGGGTGACCTGCTCGACGTCGTCGGCGAACCGAGCGTCGACCCGACCCCGGAGCTGCCCTAGCCGGGCACGCCGGAGACCGTCAGCGGCAGCAGGCTACGGCCGGTGGGCCCGATCTGGATCTCCGTGCCCATCTGCGGGCAGACGCCGCAGTCGAAGCACGGCGTCCAGCGGCAGTCCTCGACCTCCACGTCGGCGAGCGAGTCCTGGTAGTCCTCCCAGAGCCAGTCCTTGTCCAGCCCCGAGTCCAGGTGGTCCCACGGGAGCACCTCGGTGAACTCGCGCTCGCGCGTGGTGTACCAGTCGACATCCAGCCCGAGGGGCTCGAGAGCCTCTGCGGCACAGGTCATCCAGCGCTCGAACGAGAAGTGCTCGCTCCACCCGTCGAAGCGGCCGCCCGACTCCCAGACGGCCCGGATGACCGATCCCACCCGCCGGTCCCCCCGCGAGAGGAGCCCCTCGACGGTGCCGGGCTTGCCATCGTGGTACCGGAAGCCGATCGACTTGCCGTACTGACGGTCCGACCGGATGGCGTCGCGCAGCTTCGCCAGCCGTGCGTCGGTCGCCTCGTGGTCCAGCTGGCCGACCCACTGGAACGGCGTGTGCGGCTTGGGCACGAAGCCGCCGATGCTCACGGTGCAGCGGATGTCGCGGTGGCCCGAGACCTCGCGACCCGTGGCGATGACGCGCTTGGCCAGGTCGGCGATCTGCAGCACGTCCTCGTCCGTCTCGGTCGGCAGGCCGCACATGAAGTAGAGCTTCACCTGGCGCCAGCCGTTCGAGTACGCGGCGGCGACGGTCTGGATCAGGTCCTCCTCGCTCACCATCTTGTTGATCACCTTGCGGATCCGCTCGCTGCCGCCCTCCGGGGCGAACGTCAGGCCCGACCGGCGGCCACCCCGGGAGAGCTCGTTGGCCAGATCGATGTTGAAGGCGTCGACACGGGTGCTCGGCAACGACAGGCCGGTCTGCGTGCCCTCGTAGCGGTCGGCGAGCTGCTTGGTCACCTCGCCGATCTCGCTGTGGTCGGCGCTGGAGAGCGAGAGGAGCCCGACCTCCTCGAACCCGGTCGCCGCGAGGCCCCTGGCGACCATGTCGCCGATCCCCTCGATCGAGCGCTCGCGTACCGGGCGCGTGATCATCCCTGCCTGGCAGAAGCGGCAGCCGCGCGTGCAGCCGCGGAAGATCTCGACGCTCATCCGCTCGTGGACGCTCTCGGCGAGCGGCACCAGGGGCTTCTTGGGGTACGGCCACGCGTCGAGGTCCATCACCGTGTGCTTGTGCACCCGGTAGGGGACACCGGGACGGTTGGGCGCGACCCGCTGGATGCGACCGTCGGGGAGGTAGTCGACGTCGTACAGCCCGGGCACGTAGACGCCGCCGGTGCGGGCGAGCCGGAACAGCAGCTCGTCACGCCCGCCCGGGCTGCCCTCGGCCTTGAACTCGCGGATCACGTCCGTGATCGCGAGGACGGCCTCCTCGCCGTCCCCGATCACCGCGGCGTCGATGAAGTCGGCGACCGGCTCCGGGTTGAACGCCGCGTGCCCGCCTGCCAGCACGATCGGGTGGTCGAGCGTGCGCTTCTTGGCCTCCAGCGGGATGCCGGCCAGGTCGAGCGCCGTCAGCAGGTTGGTGTAACCGAGCTCCGTCGCGAACGAGACGCCGAGGACGTCGAAGTGGCCGACGGGGCGGTGCGCGTCCACGGTGAACTGCGGGACGCCGGAAGCGCGCATCAGCGCCTCCATGTCGGGCCACACCGCGTAGGTGCGCTCCGCGAGGGCGTCACTGCGCTCGTTGAGGACCTCGTAGAGGATCATCACGCCCTGGTTGGGGACGCCGACCTCGTACGCGTCGGGGTACATCAGCGCCCAGCGCACGGTGTCCTGGCCGCCGCAGTCCCAGTCCTTGACCGTCGCGTTGAGCTCGCCGCCGACGTACTGGATCGGCTTGCTCACCTTCGGCAGGAGCTGCTCGAGGTCGTCGAAGACCGACGCGCCGTGGCGAGGGGCCGAGGAGGTGCTGGTGGGCGTGGTGGAGGAAGTCATCGCCCGGCCAGGGTACGCGTCGGGCGCCTCTGCGACACCGCGGCGCACTCGCGGCTCGGCGAGCGGCGCCCGTGTCGATGACCTCGACGTCATAGCGACGCAGCGCAGCACCTCCGCTGACCAGGCAGGCGCCCTCCTCCAGAGCGTGCGCGACGAGCGGCAAGGCGGCTCCGAGGCGCTCGGGCGCGTGCTGCGGCCACAGCCAGACGTGGGTGTCTGGCGCAAGCCGCATCCCTCGAACGCGCGGAGGACGTCCTCGGGCAGTGCCTCGTTGAAGTCGTCCAGCACCTCGAAGCGTCCGCGGTCGAGCCCGAAGCAGCGCGCCACCGCTTGCCTGGACTCGTCACGAGCAAGCTAGACGTCGACGGGGCTCGCGATGACCACCAGGTTGTCCGCATAGTGCCTCGCCACGGGATCGAACTCCCCACCGCACGTGATCAGGACCAGCCGCTCGTCGACGGTCTGGTCGAAGACGCCGAGGTCGGCCGACAGCCTCGCCTTGGGGATCTGCTCGATCGCGTCCACACGGTAGGCACGACGCTCCCCGGCGCCCGCGACCACCACCTCGTCCCCGATGGCGGCGTCCACCAGCTCGGCCATCGCCCCGACGCCATACCGTGCCGAGTCGACGTGGCCGGCCACCACCACTCCCCCGAACGGGTCACCTGCCCGCGCCCCGCCGGTCCACCACCCGGCGCGGTCGACCTCCTCGGGGACGTCGAGGACGCCTGCGTCGTCCACCCCTGCCTCCTCGACGGGTACCGCGGTGCCGGACGGCAGCACCAGGACGACGGGGACGAACGGACGTCGCTGGCTCTGCGGGACCGCGGCGGTCGAGATCGGCGTCGGCTCGGGAGCTGCCGACGATCCAGACGCTGCAGGCGGCGAGGACGCCGGGGCAGGACGCGTCGTGCCCGGGCTCTGCGGCTGGTCCGCGCACCCGGCCGATCCCATCAGGAGCAGCGCCGCGACGAACGTGGCGCTGCGTCTGGTCAGGCCCTGCCGCACACCTAGCGCCGTGATGCCAGCAGGGCGGCGACCTGGCCGCCGTCCCCGGTCTGCACCATGGCGGGCGCGACGGCTCCCTGCTGCGTCACCGGCAGCTCGTGGACCAGCACGTCCATGGTGCCGGTGGCCGGGCTGCCGAATGCGAAGACCCGCGTCAACGTGCCCGCCTCGACGGCCAGGTCGACCGGGCCGAACACGGCCGGCCCCTCCGTCCCGGTGGGCACGATGTCCACCGAGTAGGTCTGCTCGGGAACCTCGACGGTGAGGACCTCGGCGTTGGCGACGTTGCTCAGCAACGGCTCCCCGTCGACGCGGATGTCCGCCGGCGGCACCTGGGCGGTGTGGGCGACAGCCAGTCGCGCCTTGCCCGGGCCGACGGCGGACACGTCGTTCGGGAAGGCCGTCAACACCGGGTCCCCGCCCACAGCCGCAGGCAGGTGCGCCACGACGTCCACGCTGGCTCCCTCGACCACGTCGACCGTACCCGTGACGGGAGCGCCACCTGCGACGACGAAAGTCACCTCGTGGCTCCCTGCGGTCAGCTCGATCGGCCCGAGCACCGCCCCCTGGGTCACTGCCTCCTGGGTGATCGCACCGTCGACCTCGACGTCCGCGACGACCCCCGGCAGCCCGTGGAGCACGTAGAGCTGGCCGCCGTCCGCCGACCGCGCGTGTGCTGGTGCGGTCACGAGGACGGCAGTCGCGGCCATCACGGCAAGGCCCGCGGCCGCCGTCGTACGCCAAGCTCTCATCGAGGTCTCCCGACACTCTCAGTCGCGATCCGCCCTCACTGGGTGCGTCCGGACGACGGTTGTGTTACGCAATGTAGGTCATAAGGTGGTAGGCGGGCCAGATATTCGGCGACACGACTACGGGAAGCACGTCATGGTGGAGAAGGACCGACGGCTGGGTGCTGCGCCGTGAGCGCGCACGACGGAGGTCCGCGACGGCGCTATTCGCTGCTGTCGCGGATCCCCTGGCCGCCCCACGCGCGGCGCCCCGTTCCCCCTCCCATTCCCGTCTCGCGACTTCACGATGCGATGGCTACTACGGTCCCGGACTCCCCCGCCGAGCCGCGGCCGGCCGTCAGCCCGCCATCGAAGCCCGTCCCGCCCGGCGTCGAGCCGACCGCGCCGGCGGTCCGTCCGACGTCCCGGCCGGAACCGAGGTCCCGCCAGGCTGGGCCCGTCTCCCTCGTCCGACAACCACGGGCCGCCTCCGTCTCCCTCGTC
>JBBSNO010000101.1:0-9827 GCA_038232615.1 Actinomycetales bacterium
CCGCGACGACGAACGGGTCGGGAAGGAGCTGTGGCCTGCCGTCGACACTGACCTGCCGCTCCTCCATCGCCTCCAGCAGCGAGGCCTGCGTCTTGGGTGGCGTCCGGTTGATCTCGTCGGCGAGCAGCAGGTTCGTGAACACCGGCCCCCGCCGGAACGAGAACTCCGAGCTGCGGGCGTCGTAGACCAGGGATCCGGTGACGTCGCCGGGCATCAGGTCGGGCGTGAACTGCACGCGGGAGAAGTCGAGGTGCAGGGACGCCGACAGGGCGCGCACGAGCAGCGTCTTGGCGACGCCCGGCACCCCCTCGAGCAGGACGTGGCCCCGGCACAGCAGGGCGATCACCATGCCGCTGACGACGGCGTCCTGGCCGACGACGGCCTTGGCCACCTCCGTCCGGACCGCCTGGAGCGCCTCTCGCGGGTCGCTCGCGGTCGGCTTGATGGTTCGCTCGCTCACAGCTCCTCCTCCGTCGTCGCTGCGAGCGTCGCGCTGCGTCCGATGGTTCGCTCGCTCACTGGCGGCTCACGTCTCTCTCCAGGGTGTCCAGGTCATCGGCCAGGGTGGTCAGTGCGCGGTCGTCGGCCGGGGGCGGGCCGAGCACCAGGTGGTGGACGTCGGCCGTCGCCCTGCCGGCGGCTGCCGCGGCGGCCTCGACGACCTCGGGGCCCGAAGCGGACGGCGACAGGCCGACACGCGCGGCGACGCGGCGCAGGCTCGCGGCGCGCAGCACGGACGCCGCGCGGTTCCGCGCACCCGCGCGGCGGTACAGGCTCGCCCTTCCCAGCGCGGTCTCGGCGGCGCGGACGACGACGGGCAGCGGCTCGGCGACCAGCCGCCCGAGCCGGCGGGCACGCCACACGATCGCGAGCACCGCCACCAGCGCGAGCTGCAGCGCGACCCACCCAACCCAGCGGGGCAGGAGCGCGGTGGGGTCCTCGGCCTCGTCCGTGGCGCCCTCCAGCGGGCCGGACATCAGCCACACCAGCCGCTCCTGCCCACCGAGGCTCCGCAGTGCCAGGGCGGCGTTTCCCTCGTCGGCCAGCCGCTCGTTCGTCAGCACGCGCGACTGCCCGATCACGGTGACCCGTCGGCCGTCCCCGGCCCACACAGCGTACGACCCGCTGCCGCCGTCCTGGCCGGCGTCGCCGGGTCCGTCGCTCGCGCGGAAGCAGACCTGGGTGCCGTCGGCGCCGGTGGACGTCCGGTACAGGTGCCCTCCGGAGGCCGCCCGCCCGGCGGCCACCGCGGCAGGCACGTCGCAGCCGGGCTCGGCGACGTCGTCCGGCGCGGTGCCCGCGGGCACGAGCGCGGCCCCGGTGGCCGCCAGCGTCGTCCCGTCCGGCTCCACCAGGACCAGGTCTGACCCCGCGCGGGCGAGGTCGGTCACCAGATCGGGGGGGAGCAGGTCGGGATCGACGACCACGAGCGTCGATCCGGGACCGGCGGCGTCGACGGCGCCGGCGACCGTCGCGACGCGCTGCACGTCGACCCCGCGGTCGCCCAGCACCTGCGCCAGGGCGCGCGAGCCGTCGGGGCTGGGGCTGGTGGGGTCGAGGGCGCCGGCGCCGGTACGCGGCAGGGCCAGGACGCCGAGCACCGCGACGCCCACGGCGACGGCGAGCCCGGCGAGCGGAAGCCGCCAGCGACGCCAGCGCGCGGCGGCACGTGAACCCGCGGTCGACCCGTCCCCGAGCGGGCCCTCCCCCTCGGGCCCCCCGGCTGGGGGCTGATCCGGGTGGCTGCGCGTCGCCAGGGTCGGACTGTGCGGGGAGCTCACCGGTCGACCAGGACCGGACGCGTCGCAGCGACGGCGTCGTCCAGCGCTCGCAGCTGCTGGTCGTGCTCGGGCGAGGCGGCCCGACCGCCGTACCAGACGTCGTCGAAGACCCGGGCCCCCCGGGTGAGGTCCTCGGCCGTCCCGGGCAGGGACGCGGCCGCCTCCCGCGCCGCCTCGTCGGCGGTGCGGCCGGGTCGGGGGTCCAGGACGGTCCGTTCCTCCAGTGACCGGACCACGGCCCGGAAGCGCTCCCGGACGGCGAGGTCCCATCGGCCGCCGGCCGCGTGCGCGTCGGCGGCGGCACGGTGCTCGTCGGCGGTGCGGGTCGTGTCGGCGAAGACCTCGTGGTCGCGCGCCCGGGCGGCGCGCCGGCCGGGGCCGACGACGAGCACCACGACGGCCACGCCGAGCAGGACCAGCAGCACGAGCACCGCCAGGCCGATGCCGCCTGCGGGGCCTTCGGGGACCTCCAGGTCGGAGAGGCGGTCCCACAGCCAGGTGAACGCCCGCTCGAACAGGCCTGGTTGCGCTGCCTCGTACACCGGGTCGGCGAGCTCGTCCCGGGCCCAACCCCGCGCCGTGCCGCGGTCGGGCTCGACCGGGACCGCCAGGTGCGGGCGCAGGGTGGCCGTGGGAGCCGGCGTCACGCCGTGGGCGACCCGGCCGAGCGCGCCAGCTCGACGTCGAGCCCTTCCCGCCGCATCCGCAGGTCGATGTAGAGCAGCGCCGTCACCGCGGCGGTGAACGGGTACACGATGGTGTTGGCGACGATGGTGCCGAGCGCGTTGACGACGAGCTGGACCGGGGTGAGCCCGGCCGCCGCCATCGGGTCCTGGGCGTCGAAGAAGCCCAGTCCCCCGCCGACGAGGGCGAAGGGTGCGGAGATGATCAGGGCGGTGACGCCGCTGACGAGGCCCGTCAGGGCCAGGATGCCGGCGACCCTCCAGAAGCTGCCGCGGACCAGGCCCCAGGTGCGGCCCAGAGCCGTGCCGATGGATGCCTCCTCCAGGACCAGCACGGGGATGGCCATGGACAGCCGCACACCGAGGTAGATGGCGAGCGCGAAGCCGACGAGTAGCCCCAACAGCACCAGCAGCGCACCGACCCAGTCCGCGACGAACAGGCCCAGCGCGCCCAGCGCGACCGGCAGGACGAATGCTGCGACGAAGATCAGGCCGACGACGACGTTGACGACGACCAGCGCGAGCAATCTCGGCCGAACCGCCGTCCAGAGCTCGCCGAGGGACATCCGCTGCCCCAGCACGGCACGGCTGACGACGAGGATGAGCATGCCGGTGATGAGCGAGACACCCAGCAGCTGCAGGAGCCCGGTCACCAGCCCGTACACGCCGAGACCACCGAGGGCGCCGAGCAGCACGTCGAGGTCGGGGTTCGGCGACGCGGACTCGTCGAGGAAGGCGGTGAGCGACCCGGCGAGCGCCAGCTGCAGCACCACGTCGACCAGGGCGAGCACCGTGATGACCGCGGCCGCCGCGCCGAGCATGGTGCGCGGGTTGCGGCGGATCGCCTGGAACGCCCCGTCGTACAGCTCGCCGAGACCGAGCGGACGCAACGGGACGATGCCGGGCTTGGCCGCGGCGGGCGGCCGGGGGGCGAACTGCCCGTACGGCTGCTGCCCGTACTGCGGCGGCTGCCCGGGAGGGGGAGGCGGCTGGTCGGGACGGCCGGCGGTCGACCACCCGGCCGGGGGACCGCTGCGGCCGGTGCCCTCGGGCGTCGTCCAACCCGGCGTCTCGTTCATGACAGCTGCCGCTCCTCGCCTAGAGGCGCGGACCCCCGCCGCGCTCGGTCATCCTGCCACGGTGTCGCCCCGCAGCAGCGGTCATCCCTCGTGACCGGGGCGGCAGATGACACGATGGGGCCATGAAGGGTCGAGTCCTGGTGGTCGACGACGACACCGCCCTGTCCGAGATGATCGGTATCGTGCTGCGCGGAGAGGGCCTCGAGCCCTCGTTCTGCGCCGACGGGGACCATGCGCTGGAGGCGTTCCGGTCCACGCGCCCCGACCTGGTCCTGCTCGACCTGATGCTGCCCGGCAAGGACGGCATCGAGGTCTGCCGGCTGATCCGAGCCGAGTCCGGTGTCCCGATCGTCATGCTCACGGCCAAGAGCGACACCGTGGACATTGTGCTCGGCCTGGAGTCGGGGGCCGACGACTACGTACCGAAGCCCTTCAAGCCCAAGGAGCTCGTGGCGCGGGTGAGAGCGCGGTTGCGCCACACCGACCAGCCGGTGCCCGAGTCCCTGTCCATCGGTGACCTCTCGATCGACGTCGCCGGCCACTCCGTCCGGCGCGGGGACGTCCCGATGTCCCTGACACCGCTGGAGTTCGACCTGCTCGCCGCCCTCGCCCGCAAGCCGTGGCAGGTCTTCAGCCGTGAGGTCCTGCTCGAGCAGGTGTGGGGCTACCGGCACGCCGCCGACACCCGGCTGGTCAACGTCCACGTGCAGCGGCTGAGGTCGAAGATCGAGCACGACCCCGAGCACCCCGAGATCGTCGTCACCGTGCGCGGGGTCGGCTACAAGGCGGGTCCGGCCTGAGGTGCCGACCAGGCCGGTGACCCCCAGGTCGCGACCGGCGCCGGCGCCGGCGCCTGCGCCTGCGCCCGCGGAGCCGTCGCCCGAGCCACCGCGACCGCCGTCGCAGGCCCTGGTGCGGGCCGGCCGACTGGCCCGCGCGAGCGGACGTGCGACGGGCGCCGGTGCGCGCCAGGCCGTGCAGGGCGGACGACGACTGGTGCGGGCGTGGCGACGGTCGTTGCAGCTGCGGGTCGTGACCGCCACGATGCTGCTGGGCCTCATCGCCGTCGCCGTCCTGGGCGCCTTCCTGGCGCAGGAGATCAGCGAGCGGCTGCTGGAGTCGCGCCGCGACCAGGCGCAGCTGGAGGCCGAGCGCGCCTACACCGAGTTCGACCGGGTGGTCGCCTCCTCCAACGCCTCGACACCCGCCGACCTGCAACAGACAGTCAGCGACGCGCTGGAGCTATTCATCCGGACCGGGATCGACGCCGACCGCGGGGCGCTGCTCCTGCGGGCCCCCGACAACGAGGCGCCGCGGTTCATCAACAACCAGCGCAACCCCACCACGCTCTCGCCCGCGACGATCCCGCCCGAGCTCCGGGCCCGGATGCAGGAGTCGCGTGCGCAGCTGTCCCAGTCGATCGCCTTCCGCGGGGCGAACGGCGACGTCGTCCCGGGTCTTGCCGTGGGGCAGGTCGTGACCTTGCCGCTGGCGGGCGCCTTCGAGCTGTACTACGTGTTCAGCCTCGAGCGGGAGCAGGAGACGCTGGACAACGTGCAGCGCGTGCTGGCGATCGGGGGGATCGCGCTGGTGCTGATCGTGGGGGCCGTCGCGTTCGTCGTCACCCGGCAGGTGGTGGCTCCGGTGCGCCAGGCCGCCGGCGTCGCCGCCCGGCTCTCGTCTGGGCGCCTCGACGAGCGGATGCCCGAGCGCGGCGAGGACGACCTGGCGCGGCTCGCCCGCTCCTTCAACGAGATGGCCGGGAGCCTGCAGAGCCAGATCGGGCGGATGGAGGAGCTTTCGCGCCTGCAGCGCCGGTTCGTCTCCGACGTGTCGCACGAGCTGCGGACGCCGCTGACCACCATCAGGATGGCGGGCGAGGTCATCCACGAGGCGCGCCACGACTTCGAGCCGGCGGTCTCGCGGTCGGCGGAGCTGCTCACCACGCAGCTCGACCGGTTCGAGTCGCTGCTCGCCGACCTGCTGGAGATCAGCCGTTTCGACGCTGGTGCCGCGGCACTCGACGTGGAGCCGGTCGACGTGCGCGAGGTGGTCCACCACGCGGTGGAGCTGATGGCACCGCTGGCCGAGCGGCGCGGCTCGCGGCTGCGCACGCACCTACCGCCGTCCCCCTGCATGGCCGAGCTCGACCCGCGACGCGTGGAGCGGATCCTGCGCAACCTCGTCGTCAACGCGGTCGAGCACGGTGAGGGTCGCCCGATCGACCTGACGCTGGGGGCCGACCCCGACGCCGTCGCCGTCGTCGTCCGCGACTACGGGTTGGGCATGCGCCCGGACGACGCGGCGCGCGTCTTCGACAGGTTCTGGCGCGCCGACCCCGCCCGGGCGCGGACGACGGGAGGCACCGGTCTCGGACTGGCCATCTCGCTCGAGGACGCGCACCTGCACGGCGGCGACCTCGAGGCCTGGGGGCTGCCCGGCCGCGGCGCGGCGTTCCGGCTCACCCTGCCGCGACGGGCCGGTGCCGTCGTCGTCGGGTCACCGCTGCCCCTGCAGACGACCGGCGGCTCACGGGTGGTCCACGGTGCGTGAGATGTCCCGGTGGTTCGGGTGGCTCGTGGTGACCCTGCTGGCCCTGGCCGGCTGCGCGTCGATCCCCACCGACGGCCCGGTGACGCAGGGCAGGTCCGGTGAGCGCGACGTCCAGGGAGGGTTCGGCGTGTTACCGGTCGGCCCGGCACCGGACGAGACGCCCGAGGGGATCGTGCGCGGTTTCCTGCTGGCGACGGCGGGGGTCGAGAACAACTTCGAGGTGGCACGCACGTTCCTGACGCCGTCGGCCGGCACCACCTGGCAACCGACGGAGTCCACGGTCGTCTTCAGCGGCTCCACGCCGGAGGTGTCGGTGCGGGACCCGTCCGGGGCCGAGCTCCCCCCGGCTGCCGCTCCGGCGTCCCCCCAGCAGGCCACCGCGAGCGTGACCGTCCCGGTGACCGCCACGGTCGACGCCGACGGGCGTTACGCGCCCGTACCGGGCGGGACGACGAAGCAGGTCGAGCTCGGCCTGCAGAAGGTCAGCGGCCAGTGGCGGATCGGTGAGGTCGCCGACGAGGTGCTCATCAGCGACACCGACTTCGACCTGCTGTACCGCGCCTACGAGCTGTACTTCCTCGACCCCACCTTCACGACCCTCGTGCCGGAGACACGGTGGTTCCCCGACCGGCCCTCGACCGCCACGTCGCTGGCGACGCAGCTGCTGGCCGGCCCCTCGCCGTGGCTGGCCGGCTCGGTGCGGACTGCCTTCCCGGCCGGGACACGACTGGACCTCGACGCCGTGCCCGTGCAGGCCGGCGTCGCGCAGGTGGACCTGACGGCGCAGGCACGTGAGGCGTCGTCCCCGACCGACCGGACGCTCATGCAGGCACAGCTCGAGGCGACGCTGGACCCGGTGCCGACCGTCTCCTGGGTCGAGATGACCGTCGACGGCAGCACCATCGAGCTGCAGGGCGCCGCTCAGGTGCTGCGGGACCCGCCTGTCAACGAGTCGCCCGTGCTGGTGCGGGACTCAGCGGTCGTCCGCCTGCGGAACGGGCAGGTCTCGCCCGTCCAGAACCTGCCGCCGGTGGGGGACCTCCTGATCAGCAACCCTGGCGTGGCCTACGGCCTGGTGTCGTACGCGGTGCTCGCCCAGGAACGCAGCCAGCTGCTGCACCTCGTCCCGGGCGACGACACCGTGCCGGAGCCCCTCCTGTCCGGTGCCGACCTGACCGCTCCGTCGTTCGACCGGTTCGGCTGGATCTGGTCCACCCCGGCCGTCAGTGAGGGTGTCGTGCTGGCGGTGCGTCCCGAAGGGACCGTCGAGCCGGTCACGGCCACCTGGCTGGCGGGCCGCCGCGTCACCTCGCTGCGGGTCTCGCGCGACGGGGCGCGGGCGGTCGTGGCCTCGACGGACGCCGAGGGCCGCGGTCACGTCGACGTCGCCGGCGTCGTCCGCGCCGACGACGACGACGCGCCGCGCCGGCTGGAACCGAGGGGGCAGGGGGAGGTGGGCTCCGCCCTGGTCGCCGTCGAGGCGGCGGTCTGGGTCGACGAGGTCAGGGTCGCGGCACTCGGCCGCCGCGACGGCGACGAGCACGACCGCGTGCACCTGCTGCGCCTCGGTGGCCCGGCGCTCCAGGCGCTGCCGGCCGTCCCGGACCTGGTGTCGCTGGCCTCCGCCAGCGGTGAGCGGACGATCGTGGCGGGGACGACGGCCGGGGAGCTGCTCGTGCAGGCCGGGGCGGTGTGGTTCCCCGTGGAGGGTGCCACCGGCGCACGGGACCCGGCCTACCCCGGCTGACCCGACCCGGCTCGTGCTCGACCTCCCGTCCACAGGCCTGCTCCGGCGTCCCGCCGCCCCCAGGCGCACGCGTCCGGCGTAGCCACGGCACGGCTCCCGACCGCAGGATCGTCGCCGTGCGCGCAGCCCGGCACCGGAACGTTCCGCGGTGGAGCGCGGGGTTCCTCGACCTCGCGCGGCTCGTGCTGCCCACTGCGTGCGCCGGTTGCGGACTGGACGACGTCCCCCTGTGCGCCGCGTGCCACGGCCTGCTGGTCGGCCGAGCGCACCTGGTGCCGCGGCTGACCCACCGGGGTGCCCCACCCACCTGGTGCACCGCCGCCTACTCCGGGACGACGCGCGGCGTCGTCGTCGCCTGGAAGGACCGGGGCCGACACGACCTCTCGCCGGTGCTTGCCGCGGCCCTGGCGCGCAGCGTCCTCGCGGCCCTGGAACGTGATGCCGGCTGGGTCGTCGGCCCGGTGCTCCTGGTGCCGGCGCCGTCGTCGCGCGCCGCGAACAGGACCCGTGGCGGTGACCTGCTCGTTGGTGTGACGCGCCAGGTGGCCGCCGCGCTCCGCCGCCGTGGGGCCGACGTCGGTGTGGCCGGCGTGCTGCAGCAGCGAGCCGGCGTGCGTGACCAGGCCGGGCTGGCGGCAGCGTCGCGGGAGAGCAACGTCGGGGGCTCCTTCCAGGTGCGCGGCACGTGCCTGGGGCCGACGTCGCGGTGCCTGCTCGTCGACGACGTCGTCACCACCGGATCCACGCTCGCCGAGGCCGCCCGGGCCGTCGAGGCGACCGGTGCCCTGGTGCTGGGGGCGGCGGTGGTGGCGGCCACGCCGTCCCGTCGCGCCGAAGCGGTTCCTCCACTGTCGGGGACGCCGTCGGTGGACTAGCGTCTGGTCATGGCAGACCACGCCGTACCCCGGGCTCCGGCCTCGGTCGCGGCAGCCGGGCAGGCCGTCCGCGGCACTGTCCGGCGTCGCCCGGGAGACCCGGTGTGCTCCAGGAGGTGGTGCCCCTTCGCATGACCGGAGCGCAGACCCGGCCCCGCGCCGGGCCCGCGCCACCGGTACTCGTTTCCGGAACACATGGAGGGCACCCGTGGAGATCGTGGTCACCGCACGGCACACCGAAGTCTCGGACCGATTCCGCCGGCATCTCGAGGAGAAGCTCTCGAAGGTGGAGCAGCTGGCGCCACGGGCGCAGCGGATCGACGTCGAAGTCAGTCACGAGGCCAACCCGAGGCAGTCCCACACGTCCGAGCGCGTGGAGATCACCGTCAAGGACAAGGGACCCGTGATCCGGGCGGAAGCGTGTGCCGACGACCAGTACGCCGCACTCGACATGGCGCAGGAGAAGCTCCTGGAACGTCTGAGGCGTGCGCGGGACCGTCGCAAGGTGCATCACGGACGTCACAACCCGACGTCCGTGCGCGAGGCCACCAGGGACCTGCCGCCGGCGGACCTCGACGGCGCGGCGCCGTCCGGGGCGGCCCAGGAGCCGGTCGGTGCCGGCGACCTGGGGGACTCCCCGGTCGTCATCCGGGAGAAGACGCACCCCGCGGCGCCGATGACGCTCGACGACGCCCTCTACGAGATGGAGCTGGTGGGCCACGACTTCTTCCTGTTCCTGGACTCCGCCTCCCAGTGCCCTAGCGTGGTCTACCGCCGCAAGGGATGGAGCTACGGCGTGATCCGGCTGTCCGACTCCGACGTCTCCAGCGACGCCGAGCCTGTGGCCGCGACCGGCTGACGCCTCGGCGATGCTGCGCAGGAGCACCCGCGGTGCCACTATGTGCCGCGGGTGCCGGGCAGCGGCTCGCGCCTTGGGGAGGGACGAGCCATGGACGGTCAGGACGCGCGGGACGCCCCGGTTCCGCGTGAGTCCATCCGCGTCCTGGTCGCGGACGACCACGCCCTCTACCGCCGCGGGCTGGAGATGGTGCTCTCCGCGGAGCCCGACATCGAGATCGTCGGTGAGGCCGCCGACGGCGCCGAGGCGA
>JBBSNO010000102.1:0-9776 GCA_038232615.1 Actinomycetales bacterium
CACCGCCGAGGCCGTGGCCGGCGCCGCACGCGACTCCCTCGCCGCGGTCGCCGGCGGCGACAGCCCGGGAGGGCCGGCGTCTGCTCCCACCGACGGGGGCACCGGCGACCGCCCCTGAGCCGACATCCCCCGCGAGCGAGCCCGAAACAGCACACCGAAGGAGCCGACACGATGACCGGAACCACTGATCCCCTGGCCACCCTGAGCGAGGCGGGTGTCTCCATCTGGCTGGACGACCTGTCGCGCGAGCTGATCGAGGGCGGCGACCTACAGACGCTCATCGACGAGAAGCACGTCGTCGGCGTGACGACCAACCCGACGATCTTCGCCTCGGCCCTGTCCGACGGCGAGGCCTACACCGACCAGGTCACCCAGCTGGTCGAGCGCGGCGCCTCCGTGGACGACGCCATCTTCGACATCACGACCGAGGACGTGCGCCGCGGCTGCGACGTCCTCGCGCCGGTGTTCGCGGCCACCGACGGCGTCGACGGGCGCGTCTCGATCGAGGTGGACCCGGGCCTGGCCCACGACACCGCCCGCACCGTGGAGCTGGCCCGCCGGCTCTGGAAGGCCGTGGACCGCAAGAACCTGTTCATCAAGATCCCGGCGACCATCGAGGGGCTCCCGGCGATCACTGCGGCGCTCTCGGAGGGCATCAGCGTCAACGTCACGCTGATCTTCAGCCTCGATCGCTACCGCGCGGTGATGAACGCGTTCCTCACCGGCCTCGAGCAGGCCCGCGAGAACGGCGTCGAGCTGGCGCCGATCGAGTCGGTCGCCAGCTTCTTCGTCTCGCGCGTCGACTCCGAGATCGACAAGCGCCTGGACGACATCGGCACCGACGAGGCGAAGGCGTTGAAGGGCAAGGCCGCGGTGGCCAACGCGCGCCTGGCGTACCACGCCTACACAGAGGTCTTCGCGACGCCGCGGTGGCAGGTCCTGGCCGAGGACGGCGCCCACCCGCAACGGCCGCTCTGGGCATCCACCGGTGTCAAGAACCCCGACTACTCCGACACCCTGTACGTCACCGAGCTGGTCGCTTCCGGCGTCGTCAACACGATGCCCCTGAAGACGTTGAACCAAGTGGCCGACCACGGCGAGATCCGCGGCGACACGGTCTCGGGCACCGAGGAGGAGTCGGACCAGCTGCTCGACGCCCTGGCGAGGCTCGGCATCTCCTACGCCGAGGTCACCGAGCAGCTCGAGGCCGAGGGCGTCCAGAAGTTCGCCGACTCCTGGACCGAGCTGACCGGCACCGTCTCCGACGAGCTCGCGCGGGTCGCCGGCTCCGACAGCGCAGCCGAGGCCGAGCAGTGACCTCGGAGACACTGGGGGTTCGGACGGCGGGAGCCGCGGCCGCCGCGGTCGAGGCGCACGGCCCGGCGCTGGTCGGCGAGCACGTGGCCAGCCGGACGGCGGGGCGGGACGCGGACCTGTGGGGTCCCGACGCGGTCTCCGAGGCTGCGGTCCGACTCGGCTGGGTGGACCTGCCCCGCACGTCGCAGGAGCTCGTCCCTCGCATCACCGCGCTGCGCGAGGAGCTCGCTGCCTCCGGCGTCGACCGCGTCGTCCTGTGCGGCATGGGCGGGTCGTCGCTGGCCCCCGAGGTGATCACGGGCACTGCAGGGGTGGCCCTGACGGTCCTCGACGGCACCGACCCCGGCCAGGTGCTGCGCGCCGTGACCACCGACATCGAGCGCACCGTCGTCGTCGTGTCCAGCAAGTCGGGCTCCACGGTCGAGACCGACAGCCAACGACGCGCCTTCGAGGCGGCGTTCACCGCGGCCGGCATCGACGCCGCCTCGCGCGTCGTCGTCGTCACCGACCCCGGGTCGCCGCTGGAGCAGGCGTCGACCGAGGCCGGGTACCGCGCCGTGTTCGCGGCCGACCCCGAGGTCGGCGGCCGCTACTCGGCCCTGTCCGCGTTCGGGCTGGTCCCCTCCGGACTCGCCGGCGCCGACGTGCAGCAGCTGCTCGACGACGCCCTGGCCGCCAGCGAGCTGCTCGCGCGGGACGACCTCGACAACCCGGGCCTGCAGCTGGGTGCGGCCCTCGCCGGCACACAGCCCTTGCGGGACAAGGTGGTCCTGGTGCCCGACGGCACCCCCCTCGTCGGCTTCGGCGACTGGGCCGAGCAGCTCGTGGCCGAGTCCACCGGCAAGGAGGGCACCGGTCTGCTGCCCGTCGTCGCCGGTTCGCCCGACGCGCCCGAGGTGTCGTCCGGCGCCTCCGACGTCCTCGTCGTCCGCCTCACCGCCGGACCGGTGGAGGTGACCGACGGCGTCGCCGTCTGGGGCTCCCTCGGCGCGCAGATGCTGCTCTGGGAGCACGCCACCGCGGTCGCGGGCCGGCTGCTCGGCATCAACCCGTTCGACCAGCCCGACGTCGAGAGGGCCAAGACGGCCGCGCGCGGGCTGCTGGACGCACAACCCGGACCCGACCCGGCCGACGTGGTCGACGGGTCCGTCGAGCTGCGCGGCACCAACGGGCTGCTGGACGGCGTCCGGGACCTGCCCGGCGCCGTCGACGCGCTCCTGGCACACCTCGACCCCGACCGCGGATACCTCGCGGTGATGGCCTACCTCGACCGGGAGGCCGACGCCGCGTTGGCCGACGTCCGCGACGACCTGGCCCGCCGCACCGGGCGTCCGGTCACGTTCGGCTGGGGGCCGCGGTTCCTGCACTCCACCGGTCAGTACCACAAGGGCGGGCCGGCGACCGGGGTGTACCTGCAGGTCACGGGCGCGGCGACGCAGGACGTCGAGGTGCCCGACCGGCCCTACACGTTCGCCTCGCTGATCGCCGCCCAGTCGGCCGGCGACGCGCAGGTGCTGGCCGACGCCGGTCGCCCGGTGCTGCGCGTGCACCTGACCGACCGCGCGGAGGGCCTGCGCCTGCTGGTTGCCACCCTGCGCTCGTGAGCGGGAACCGACCGTGAGTGAGCGGAGCGAGCGAACCAGACGGCACAGGGCGACGCTCACGGCGACGACGCAGGAGGAGCCGTGACCCCCGCGCGCGTCAGCCGCGAGAAGAACCCGCTGCGGGACCCGCGCGACAAGCGCCTCTCGCGGATCGCCGGCCCGTGCGGGCTCGTGCTGTTCGGCGTCACGGGGGACCTGGCCCGCAAGAAGCTGATGCCGGCCGTGTATGACCTCGCCAACCGGGGCCTGCTCCCCCCGGGCTTCGCGCTCGTGGGGTTCGCGCGCCGCGACTGGGCCGACGAGGACTTCGGCAAGACCGTCTACGACGCCGTCCGCGAGCACGCCCGGACGCCGTTCCGCGAGACGGTGTGGCGGCATCTCGCCGAGGGACTGCGGTTCGTCCAGGGCGAGTTCGACGACGACGAGGCCTTCGACCGGCTGGCCCAGACAGTCCACGACCTGGACGCGGAGCGCGGCACCGGCGGCAACACGGCCTTCTACCTCTCCGTGCCGCCCGCGTCCTTTCCCGTCGTCTGCGAGCAGCTGTTCCGGTCCGGGCTGTCGCAGGCGCAGCCCGGCCAGTGGCGCCGCGTCGTCATCGAGAAGCCGTTCGGACACGACCTGGCCAGCGCGCGGGCGCTGAACGAGGTCGTCGAACGGGTCTTCCGGCCGGACGACGTGTTCCGCATCGACCACTACCTTGGCAAGGAGACGGTGCAGAACCTGCTGGCGCTGCGCTTCGCCAACCAGCTGTTCGAGCCGATCTGGAACGCCAACTACGTCGACCACGTGCAGATCACCATGGCCGAGGACATCGGCATCGGCGGCCGAGCCGGCTACTACGACGGCATCGGTGCCGCGCGTGACGTCATCCAGAACCACCTGCTCCAGCTGCTCGCGCTGACGGCGATGGAGGAGCCCGTCTCCTTCGACGCGCACCACCTGCGGGCCGAGAAGGAGAAGGTGCTCTCCGCCGTCCGGGTGCCCTCGGACCTGTCGAGGTCGAGCGCCCGCGGCCGGTACGCCGCCGGGTGGCAGGGCGGTGCGAAGGTGTCGGGGTACCTCGACGAGGACGGCATCTCGGCCGACACGCGGACCGAGACCTTCGCGGCCCTGGAGCTGGAGATCGACACGCGCCGTTGGGCCGGCGTCCCGTTCTACCTGCGAACCGGCAAACGACTGGGGCGTCGGGTGACAGAGATCGCTGTCGTGTTCAAGCGCGCGCCGCACCTGCCGTTCGAGACGACCGCGACCGAGGAGCTCGGCCAGAACGCGCTCGTGATCCGGGTGCAGCCCGACGAGGGGGTCACGCTGCGCTTCGGCTCGAAGGTCCCGGGCACGCAGATGGAGGTGCGCGACGTGACGATGGACTTCGGCTACGGGCACTCGTTCACCGAGGCCAGCCCGGAGGCGTACGAACGGCTGATCCTAGACGTGCTGCTCGGCGAGCCGCCGCTGTTCCCGCGCCATGCCGAGGTCGAGCTGTCGTGGACGATCCTCGACCCGGTCATCGCGGCGTGGGCGGCCAAGGGCGCGCCGGAGGACTACCCGGCCGGCAGCTGGGGGCCGGCGTCCGCCCACGAGATGATGGCGCGCCACGGCCGCGTCTGGAGGCGTCCGTGATCCTCGACCTGCCGAGCACCTCGACGTCGGCGATCAACCGGCGCCTGGTCGAGCTGCGCGAGAGCGGCGGGGCGATCGCCCTGGGCCGTGTCCTGACGCTGGTGATCGCCGCGGACGACCAGGAGTCGGAGTCCGCGATCGAGGCCGCCAACGACGCGAGCCGGGAACACCCGTGCCGGGTGCTGGTCGTCGCCCGCGGCAGCAAGCGCGGGTCGTCGCGGCTCGACGCCCAGATCCGGGTCGGCGGTGACGCCGGGGCCAGCGAGGTCGTGGTCCTGCGGCTGTACGGCGAGCTCGCCGACCACGGGGACGCCGTCCTGGTGCCCCTGCTCCTGCCGGACGCGCCGGTGGTCGCGTGGTGGCCGTCGTCCGCTCCCGATGTCCCCTCGAAAGACCCGATCGGGTCGATGGCCGGCCGACGCATCACCGACTCGGCCGCGAGCGCCAGACCTGCGAAGATGTTGCAGCGGTTGGCATCTGGCCACGTCGAGGGCGACACCGACCTCGCCTGGACGCGCTTGACCCACTGGCGTGCCCTGCTGGCGGCTGCGCTCGACCAGCCCCCGTACGAGCAGATCACCGCCGCCACCGTCTCCGGAGCGACGGACAGCCCCAGCACCGAGCTGCTCGCGGCCTGGCTCGCGCAGGGCCTGCGGTGTCCGGTGACCCGGGCGCGGACCCGGGCGGGCACAGGCATCTCCGGCGTCCGGCTGGAACGCCGGTCGGGCTCGATCGAGCTGGTCCGCCCGGAGGGGACCGTCGCGGTGCTGACCCAGCCCGGCCAGCCCGAGCGGCGCATCACCCTGCCCCGGCGCGCCGTCAACGAGTGCCTGGCCGAGGAGCTGCGCCGCCTCGACCCCGACGACGTCTACACCGAGGTCCTCGTCAAGGGGATGGCGCGGCTCGCCGGTGCCCCCCGGCCCACCGCTGCCAAGGCGGAGCGGGAGGGCCTGGCGGCGTCCACGAAGCAGGCGGCCGCGCGCGCCGACGAGGTCGAGGCACGCAGCGCCCGGAGGTCGCGTGCGATGAAGCGCGCCGAGCCAGAGGGTGCCTGAGTCTCCCGACCGCGAGGTTCCCCAACTGCGAGGAGCACCTGATGAGCAACGCACCCAGCTCGATCGTCGTCCACGCGTCCGCGGCGGTGCTTGCCGAGGCCGTCGCCGCGCGCCTGGTCACGCGCATCGTCGACGCGCAGTCGGCCACCGGCCGGGCCCACATCGGGCTGACGGGCGGCAGCATCGGCATCGCGGTGCTGGAGGCGCTGCGCAGCTCGTCCGCGCGCGACGCGGTCGACTGGGCCCACCTCGACGTGTGGTGGGGCGACGAGCGGTTCCTGCCGTCCGGGGACCCGGAGCGCAACGAGACCCAGGCGCGCGCGGCCCTGCTGGACCACGTTCACGTCGACCCGGCCAGGATCCACCCGATGCCGCCGAGCGACGGTCCGGACGGCGACGACCCCGAGGCAGCGGCGGAGCGCTACGCCGACGAGCTCGCCGCCGCCGCGTCGTCCGGCGACCGCGCGGGCGTCCCCGCCCTCGACGTGCTGCTGCTGGGGATGGGGCCGGACGGCCACACCGCCTCGCTGTTCCCCGAGCAGCCGGCGCTGCACGAGTCGGAGCGCACCGTCGTCGCGGTGCGGGGCGCCCCCAAGCCGCCCCCGCGCCGGCTCACGCTGACGTTCCCGGCGATCGCCGCGGCCCAGGAGGTCTGGATGGTGGTCGCCGGCGCCGACAAGGCGTCCGCGGCGGCGATGGCACTCTCGGAGGCCGGCCCGGTGCAGGTCCCGGCCGCCGGCGCCCGCGGCGTCCACGCGACGCGCTGGCTGCTCGACCGCGAGGCGGCGTCCCGGCTGCCCCCCGGCCTGACGCGCCTCGCCTCCCCCTGACCCGCTGCCCGACACGAGTTCCTTGATCGCCAGCAGCGAGTTCCTTGATCGCGGCAAGGAGTTCCTTGATCGCGGGCAAGGAGTTACCCCCGCGCCGATCAAGGAACTCGTCCCCCGCGATCAAGGAGCTCGCACGGGTCCTGGCGGGGTCAGCGGACGATGCGCTTGGCGCGCAAGGCCTCCAGGGCCTCGGTGAGGATGGCCTCGCCATCGGCGTCGCTGCGACGCTCCTTCACGTAGGCCAGGTGCGTCTTGTACGGCTCGTTGCGCGGAGGGGCCGGGGGGTTCGCCTCGTCCTGGCCGGCCGGGAAGCCGCAGCGCGGGCAGTCCCAGGTCTCCGGAACGGTCAGACCCGGCTCCTCGGCGAAGCTCGGTCGCGTCTCGTGCTTGTTCGCGCACCAGTAGGAGATCCGCAACCGCGGGGCTGCATCCCCACGCTCGGCCTCGCCCATGGGGCCTGCGCCCACCCGGCTCCCGCGGATCGCGTTGCCACTCGCCACCGATCGACTCCCAAGATCTCGTTGCGTTGATGTCGCTGAAGGGTCGTGCTGGTCCGGCGCGCACGCGGTGCCGCAGCCGTCAGGTGCTGGGGATGAACCGCTCGACGATGCCCAGGAGCACGATGACCGCGGTCCACATCAAGGCGATCGCGATCGTGATGCGGTTGAGGTTCCGCTCGGCGACGCCGGAGCTGCCCGCGCCGGACGACATGCCGCCGCCGAACATGTCCGAGAGGCCACCGCCCTTGCCCTTGTGGAGCAGGATCAGCAGAGTCAGGCACAGGCTCGTCAGCGCGAGCAGCACCTGCAGGGTGATGCGCAGTCCGGTCACGGTGGTTCGTCGTCCTGTCCAGTCGGGGTCCGGCGGTCCGCCGGGAGGTGCGAGGAGCAGGTTACAGGCCGACCTGGTGCTGTTGGTAACGGCAGATGGCGGCGAAGTCCTCGGGGTCGAGGCTGGCACCGCCGACGAGTGCCCCGTCGACGTCCGCCTGGGCCATGGTCGCGGCCACGTTACCGGCCTTGACCGAGCCGCCGTAGAGCACGCGGACGGCGGCGGCGACGTCGGAGCCCAGCAGCTCGCCCAACCGTCCGCGGATGGCGGCGCAGACCTCCTGGGCGTCCTGCGGGGTGGCGACCTCGCCGGTGCCGATGGCCCAGACGGGCTCGTAGGCCACGACCAGCCGCATCGCGGCAGCGTTCTCCAGCCCGGCCACGACCGCCTCGAGCTGAGCCAGGGTGTGCTCGACGTGACGACCTTCCTGCCGGACGTCGAGCCCCTCCCCCACGCACAGGATGGGTACGAGGCCGTGCCGGAACGCGGCGCCGACCTTCGCCGCGACCAGCGTGTCGTCCTCCCGGTGGTGCTCGCGGCGCTCGCTGTGCCCGACGACGACGTAGGTGCAGCCGAGCCGGGAGAGGAACCGCCCGGAGACCTCACCGGTGTAGGCGCCCTCGTCGTGGGCCGAGAGGTCCTGGGCGCCGTAGACGAGGTCGAGCTTGTCACCGTCGACCAGGGTCTGCACCGAGCGCAGGTCGGTGAACGGGGGCAGGACGGCGACCTCGACGACGGCGGGGTCGTGCTTGGCGTCCTCCAGCGTCCAGGCGAGCTTCTGCACGAGCTGCACCGCCTGCGCGTGGTCGCAGTTCATCTTCCAGTTGCCCGCCATCAGCGGGGTGCGGCTGTTCTTTGCCATGGTCGCAGACTCTCCTGGTCAGTCCGACAGGGCGGCGAGGCCGGGCAGCTCGAAGCCCTCGAGGTACTCCAGGCTGGCCCCTCCCCCGGTCGAGATGTGGCCGAACGCGGCGTCGTCGAACCCCAGGGTACGGACGGCGGCAGCCGAGTCCCCGCCGCCGACGACCGTGAAGGCGTCCGAGTCCACCAGGGCCTGGGCGACAGCGCGGGTCCCGTGGCTGAACGGCTCCATCTCGAACACACCCATCGGGCCGTTCCAGAACACGGTGCCGGCACCGGAGAGCGCCGAGGCGAAGGCCGTCGACGACTCCGGGCCGATGTCGAGCCCGATACGGTCTGCCGGGATCGCGTCGGCCGCCACGACGTCGTGGGCCGCGTCGGCGGAGAACTCCTGCGCCGCAACGATGTCGGTGGGCAGGACGATCTCGACGCCACGCTCCTTCGCCGACTCCAGATGGCCACGGACGACGTCAAGCTGGTCGTTCTCGAGCAGGCTCTTGCCGACCTCGTGCCCCTGGGCCGCAAGGAACGTGAAGACCATGCCGCCACCGACGAGGATCGTGTCAGCAGTGCCCAGCAGCGCCTCGATGACACCCAGCTTGTCGCTGACCTTGGACCCGCCGAGGACGACGACGTAGGGACGTCGTGGTTCCTCGGTGAGCCGCTTCAGCACCTCGACCTCGGCGACGACGAGCCTCCCCGCCGCATGCGGCAGGCGCTCGGCCACGTCGACGACGCTCGCGTGCCTGCGGTGCACGGCACCGAAACCGTCACTGACGTAGACGTCGGCCAGCGCGGCGAGCTCGTCGGCGAACGCGCCCCGCTCGGCGTCGTCCTTGCTCGTCTCACCGAGGTTGAAGCGCAGGTTCTCGAGAACGAGCAGCTCGCCCTCGGGCAGTGCCGCCGCCGAGCCGCGGGCATCGTCCCCCGCCGTGTCCCTCGCGAAGCTGACGTCGACGTCCGGCATCAGCTCACCGACCCGCTCGGCGATCGGTGCCAGCGAGTACTTCTTCTCGGGCGAGCCCTTCGGGCGGCCGAGGTGGGCTATCACGATCACCCGCGCGCCGGCGTCCAGCAGCCGCTGCCACGTCGGGATCGACGCCCGGATGCGTCCGTCGTCGGTGATCCGCCCGTCGTCCAGCGGCACGTTGAGGTCGCTGCGCACCAGCACCCGCTTGCCGCGCAGGTCACCCAGGTCGTCGATCGTCCTCACGCGTCGTCCCTTCCTGAGCCTGAGCCTCAGAGCGAGGAGCCGACGTGCGTGATGAGGTCGGCGAGGCGGTTGGAGTAGCCCCACTCGTTGTCGTACCAGCCGACGACCTTGGCCTGGTTGCCGATGACCTTGGTCAGCGGCGCGTCGAAGATGCAGGACGCCGGGTCGGTGACGATGTCGCTGGAGACGATCGGGTCGGTGCTGTAGCGCAGGTAGCCCTTCATCGGGCCCTCGGCGGCCTTCTGCACCGCGGCGTTGACCTGTTCGGCGCTCGCCTCGCGGCCGAGCTCGACGGTGAGGTCGGTGGCCGAGCCGGTCGGGATCGGGACGCGGATGGCGTAGCCGTCGAGCTTGCCCTTGAGCTCGGGCATGACCAGGCCGATCGCCTTGGCCGCACCGGTGCTGGTCGGCACCAGGTTGAGCGCGGCAGCCCGGGCCCGCC
>JBBSNO010000103.1:0-9771 GCA_038232615.1 Actinomycetales bacterium
CCGCTGGACGGTCACCGAGCGGTCACCGCGCTCGTAGCTTCCGACGACGACCGCCTTCCAGTGGCCGTCGGACTTCTGCTCCACGCCCTGCAGCGACAACCCCTGCTGGGTGCGGATGGCGCGCAGCCTGCTGCCGAGCGCACGTGCGTACTCGGACGCCATAGCTCCCCTCGCTGGTCGGTCGTGGCCCCGCTGGTCGCGCAGCCGTCCTGGTCGGTGCCGGTTGGTCACCGAACGTGTCCCCCGTGCCCCAATGCTTACGGAGCGTGATGGACACGTCAAGCGGAACACCAACACTGACCCCGGATGCGCGCGTCGAGCCGGTGTCGGGCACGTCGGACCGGCTGGCCGCTGGTAGCGTCCCCCGCAGCTCGACGTCCTTTAACCACCGTCCTGAGAGGCGGGGAAGGAGTCGCCGTCATGGCGCCTGCACGCCCGGTGCTCGAAGCACCCGAGATCGCCCGGGTGCTCACCCGGATCGCCCACGAGGTGCTGGAGCGCAACAAGGGCGCCGGCGACCTCGTCCTGCTCGGCATCCCCACGCGGGGCGTCCCGCTCGCCCGCCGCCTCGCCGAGCGCATCGCGTCCGTCGAACCGTCGGCGGCCCCAGATCGCCTCTGGGGCTCCCTCGACGTGACGATGCACCGCGACGACCTGCGGCGGCACCCCACCCGGGGCATCGAGCCCACCGAGCTGCCGGACGGCGGCGTCGACGACAAGGTGGTCGTCCTGGTCGACGACGTCCTGTACTCCGGCCGAACGATCCGGGCCGCCCTCGACGCCCTCTCCGACCTGGGCCGCCCACGAGCCGTCCGCCTCGCTGTCCTCGTCGACCGTGGCCATCGCGAGCTGCCGATTCGCGCCGACCACGTCGGCAAGAACCTGCCCACCGCCGCGGACGAACGGGTGCACGTGCTGCTCGAGGAGACCGACGGGCGCGACGCGGTGCTGATCGAACCGACAGCGACCGAGCACGCGAGGAGCGCGTCATGAGGCACCTGCTCTCCGCCGGGGACCTGAGCCGCACCGAGACCGTCCACCTGCTCGACGTCGCGGAGCAGATGGCCGCCACCCAGCAGCGCCAGATCAAGAAGCTGCCGACGCTGCGCGGCCGAACCGTCGTCAACCTGTTCTTCGAGGACTCCACGCGCACCCGCATCTCGTTCGAGGCAGCCGCCAAGCGCCTCTCGGCGGACGTGATCAACTTCTCCGCCAAGGGTTCCAGCGTCTCCAAGGGCGAGAGCCTGAAGGACACGGCGCTCACCCTGGAGGCGATGGGGGCCGACGCTGTCGTCGTCCGGCACCCGGCCTCCGGCGCTCCGCACCGGCTCGCCCACTCGGGCTGGGTGCGCGGCAGCGTGCTCAACGCCGGCGACGGCACGCACGAGCACCCGACCCAGGCACTGCTCGACGCGTTCACGATGCGCCGCCGCCTCGTCGGTGTCGAGGGTGCCGCCGGTGCTGATCTTGCAGGGCGACGCGTCACCATCGTCGGCGATGTGCTGCACAGCCGGGTCGCGCGCTCCAACGTGCTGCTGCTGGACACCCTCGGCGCCCACGTCACCCTCGTCGCCCCGCCGACGCTGCTGCCGGTCGGTGTGGCGACCTGGCCGTGCGCGACCTCCTACGACCTTGACGCCTCGCTCGCGGACGCCGACGCGGTGATGATGCTGCGCGTGCAGGCCGAGCGGATGAACGCGGCGTACTTCCCCTCTGCCCGTGAGTACTCGCGCCGCTACGGGCTCGACGCGCGGCGGCTGCGGCTGCTGCCCGACCACGCGATCGTCATGCACCCCGGCCCGATGAACCGCGGCCTGGAGATCTCCGCGGACGCCGCAGACGGCGTCCGGTCGACGATCGTCGAGCAGGTCGCCAACGGCGTCGCCGTCCGGATGGCCGCCCTGTACCTGCTGCTCTCCGGCGAGCCGGAGGTCGGCCTCGCAGACGCCCCGACCGTCGTCTCGGCCGAGCAGCCGGAGCTCGCGGAGGCGCTGCGATGAGCGAGCGGAGCGAGCGCAGACGACGCAGGGCGTTGCTCGTCGCGACGAGGCAGGAGGAGCGATGAGCTCGTACCTGCTCCGGGGCGCACGCCCGCTGGGCGGCGAGGCGACCGACATGCTGCTGCGCGATGGCGTCGTCTCGGCCGTCGGGGGCGGTCTGGACGCCGGGGACGCCGAGGTCGTGGACGCCGCCGGGCTCGTGGCCCTGCCCGGGCTCGTCGACCTGCACACGCATCTGCGCGAGCCCGGGCGCGAGGACGCCGAGACGGTCGAGTCGGGCACCCGGGCCGCGGCCCGGGGCGGGTTCACCGCCGTGCACGCCATGGCCAACACCGACCCGGTCGCGGACACCGCGGGCGTCGTCGAGCAGGTATGGCGGCTCGGGCGCCGCGCCGGCTGGGTCGACGTCCGACCGGTCGGTGCCGTGACGGTCGGCCTGGCGGGGGAGCGCCTCGCGGAGCTCGGCGCGATGGCCGACTCCGCCGCGGCCGTGCGTGTCTTCTCGGACGACGGGAGGTGCGTGCACGACGCCGTGCTGATGCGCCGCGCCCTGGAGTACGTCAAGGCGTTCGACGGCGTCGTCGCCCAGCACGCGCAGGAGCCCCGGCTGACCGCGGGAGCCCAGATGCACGAGGGCGCGCTCTCCGGCGTCCTCGGTCTGCAGGGGTGGCCCGCCGTCGCGGAGGAGGCGATCATCGCCCGAGACGTGCTGCTCGCCGGCCACGTCGGCTCCCGCCTGCACGTCTGCCACGTCTCCACCGCCGGGTCGGTCGAGATCCTGCGATGGGCCAAGGCGCGCGGCACCGCGGTCACGGCCGAGGTGACGCCTCACCACCTGCTGCTCACCGACGAGCAGGTGCGCGGCTACGACCCGGTCTTCAAGGTGAACCCGCCGCTGCGGAGCTCCGACGACGTCGAGGCGCTGCGAGCGGCGCTGGCCGACGGCACGATCGACGCGGTCGCCACCGACCACGCGCCCCACACCGTCGAGGACAAGGACTGCGAGTGGGCCGCGGCGTCGATGGGGATGACGGGCCTGGAGACCGCGCTCTCCGTCGTCCAGGAGGCGATGGTGTCGACCGGGCTGATGGGCTGGGACGACGTCGCGCGGGTCCTCTCGCACGCCCCGGCGCGCATCGGTCGCGTCGCCGGGCACGGCCGGCCGCTGGCCGTGGGGGAACCGGCGAACCTCACGCTGGTCGACCCGGTGGCTCGGCGGCTCGTCGTCCCGGAGGAGATGGCGACGCAGGGTCGCAACAGTCCGTTCGCGGGCCGCGAGCTTCCGGGCCGTGTCGTCGCGACCTTCCTGCGCGGTCACCCGACGGTGCTGGACGGCGTCAGCGTGCAGCCGCTGGTCGGGGCTGAGACGTGACCAGGGTCCAGGCGGGGCTGCTGCTCCTGGTGGCCGTCCCGATCCTCTGGGGGCTGATGTGGTGGGGATGGCGCGGTCGCGTCCGCCGGCACCGCGACATGGCCGCGCTACTCGTTGCGCCGCAAGACTTCTTGCCCGACCAGCTCGAGCCGGTCGAGGGGACGTACGTCTCCACCACGACCGAGGGTGACTGGTTGGACCGGGTCGTGGCGCACGGCCTCGGTGTGCGCAGCCCCGTCGCCGTCTCCCTCGGCCCGGCCGGCCTGCTGCTGGCGCGACGCGGCGCGGCGGACGTGTGGATCCCTGCCTCGGCCCTGCGCGGCGTCCGGAAGGAGTCGGGTATGGCCGGGAAGTACGTGGGAGGCCAGGGGCTCGTCGTGGTGACCTGGGCGCACGCCGAGGCGTCGCTCGACACCGGGCTGCGGCTGCGGCGCGCCGACGACGCGGACCGGCTGGTCGAGAACCTGCAGGTCCTGACCGGAGCGGTCTCGTGACTGCGGTCCTGGTGCTCGAGGACGGACGGACGTTCGGCGGGGACGCCTACGGGGCGAGTGGGACGACCGTCGGCGAGGCCGTGTTCTGCACGGCGATGACGGGGTACCAGGAGACGCTGACCGACCCTTCGTACCACCGCCAGGTCGTGGTGATGACGTCGCCGCACATCGGCAACACCGGGATGAACGACGAGGACGGCGAGTCGCGGAGGATCTGGGTCTCGGGGTTCGTCGTCCGCGACCCCGCGCGTCGCCCGTCGAGCTGGCGCTCCCGGCGTGACCTCGGCGACGAGCTGGCCGACTCCGGCGTCGTCGGCATCAGCGGTGTCGACACCAGGGCGCTGACCCGGCACCTGCGCGAGCGGGGCGCGATGCGTGTCGGGGTCTTCTCGGGCGACGCCCTGCGGACCGGTTCGGGTGAGTCCGAACGCCAGCGCACCAGTGCCGAGCTGCTCGAGCTGGTCCGCTCCGCTGCTCCGATGAGTGGTGCCGACCTGGCGGGGGAAGTGACGACGACCGCTGCCTACGTCGTCCCCGCCGTCGGCACCCGCCGGCTGGTCGTCGCCGCGATCGACCTGGGGATCAAGGCGACGACACCGGCCGAGCTGGCCAAGCGAGGTGTCGAGGTGCACGTGCTGCCCGCCGCCGCGAGCATCGACGACGTCCTCGCCGTGCGCCCGGACGGTGTCTTCTTCTCCAACGGCCCGGGCGACCCCGCGGCCACCGACGGGCCGGTGGCGCTGCTGCGGGAGGTGCTCGGCCGGCGCCTGCCGTTCTTCGGTATCTGCTTCGGCAACCAGATCCTCGGCCGCGCGCTGGGGCTCGGCACCTACAAGCTGCGCTACGGGCACCGCGGGCTCAACCAGCCGGTGCTCGACCGGGCGACGGGGCGGGTCGAGGTGACGGCGCACAACCACGGCTTTGCCGTCGACGCTCCGCTGGACGGACCCGTGGACACCGACTTCGGGCGGGTGGAGGTCAGCCACGTCTGCCTCAACGACGACGTCGTCGAGGGGTTGCGCTGCCTCGACGTCCCGGCGTTCTCGGTGCAGTACCACCCCGAGGCCGCGGCCGGGCCCCACGACGCCGGCTACCTGTTCGACCGCTTCGTCGCGCTGATGCACGGCACAGACCTGCACGAAGTCCTTGATCACGACCAAGAACGTGGGGACCACCAAGGACGTGCGCACAACGCAGGACCTGGGCACGACGAAGAGCCTGGGGGGAGGGACTGATGCCGCGGCGGGAGGACATCACGTCCGTGCTCGTGATCGGGTCCGGGCCGATCGTGATCGGGCAGGCGGCGGAGTTCGACTACTCCGGGACCCAGGCGTGCCGGGTGCTGCGTGCCGAGGGTCTGCGGGTGGTGCTGGTGAACTCGAACCCGGCGACGATCATGACCGACCCGGAGCTCGCCGACGCCACCTACGTCGAGCCGATCACGCCGGAGGTGGTCGAGGCGATCATCGCCCTCGAGCGTCCCGACGCGCTGCTGCCGACCCTGGGCGGGCAGACGGCGCTGAACACCGCGATGGCGCTGGCCGCGAACGGCGTGCTGGAGAAGTACGGGGTCGAGCTGATCGGCGCGAACGTCGCCGCGATCGAGGCCGGTGAGGACCGCCAGCTCTTCAAGGGCGTCGTCGAGCGGTGCGGTGCGCAGACGTGCCGCAGCGTGGTCGCGCACACCCTGGAGGACTGCCTCGACGCCGCCGGTGAGCTGGGTTACCCGATGGTGGTGCGTCCCTCGTTCACCATGGGCGGCCTGGGTTCGGGGATGGCCTACGACGAGAAGGACCTGCGTCGCATCGCCGGCGGCGGGCTGCACGAGAGCGCCACCACGGAGGTCCTGCTCGAGGAGTCGATCATCGGCTGGAAGGAGTACGAGCTCGAGCTGATGCGCGACTCCAGCGACAACGTCGTGGTGGTCTGCTCGATCGAGAACGTCGACCCGATGGGCGTGCACACCGGGGACTCCATCACCGTCGCCCCGGCGATGACGCTGACCGACCGTGAGTACCAGCACATGCGCGACGTCGGCATCGCCGTGATCCGCGAGGTCGGCGTCGACACCGGTGGGTGCAACATCCAGTTCGCGGTGAACCCCGACGACGGACGGATGATCGTGATCGAGATGAACCCTCGCGTCTCCCGGTCGAGCGCGCTGGCGTCCAAGGCCACCGGCTTCCCGATCGCCAAGATCGCCGCTCGCCTCGCCGTCGGCTACACCCTGGACGAGATCCCCAACGACATCACCGGGACGACGCCCGCGTCGTTCGAGCCGGCGCTCGACTACGTGGTCGTGAAGGTGCCCCGGTTCGCGTTCGAGAAGTTCCCGGCGGCGGACGCCACCCTGACCACGACGATGAAGTCCGTCGGCGAGGCGATGGCGATCGGGCGCTGCTTCACCGAGGCGATGCAGAAGGCGCTGAGATCGGTCGAGCGCAGCGGTTCGGAGTTCCACTGGGACGGCGAGCCGGGCGACGCCGCACAGCTGCTCGAGCGATCGCGGACGGCGACCGACGGCCGCATCGTCACCGTCCAGCAGGCCCTGCGTGCCGGCGCGAGCGTCGAGCAGGTGCACGACGCGACGGGCATCGACCCCTGGTTCCTCGACCAGATCGCCCTGGTGGAGGAGGTCGCCGCCGACGTGCGCTCGGCGACGGAGCTGACGCGCGGGCTGCTCCGGGCGGCCAAGCGCCACGGCTTCTCCGACGTGCAGGTGGGAGCGCTGCGCTCGATGCGCGAGGACGTCGTCCGCGGCGTCCGCCACGCCCTCGGGGTGCGTCCCGTCTTCAAGACCGTCGACACGTGCGCAGCCGAGTTCGCCGCCAGCACGCCCTACCACTACTCCAGCTACGACTTCGAGGACGAGGTGACGCCGTCCGGCCGCCGCAAGGTCGTGATCCTCGGCTCCGGGCCGAACCGGATCGGGCAGGGCATCGAGTTCGACTACTCGTGCGTGCACGCCGCGTTCGCCCTCGCGGACGCACCCGACGGGGGGTTCGAGACGATCATGGTCAACTGCAACCCGGAGACGGTCTCGACCGACTACGACACCTCCGACCGCCTGTACTTCGAGCCGCTCACGCTCGAGGACGTCCTCGAGGTCGTGCATGCGGAGCAACGCAGCGGCGAGGTCGTCGGCGTCATCGTGCAGCTCGGTGGCCAGACGCCGTTGGGTCTGGCGCAAGGTCTCGCGGACGCCGGCGTGCCGATGGTGGGGACGTCGCCGGAGGCCATCCACCTGGCCGAGGACCGTGGTTCCTTCGGCCGGGTCCTGGCCGAGGCCGGGCTGGTGGCACCGAGGCACGGGACGGCGTCCGGCTTCGCCGAGGCCAAGGCCATCGCCGACGAGATCGGGTACCCGGTGCTGGTGCGGCCCTCGTACGTCCTCGGCGGGCGGGGGATGGAGATCGTGTACGACGAGGAGTCGCTGGCGGGGTACCTCGTACGCGCGACGAGCTCGCAGCTACGGATCACGCCGGACCACCCGGTGCTCGTCGACCGGTTCCTCGACGACGCGATCGAGATCGACGTCGACGCCCTGTACGACGGCACCGAGCTGTACCTGGGCGGGGTGATGGAGCACATCGAGGAGGCCGGGATCCACTCCGGCGACTCGGCGTGCGTCCTGCCGCCGGTGACGCTCGGCAGGGCGGACATCCACAGAGTCCGGGTGCAGACCGAGGCCATCGCGCAGGGCGTGGGGGTGCGCGGCCTGCTGAACGTGCAGTTCGCGCTGGCCTCCGACGTCCTGTACGTGCTGGAGGCGAACCCCCGAGCGAGTCGGACGGTTCCGTTCGTGTCCAAGGCGACCGGCGTCCCGCTGGCCAAGGCGTGTGCGCGGCTGATGCTCGGCGAGTCGATCGCCGACCTGCGTCGCGCCGGCCTGCTGCCCCTGACCGGCGATGGTGGGACTTTGCCCGCCGAGGCGCCCGTCTCGGTCAAGGAGGCGGTGCTGCCGTTCAAGCGTTTCCGGACCCCGCAGGGCCTGGTCGTCGACACGGTGCTCGGCCCGGAGATGCGCTCCACCGGTGAGGTGATGGGCATCGACCTCGACTTCCCCTCCGCGTTCGCCAAGGCCCAGTCGGCCGCGTACGGGGGGCTGCCGACGTCCGGGACGGTCTTCGTCTCCGTCGCCGACCGCGACAAGCGAGCCATGCTGTTCCCCGTCAAGCGACTGCGCGACCTCGGCTTCGAGGTGCTCGCAACCGCCGGGACGGCGGAAGTACTGCGCCGCAACGGGATCGCCAGCCGCTTGGTCCGCAAGCACAGCGAGGGCACGGGGACGGACGGTGAGCCGACGATCGTCGAGCGCATCCTCGCGGGCGAGGTCGACATGGTCGTCAACACACCCTCGGGTCGTTCCGCGCGCGCCGACGGCTACGAGATCCGGGCGGCGACGACCTCCGTCGACCGGCCCATCATCACAACCGTCCAGCAGCTGGCCGCCGCCGTGCAGGGCATCGAGTCGCGGCAGGAGACGGCCTCGGACGGCGGTGTCCGGGTGCGGTCCCTGCAGGACCACACCGCTGCGCTGCACCGTGTGTGGGGCGGGAGGTCGTGACACCGGTGACCCAGGTCCGGGCCGAGGTGGTCTCGAACCACGCCGTCGGGGCGTACCGGCACCTCACCGTGCACGCACCTGCGGTCGCAGACAGCGCCCGTCCGGGCCAGTTCGTCGCGTGTGCCGTCGGCGGCGCGGACCAGTCGTCGAGCCTGCTGCTGCGCCGAGCCTTCTCCCTGCACCGGGTCGACGCCGGCGCCGGCACGGTCGAGCTCGTGGTGGCCGCTCACGGCCCGGGGACGACGTGGATCGCGTACCGGTCCGCACGCGAGCACCTCGACGTCGTCGGGCCGCTCGGCCGCGGCTTCACCCTGCCCGCAGAGCCGCTGCCGACCGTCGTGGTCGGCGGGGGGTACGGCAGCGCGCCGCTGGGCTGGCTCGCGACAGCGTTGCGCGAGCGCGGGTGCCGGGTCGACGCGGTGGTCGGGGCGGGCGACGTCGCCCGGCTCTTCGGCCACCTCGACCTGCGCCGTTCGTGCGACTCGGTGCGGGTCACCACGGACGACGGGTCGCTCGGCACGGCCGGACGCGTCACCGACGTCCTGCCCGAGGTGATGGCCGAGCAGGGCACCGCCGTCGCCTACGCGTGCGGGCCGATGGCGATGCTGCGCGCCGTCGCGCTGGTGGCGGCGGAGGCCGGCGCCGTCAGCCAGCTCGCCGTCGAGGAGTCGATGGCGTGCGGTATCGGTGTCTGCATGACGTGCGTGCTGCCCGTCGTCCGGGCCGACGGGGTGACGACCATGGCGCGCTCGTGCGTCGAGGGACCGGTGTTCCGCGGGGACACGTTGCGGTGGGACGCGATCGGGGCGGGTGGGCCGGACGGCGTGACCGGTAGCGCCGTCCCCGCCGACTGCCTGGGAGCGCCGCGGGCGGTGCCCGGATGACCGGCACGACGGCCGGCGTCAGGCTCGTGACGGAAGGCACCACCGCGCGCGGGCGGCCCGATGTCGACCTGCGGACCCGCGTGGACGGACTCGAGCTGGCCAATCCCGTGATGACCGCGTCGGGCTGCGCCGCGGCCGGGCGTGAGCTCGCGCGCTTCTTCGACGTGGCCGACATCGGTGCCGTCGTGACGAAGTCCGTCATGCTCCAACCCCGGTCAGGGCGGGCGACGCCGCGGATGGCCGAGACGCCGTCCGGGATGCTGAACTCGATCGGCCTCCAGGGCCCGGGGATCGACGGGTTCCTCGCCGACGACCTGCCGTGGCTGCACGAGCGCGGTGCCACGAGCGTGGTGTCGATCGCCGGCGGCAGCGTCGAGGAGTTCGCGCTGCTCGCAGGGCGGCTGGCCGAGGCCGAGGGCGTGGGCGCGATCGAGGTCAACATCTCGTGCCCGAA
>JBBSNO010000104.1:0-9769 GCA_038232615.1 Actinomycetales bacterium
CAGCGCAGGGGCGTCAGGGGCGTCTGCCGCGTCGTGGCGGGCCCGGTAGGCCGACACCAGCGCCGCGACGTCGTGCCCCGGAGCCAGGGCGGCCAACGTGTCACCGAGCGGAGGGCCGATCCAGGGCCAGATGTCGTCGTCCGTGACGAGCACCCCGACGTCGGCGAGCGTGGCTCGCAGGCTCGCCGTGATGCGGGCACGCGTGTCCACCAGGGTCATGTCGAGGTCGAAGCCGACGACCGGCGGGAGCACTCGTACCTCGGGAGCGACCACCAGGACAGGATACGGCTGACCTCGGCGCCGCCGACCCGGCGCATCACCCCGAACGGCCCGGGGCCCCCCTCGTCCAGGCCCTCAGGTAAAGAACTGGCAAAAAGCCGGGCATAACTTGACGAATCCAGTCCGGCGGTTGAGGCTCTCCATCACGTGGTGTGCATGTCCTGTCACCGAGAGGCACTGGCCCACCGAAACCACCTGAGTCCTGAGGAGGACGAGACGTGTCGAGATCCCCCCGTTCGACGAGTGTGCGCACCCGCGCGCTCGCCGTCGCGGCGGCTGCCGGGTTGATCGCGGGAACACTCGCGACGACCGCCGGTGCCGCCACGGCCGCACCGCAGCCCGAGGTAGCCGTCGAGAAGCCCGCAGCACCGCTGTTCGAGGCAGGCCAGTACATCGTCCTGATGAAGGACGAGCCGGCCGTCGCGTACGAGGGCGGCGTCGAGGGCATCCCGGCCACCAAGCCGGCCGAGGGCGAGAAGTTCCAGGGCAAGAGCGGCGCGGTCGCCGAGTACCGCTCTCACCTGAAGGGCAAGCAGGACCGTGCGATCGCGAAGGCTGGGGTCGACGCGACCAAGTACCGATACACCGACACGCTCAGCGGCTTCGCAGCCGACCTCAGCGCCGCCGAAGCGACGGCCCTGTCCAAGGACCCCAGCGTGCTCGCGGTGACCGAGGACGAGGTGTACCAGCTCGACACGAACGCGTCCCCCGAGTTCCTCGGGCTGACCGGCAAGGGCGGCGTCTGGGACCAGCTCGGCGGCACGCAGAACCCCAAGAAGGGCGCAGGCGCAGGTGTCGTCGTCGGCATCATCGACTCCGGCATCTGGCCGGAGAACCCGTCGTTCTCCGGCCAGGGCTTCACACCGCCCCAAGGCTGGAACGGCACCTGCCAGACCGGTGACGGCTTCCCCGCCTCCAGCTGCAACAACAAGCTGATCGGCGCCCGGTACTTCGTCGAGGGGTTCGGCGCCGACCGGATCGCCGACTACGAGACCCTCACCCCTCGTGACGCCGACGGGCACGGCACGCACACCGCGTCGACCGCGGCGGGCAACGACGGCGTCGACGCCGTCATCGAGGGCCGTGACTTCGGCCAGATCTCCGGGATGGCGCCCCAGGCCAACGTCGCGGCCTACAAGGTCTGCTGGGACGGCGCCGACGGCGGTGGCGGCTGCTTCGGCTCCGACTCCGCCAAGGCGATCGACACCGCGGTCGCGGACGGGGTCGACGTGCTGAACTTCTCCATCAGCGGCACGTCGAACAACTACCTCGACGCCGTCGAGCTGGCCTTCATGCGCGCCGCAGCCGCGGGCGTCTTCGTGGCCGCCTCCTCCGGCAACAGCGGCCCGACCGCTTCGACGACCAACCACCCCTCGCCGTGGCTGACCACGGTCGCCGCGTCGACCCACGCCATCTACGAGCAGACCCTGGTGACCGGCGACGGTCAGCGCTTCATCGGCTCCTCGATCACCGAGCCGCTACCGACGCAGACGCCGATGGTGCTCTCGGAGCAGGTCGCGGCGGCAGGCGCCGACCCGGCGAAGGCACAGCTCTGCTTCCCGGGCACGCTGGACGCCGCCAAGGCCGCCGGCAAGCTCGTCGTCTGCGACCGCGGCGCCATCGCGCGCGTCGAGAAGAGCGACGTGGTCAAGGCCGCCGGCGGTGTCGGGATGGTGCTCGTGAACACGAGCCCGAGCTCGCTGGACACGGACCTGCACCGGATACCGACCGTGCACCTGCCAGACACGGCCAGGACGGACCTGCGCGCGTACGTCGGGACCGCGGCTCCGACCGGAGCGATCCTGGACGAGAACACGGGCTCGACCACCAAGGTCCCCGAGGTCGCGGGCTTCTCCAGCCGCGGACCGACGCGTGGCGCCGGCGGTGACATCCTCAAGCCGGACATCTCGGCTCCGGGTGTCGGCGTGCTCGCGGCCTACTCGCCTCGCGGGGGCGGCCGGAACTTCGACTTCCTCTCCGGGACGTCGATGTCGTCGCCGCACATCGCCGGCCTGGGCGCGCTCCTCACCGACGCCCACGCCGACTGGTCACCGATGGCCATGAAGTCGGCCATGATGACGACCGCTCGCGACCACACCTCGCCTGCCAGCAACGACCTGTTCGCCGGTGGCGCCGGGTTCGTCGAGCCGCGCAGGTTCCTCGACCCGGGCCTCGTCTACGACGCGGACCAGGACGACTGGTGGGCGTTCCTCGCCGGTCAGGGCGTCACGTTCTCGGACGGCAGCCCCGTCTCCGAGACCCCGATCGACGCATCGAACCTGAACCAGGCCTCGATCGCCATCGGGTCCCTGGCGGGCAAGCAGTCCGTCACCCGTACCGTGACGAACGTCGGCAACAAGACAGCCACGTACGGCTCGGAGATCTCCGGTCTGGCCGGGGTCGACGCCACGGTCACGCCGGCGTCGCTCCGCCTGAAGAAGGGTGAGTCCGGCACGTTCACGGTCGAGTTCACCCGGACGACGGCCCCGTTCAACCAGTACGCCCAGGGGCACCTGACCTGGACGGACCGTACGCACTCCGTACGCAGCCCGGTCGCCGTCCGCCCCGTCGCCGCGGCCGCTCCGACCGAGGTCACGGCCGAGAACGGCGAGACCACGACGGTCGAGGTCGTGAGCGGGTTCTCCGGGACGATGGGTACCGCCGTCAAGGGCCTGGCCCCCGGACCGGTCACGACGCGGATCGCCCAGAACACCAGTGGTGCCGTGTTCAGCCTCACCGACGAGCGCAACGTGAAGCAGCCCTTCACGGTCCCGGCAGGCAACGCCCTGACACGGGTGGAGCTGCGGGCGAACGACCGGGTCAACGACGACCTGGACCTGTTCATCCAGCGGGTCTCCGACGGGGCGATCGTCGCGTCGGCTGCGTCCGGTGCGGCGAACGAGCGCTACACCTCGTTCACCCTGCCGGCCGGTCAATACGTAATCCACGTGCAGGCGTGGGCGGTCGCTGACAACGCACCGACGACGACATTCGACGTGCGCGCGTTCACGGTGCCGAACACCCCGGCGGGCAACCTCGCCGTGGACCCGGCCTCGCAGCCGGTCACCACCGGCCAGACCGTGCCGTTCGGGCTCACGCCCAGCGGCCTGACCGCGGCGACGCCGTACCTGGGCTTCGTCGGCTTCACCAACCAGGCGGACGGCACGACGGCCGCGCGGACGATCGTGTCCGTGGGCTGACCCAGCACCACTAGCAGCGAAGGGGCCCCGCCGGAGCGATCCGGCGGGGCCCTTTCGCGTCGGCTCAGGCGTTGCGGACGGCGGCCGCGCCCTGCAGCCCCAGGATGCCCACGGCCGCCTCGCGCATCTCGACCTTGCGGACCCTGCCGGTGACCGTCATCGGGAACCTCTCGAAGACGACGTCGGGATGCGTGTGGAGGAACTCCTCGACCTCGTGCGGGCACAGGTTCTCGCCGCCCCGGATCACCATGTCCTTGATCCGTCCTGCCCGTCGGCCCGCTGTCGTCGAAAGGGCCCGCCCCCGCGCGATACCATCGGTGATACCGTCCTGCGCATGGCGATGACCCTGCGGTTGACGGACGAGGAGATGGCGGCGCTGCGCCGACGTGCCGAGCTGGAGAACCGCTCGATGCAGGACGTGGCGCGCCAGGCGGTCCGCGACTACGTGGAGGAGAGCAGCCGCGCCGACCTCATCGACCAGGTCCTGGACTCCGAGCTGCCTCGTTACGCGGAGGCGCTCGAGCGGCTGGGCCGGTGATCTACCTGACCCTGCCGGAGCTGTTGCACGTCGCGGAACGGACTCTCGGCAGTCAGGTCGGCGTCCGGGACCACGGCCTGCTCGAGTCGGCACTGGCCAGACCCCGGGCATCGGTGTTCGGCGAGGACGCCTACCCCTGCCTGACCGACAAGGCTGCCGCGCTCCTGCACTCCCTCGCGCGCAACCACGCCCTGGTCGACGGCAACAAGCGCCTGGCCCTCGCGGGGACGATCACGTTCCTCGGCATCAACGGCCTGCGACTCACCCTCGACAACGACGAGGCCTACGACCTCGTCGTGGCGGTGGCGACCGGTGAGCTCGACGAGATCAGCGACGTCGGGGCGCGGCTGGCGGCCGCCACCGAGCCTCGCTGACAGGCGTCAGAGCTGATCACACAGCTCGTCGACATCGCCGACGAGATCGTGTGGTCTGTGCCAAGATGGCTGCCGCTGGCGCTGGACCTCGAGCCGGGAGCCCCGCTGGCCCCGACTGCGTGGACGACCGTCGCCGTGGCGTTGGCCCGACAGTTGTCGCTGTCACTCACCCGCCAGGCTGCTGGAGTCCTGCACCTGGAGGTAGTCCATGTCCGTGACAACCAACCATGACGTCGCGCCGCCGCCCCGGTCACCGTGGCCGGGTTCCCAGCACCAGGCCCGGCACCGGTGGCAGCTGGACGTGGCGACGAACCTGGCTGGTGCTACGCGGGCCTTGGAGGGTCTGGCCACCGAGCTGACGGCTGCGCACCACGCGGCTGGTGGCTCGTGGAACCGATGAGGGCTGGTCAGCTGGCGGCGGCTCGCGCCTCCCGACGCCGACGCGCCTTTCCGCCACCCGGCTCGCCGGCACGCACCGCCAGCACCCGCCTGCCGGCCCCGCACTGGCGGCTACGGGTGGTCGACGAACCGCCAACCTCTGGCCTCGAGGTGTTCGACGCAGCGTCCGCACCTCGGACCCCTGTCCTGGCCTGGACCGGCCGCTCGCTCGACCAGGTCGATGGCCCCGACATGGCGGCGGACGTCCTGGCCGGGGTGGTCCGTCAGGTCACGCCGACCGCGCTGACTTTTCAGTCATGCCGCGGACGGCGCTGAGACACTGCTCCAGGCAGCTGCTGCGTACGAACGACTGGCACGGACCACCGCGGAGATGACCGCCGCCGGCGGCCGGCTCGTCATCGCCGACGACGGCCTCTTGCACGTCTCCTACGTCGCGACGGCGCCGTAGATGCCCACGTCGACCGTGCCCACGGGGCCGCGTTCTCGGCACCGGACGGGCCCGAGCTCGCGTACCGCGAGGTCGGGGTTGGCGATCCGGTGGTGTGCCTCCCTGTGGGTCCGATGCGGGACTCGAGGTACCTGGGCAACCTGGGCGGGCTGTCAGCGCGGCACCGGCTGGTTCTGCCCGACCTGCGCGGTACCGGCGCGTCAGCGATCCCCGACGACACGACGAGCTACCGCTGCGACCGTCTCGTCGGCGATGTCGATGCCCTGCGTGCTCACCTCGGTCTGGACCGGATGAATCTGCTCGGGCTCTCCGGTGGTGCCAACCTCGCCGTCCTGTACGCCGCAAGCACCCCGGACGGGTGGGCCGGCTGGTCCTGATCACCCCGGGCCTCGCGGCGGTGGGCATCGCCGTCTCGGCGAGCGCCCGGCGAGAGGTCGCCCAGCTCCGCCATCGCCAGGTGTGGTTCCCGACCGCGTCCGCCGCACTGACGACCATCGCAGCCGGCGACGGCACGGCCGAGGACTGGGCGTCCATGGCCCCGTTCTCCTACGGCCGGTGGGACGCGGTCGCCCGAGCACACCAGGCCGCCGGCGCCAGCCAGGCGAACCACGGCGGCGTTCCTGGCCGGGGACCGGCTCGCCGGGCAGGCGTAGTCCTCCGGCGGACTCGGTTCTGCGGCCCTGGGCCGAAACCGCCCGGTATCACAGTGGTGCCGTGGAGACCATGGCGATGACGCTGCGGACCGACTCCGCTCTCGAGAACGCGCTGGCACAGCTGTCCGCCGCCGAGGGCGTGTCCCGGCAGGAGGTGGTGCGCCGTGCTGTCCTGGAGCGGTTCGAGCGCTCCGGGCACACGGCGGAGGTGGACGAGAGCACGCACCGGATGATCGACCGCTGGGGTGATGTGCTCGACCGCCTGGGCACGGTGTGACGGTCTTCCTCGACCTCGAGGACCTGCTCGGGCTGGTCCGCGCGCTGGGGGCCGGGTCCGTCCGTGACCTCGGGTTGCTGGACTCGGCCGCAGCCCGGCCCAGATCGAGCACGTTCGGGCAGGATGCCTACCCGTCGGCGGTGCTGAAGGGGGCGGCGCTGATGCACGCGATCGCCCGCAACCACGCCCTCGTCGACGGCAACAAGCGACTCGCCTGGCTGTCCACCGTGGTGTTCCTGGACCTGAACGACCTGGCACCCAGCGTCACCGACGACGAGGCGTTCGCCCTGGTGGTGGACGTGGCGGAGGGGATCGCGGACGTCGGGCAGATCGCGGCACGGCTCGACGTCCGCGGCACCGAGGTCGTCGGCACGGAGCACTAGTCCGCGCGCAGCCCGTCGAGATCGGCGGCGACCTGCTCCAGCACCCGTTCGTCGCCGGCCCAGACCCCCTGGGCCCTGGGCCAGTGCGTGACGACGTCGGTGAAGCCGAGGTCGCGGGCGCGGCCGACGACGTCGGCGAAGTGATCGCGGGAGGTCAGCGCCATCCCGGGCGAGTCCGCAGAGAGGTAGCGGCGCAGCGAGGCCGGGTCCCGTCCGGCCTCGGCCAGCACGCCGTCCATCCTGCGCGCCAGCACCTCGACGCCTTCCCACCACTGCCCGGCCTCCGCGTCCTCGGCGCCCGGCGTGGCCCAGCCCTGGCCGAAGTGCGCCGCCACAGCCATCGCCCTCGGCCCGTTCGCCGCGACGACGAACGGCAGCCGTGGCCGCTGCACGCAGCCCGGCAGCATCCGGGCCCCGACCGCCTCGTACCGTTCACCCGCCCAGGTCGTCGTCCCGTTGGTCAGCAACCGGTCGAGCAGCCCGGTGAACTCGGCGAGCCGGTCCACCCGCTCCCGCGGCGGGAGCACGTCGCCCCCGAGCACGCCTGCGTCGAAGCCGATCCCCCCGGCGCCGACGCCGAGCTCGAACCGGCCGCCGCTGACGTCGTCCAGGGTCATCAACTCCTTCGCGAACGTCACCGGGTGGCGGTAGTTCGGCGAGGCGACCCACGTACCGAGCCGGATGCGGGAGGTGACGACGGCGGCCGCGGTGAGCGTGGGGACGGTCGCGAACCAGGGCTCGTCGGCCAGGGTCCTCCAGGCGAGGTGGTCGTAGGTCCAGGCGTGGTCGAAGCCCATGTCGTCCAAGGCCTTCCACCGCGCCGACGCCTCCCCCCACCGTTGCTGGGGCAGGACGACGACACCGATGCGCATGTGCCCGACGGTAGCGGCGAGGATGAGTCCGGTGAGCACCCGCCGCGGCCCCGCCCTCCTGCTCGTCGTGCTGGGCGCCGTCGGCGGCCCGGCGTTCACGCTGACGTGGCTGGTGCTGGGAGCGTTGTCGCCCGGGTACGACCAGAGCGCGGACACCATCAGCGCCCTGGCGGCCGTGGGCGCGACGACTGCCGGGCCGATGCTGGTGGCGTTCGCCGTGCAGGGCACCGGCCAGCTCGCTCTCGCCGCCGTGGCCCTGCAGCTGAGGCTGCGCGCCGTGGCGGCGTCCCTGGTCGTCGCGGGGGTCGGCACGCTGGTGGCCGGTGCCGTCCGGCTGCCGGACGACGGCTCGTCGGCGGCGGCCACGGCGCACGCCCTGGCCGCCGTCGCCGCCTTCGGAGGCCTGCACGCCGCCGTCCTCGCGGGCGCCCTCGACGGCGCACTGCCCCGCTGGCTGCGAGGCCTCGCGGCCCTGACCCTGGTCGCCGCCGTCCCGCACACCGCCTGGTTCGTGCACCAGCTTGCCGATGCGGGGCCGTGGTTCGGCTACGCGGAGAAGGCGTTCACGACCGTCCTGCTGGTCTGGACGACGACGCTCGCCCTGCGCGCCCGCACACTGTCCCGCTGTGACGCGTAAAGTCGCTCGGATGCCTGCACCCGCCCGCGGCCGGGGGATCCGCACCCTCGCCGACGACCTGCGCTCGCGCAACGACGCCTCGCTGGTCGCGTTGCTGCGCGCCCGCCCCGACCTGGCCACCCCCGCGCCGTCCGACACCACCTCGCTGGCTGCCCGGGCCTCCACGCGGGTGAGCGTGCACCGGGCCATGGACACGCTCGACACCCCGACGCTGCAGCTGGCGAACGCGCTCGCCGCGCTCGGGCCGGAGAGCTCGGCGCGCGACCTGGCCAGGGCCTGTGGTGCGAGGACCGCCGCCCAAGTGGCACCGCAGCTCGCGAGGCTGCGCGAGCTCGCCCTGGTCTGGGGACCGGACTCGGGTCTGCGGCTCGTCCGCTCGGTCGCCGACGTCCTCGGCCCGCACCCCGCAGGCCTCGGCCCGGCGCTGGCCGAGGTGCCCGCGGCGGTCGAGCCGTCCCGGGTGGCCGGCTGGCTGGAGGACCTGGGCCTCGCGGCAACGGGTGACCCGGTCAACGGCGTGGAGCGGGTCGTCGCCGTCGTCGGGGACCCCGTCGCCGTGGCCGCCCTGCTCGACACCGGCCCCGAACCGGCCCGGCGCCTGCTCGAGCGGCTCACGTGGGACTCCCCGGTCGGTGCCGTCAGCGGGGCGGACCGTCGGGTGCGTGCAGCCGACGCGCAGGGAGCCGTCGAGTGGCTGCTGGCGCGGGCCTTGCTGGTGCCCGCGGACGCCGGCCACGTCGTCGTCCCCCGAGAGGTCGGGCTCGCCCTGCGCGGCGGTAGGGTGCACCGGGGCCTGACACCCGCGCCGGAGCCCGTCCCGCAGCAGCGTCGCGTCGACCGGGTCGACAGCACCGGAGCCGGTGCCGCCGCGGAGGCGGTGCGCCTCGTCGGGGCGCTGGCCGAGCTGTGGAGCGCCACCCCGTCGCCCGTGCTCCGGTCGGGGGGTGTCGGCGTCCGGGAGGTGCGGCGCGCGGCCCTGGCTCTCGACGTCGAGGTGGCCGTCGTCGCACGGGTCGTCGAGACCGCCTACGCCGCAGGCCTCGTCGCCGGCGACGGCGAGAGCGGACCCGCATGGGTGCCCACGCCGGGGTACGACCTGTGGGCGACGGGGACGACCGGCGAGCGCTGGGAGGTGCTGGCCGGCGCGTGGCTGCGGACCTCCCGTGTCGCCGACCTGGTGGGCACCCGGGACGCGCGCGACGCGGTGCGGCTGGCCCTGACCGAGAGCGTCGACCGGCCGGCCGTGGTCGACGTCCGGGCCGACGTCCTGGACGTGCTCGCCGGGCTCGCCGAGGGCGAGGCGCTGGAGCCGGCCGACCTGTCCGCTGTGCTCTCGTGGCGGCGGCCCCGCGGGGCCCACGCCAGCCAGTCGGTGCTCGTGCCCGCCGTGCTCGGGGAGGGGGCCTGGCTGGGGGTCGTCGGTCTCGACGCCCTGACGCGGCACGGACGCGCACTGCTGTCCGGGGACGCGCCGGGCGACGTCCTGGAGCGGCTGCTCCCGCCGCCCGTCGACCACGTGCTGCTGCAGGCCGACCTCACCGCGGTGGCACCCGGTCCCCTCACCAGCGACGTGGGGCGCGAGCTCGCCGTGATGGCGGACGTCGACTCCCGCGGCGGCGCCACCGTCTACCGCTTCGACGCGGGCACCATCCGTCGGGCGCTGGACGGCGGACGCACCGCGGCCGACGTCCTGGCGTTCCTCGCGACGC
>JBBSNO010000105.1:0-9754 GCA_038232615.1 Actinomycetales bacterium
CGGAGCAGGCCCGGCACGTCGTGGACGCGCAGTCGCCGCGTGGCCAGCAGCCGGACGGCGGTCGCCCGGCCTGCCGAGGCGTCCAGGACGTCCGGTGCGGACCCGGTCACGGACGGCCAGCCGAGCGCCGACGCGCGGACACCGCGGTCCAGGCGCACCGTCGTCCAGGCGCCGTCCGCCGTGCCCGTCGCCCAGCACCCGGACGGCGTCAGGACGGCGAACGTCTGGGTGACGCCCTGCCGCGCCGCGAGCGCCCCGGCCACGTCGGCCAGGGCGCCGGTGCCCGCGTCGAGCAGCGCGTCGGGAACCTGCTGCAGACCGGCCGGTCGGAGGTCGATCGCGTGCACCGCGAGGTCGTAGGCCTGCGCGATCAGCACCCCGGTCATCGGCAGCTGACCGACCATCGAGCCGACCCAGCGGCGGCCGACGACCTCGACGTCGGGAGCGGCCAGGAACGACAAGGCCTGGTCACGGCCCGCCCGCAGCGCCACGGTGATCTCGTCGACGTCGGCGTCGTGGTGCTCCGCGACGACCATGGCGTTGCGGGCGTCGACGTCGTCCTCGCTGCGGACCCGACCGGTGCGGGCGTCGTCGGCCCGCTCCTCCAGCGGCGTCGCGTCGGCGTCCCAGCTGCCGAGGTGCCCCAGGACGTCGCGCGCGCTCCAGCCCTTCAGGCGGCTAGGTGCCTCCAGGTCGACGCGGGCCGCCACGTCGAGAACCGCGTCCCAGGCGTTGCCGATCAGCGCGGCGACCTCGCGGAGGTCGCCGGAGGCGAGGCCGCGCTCGCCCGGCTCGGGGCGCAGGCCGGTCTGGGGCGGTGGCACACTGCCATCCTGCCGCGTCCGCCCGGCACGCAGCGGACCACCCGGACCGAAGGATGCCTCGCCCGTGACGCAACCCGCCACCGTGTCCAGCAGCCCGCAGGTCGGTCAGCGGGCTCCGGACTTCACGGCGCGGAACCAGCACGGCCAGGACGTCACGTTGTCGGAAGCCGTGCAGGAGGGGCCCGCCCTGGTCGTCTTCTACCCCTTCGCCTTCTCCGGCACCTGCACCGGCGAGCTGCGCGCCCTGCGCGATGGTCTGGCGCAGTTCACCGACGCCGGCGTCCGCGTCCTGGCCGTCTCGTGCGACCCGACCTACTCACTGAGGGCTTACGCCGAGGCGGAGGGCTACTCGTTCTCGCTGCTGTCGGACTTCTGGCCGCACGGCGCGGTGGCCCGTCGGTACGGCGTGTTCGACGACCGGGCCGGCCGCGCCGAGCGCGGAAGCTTCCTGGTCGACACCGGTGGCGTGGTCCGCTGGTCCGTCGTCAACCACCCCGGCCAGGCACGGGACGTCGCCGACTACCGCGCGGCGGTGCAGGCGCTCTAGGATGTGAGGCGACCACGGCCGCCGCTGGCCCGAGACTACGGCGGCCGTGGTCCCTGAGCACCTGGCACCCTCCGCCAGGTGCGCGCACCCTCCCGGGGCCTGTAGCTCAGTTGGTAGAGCACCGCGTTTACACCGCGGGCGTCGTCGGTTCGAGCCCGGCCGGGCCCACCGGATCGACCTGGTCAGACGTACGTCGGTACAGCAGCAGGATGTCCATGGCAGCCCGGAGGCCACGGGCTCCCGGGCAGCAGTTGTCGGCGCGGCCCGGCGGCTCCCGCCCCTGGACGAGATGGTGCTCGATGAGCAGACCGACGAGCCGCCATTGGATCCGCTGGGCGACCGCCCTTCGCACGGGTTGCTCGGGTCAGAAGACGACGCGGGCGGCGCGGAGGGCGGTGATTGCGGCATCGTCGCCGGTGCCGTGGATGGCGTGGGTGTCGTGGGGGTCGTGCCGGCCCGACAGCGTGCGCATGTACTCGACTGCGTCGACGCTGACGGTGGCGACCGGCGAGGCGTCGCCGAGCGTCCAGACCCCGCCGGCGGGGCCGGTCAGCTCCAGGCGCACCGGCGGGCCTGCCCAGTGGCGACCGAGGTCTCGGACGACCTGGGCGACGACCTCGTGGTCGTGCCCGTCGATGACGAACTCCCGGCTCGTGGCCCGGGCGGCGTCGAGGCGGTGCATCCACGTGTCTCTGACGGCGATCACGTCGCACATGTAGACCAGGGACTCACCGGGCAACAGCGGGTCGGACTTGGGCAAGCGGAACCGGCGGCGGAACGTCGTGCCCGCCGCCTCGACCGCCTTGGGACCGATGTCGGCCAGCTCGGCCGCGAGCTGCGCGCCGGAACGGTCGTGTCGGTCGTCGATCTGGCACTGGTTCGCCGCGTCGAGCTGGGCCAGCGCGGGATAGCGCCGCTTCGGGGCCCACACCCAGTGCCGGAGGAACACTCGCAGGTGCAGGGTCCCGTCGCAGGCACCGACGACGTGAGCGAGCATCTGCCGGACGTCCCAGCCCTCGCAGTCGGTCGGGCGGGCCCAGTCCTGCTCGGTAAAGGTGGCGACCAGTTCCTGTAGCCGCGCGAGCTCGGCGCGGTGCACTGCGCGCGCCCTGGCGGGTGGGGTCTGGGCAATGGAGATGGCCGGTGCTGCGGTCATGGTCATGGCTCTTCCTCGGGTGAGTAACGGCGTACGAACATGTCGACGATCTCGGGTGTCAGCGCGGTGAAACGGCCGGCGACGAAGTCGGCGCCGGGCTCGTTGGCCAGCTGCTGGGAGATGACGCCTCCGGTCAGGCAGGTGAACAGCGCCAGCCCGCGATCGGACGCGGCGTCGGGGTGCAGCTGACCGCGATCGACCGTGTCATGGATCACCTGGCGGAGGTGGTCCATGACTTCGACCGCGGGGGCGAACGCCTCCGGCGACGGCTCGAAGCCGGGCACCGGTCGCCAGAACAGCAGTTGGGCCAGGACGGGATGCTCCACGCTCCAGCGCACCACCGCGGCCGTCCCGGACCGCAGTGCCGGCAGGCCCGGCTCCACCCCGTGGACGGCGGCCTCCACGGCTGCCTTCTGCTGGCGCACCCCCTGCGCGAACAGCGCGTCGTACACCGCCAGCTTCGAGGAGAAGTACTTGTAGAGCGACGGTGGCGCGATGTCCATGCGACGGGCGACCTCGGACAGGCTCAGTCCTGCGACCCCCTCCTCGCCCATCACCTCCAGCGCCACCTCGAGGATCTCGGCGATCGTCTGCCGGCGTCGCCGCTGGCGGCGGTCCACGCGTGGCTCGTCCGCCGCCCGCGCGATCTCGGTCACCCGCCCTCCCTCAGGATCGCCCCTCGTGGGCGCGCCGCTCGACGGCCCCGAGCGCCGTCACCACCGCCACCCCCACCGGGCGCCGCGCGCCCACCAGCTGGCAGGCCAGGCAATGTCGGGCCCTGCATGAGAGAACCTCCTGCGACCGGGCTGTCCACTGACCCATAGCATGAGCTATAACCATTAGCCTGGCAAGAGGGTCTGGTTCACCGCGGTCGTGCGCTGCTCAGCCGCCCGACGGCGGCTCCCGGTCGAGCGCCCACCGACGGAAGACGGTCATGGCTGGGGAGACCATGCCGAGCCCGGTGTTGACCACCCCTTTGAGGTTGTTCGACGCGGCTCTGGCGCCACGCATCCAGGTTGCCCGGTTCCAGCACATCCAAGGCTCACGAGCACGTCGATGGCCGTCACGCACTGCTTGTCGGCCAGCGCAGTCTCGGCCGCCTCGACGACGCGTTGCACGAGCCGCGCTCGCACGTCGAAGGCCACGGTCCCTCCCGCACGTCGTTGGCCCCGGTCCAACGTCACCTGCCGACCCGCGGCTCTCGCACGTGGTCGGACAGAGACTCCTGCCTCCCACCACGCCCGCGGACTCCTTCAGCGGCCCACGCCGGTACTGTGCGGCCCGTGCCCCAGAACGCGCTCGAGAGACCGCGCGACCGCGACGACGCCGGCCGCGTGGAGCAGGCCCCGACCCTGGCCGAGGTGGTGGCCGTCCTGGAGGACGTCTACCCGCCGGGCACGGCCCAGGACTGGGACGCGGTGGGCCTGGTGTGCGGTGACCCGGACCAGCGGGTGCGCACCGTGCTGCTGGCCGTGGACCCGGTCGAGGACGTCGTCGACGAGGCCCTGGAGACGAAGGTCGACCTCCTGCTCGTGCACCACCCGCTCCTGCTGCGTGGCGTGCACTCCGTCGCCGCGACCGGTTCCAAGGGCCGCGCGATCCACCGGCTCGTGCGCGGCGGTTGTGCGTTGTACGTCGCCCACACCAACGCCGACGTCGCGGTCCCCGGCGTCTCCGACGCTCTCGCGCGCGTGCTGGGCCTCGGCGCGCTCGTGCCGCTGGCGCCCGAGCCCGCCGACCCCTTGGACAAGCACGTGCTCTTCGTGCCGGACGCCGCCGCCGAGGCGGTGCTCGACGCCGTGTGGGCAGCGGGTGCCGGACACGTCGGGGAGTACGCGCGCTGCGCGTGGACGACGTCCGGCACCGGCACCTTCGTCCCCGGCGACGGGGCGCGACCCACCACGGGGGAGCGTGGCGTCGCCGAGGTCGTGGGCGAGACACGGCTGGAGGTCGTCGCCCCCCGCGGCGCGCGGGGAGCCGTCCTGCGCGCCATGCGGGCGGCGCACCCCTACGAGGAGCCGGCGTTCGACGTCCTCGAGCTGGCGGCGTGGTCCGGCCCACGGGGCATCGGACGTGTCGGCTCGCTCGCCCAGCCCCTGACGCTCCAACGCTTCGCGATGGTCGTGGCGGAGTCGCTGCCGCCGACCGAGCACGGAGTGCGCGTGGCCGGGGACCCGGACGCCGTGGTCCGCACCGTCGCTGTCTGCGGGGGCAGCGGCGACTCCTTGTTCGACGCCGTCAGAGCCAGCGGATCCGACGTCTTCGTCACTGCCGACCTGCGCCACCATCCGGCGTCCGAGGCCCGCGAGCACGCCCGCGGCGGCCCGCCGTACCTGGTGGACGTGTCGCACTGGGCGAGCGAGTGGCCGTGGCTGCACGGCTGCGCCGACCGCCTCGCGACCGGCCTGGCGGCTGCCGGCGCCGAGGGGACGGACGGGCTCGGCAGTGGCACTACGGTGGAGACCCGGGTCAGCGTGCGTCGGACCGACCCGTGGACCTTCCGACTTCCCAGCTCAGGAGGACTCGTCCGGTGAGCACCCCACGGAACCGCTCGCTGAGCTCATGCCCCCGCGGTGGCCCCGCATGAGCAAGGCTCCTGCCGCGGACCAGATCAGGCTGCTCGACGTGCAGGCCCTGGACACCCGGCTCTCCCAGCTCGCGCACCGGAGTCGCTCCCTGCCCGAGCACGCGCAGATCGGTGAGCTCGCCACCCGTGCCCGTTTTCTGGCGGACGAGCTGGTGGGCGCCTCGACGACGGCCGGGGACATCGCGCGCGAGCTGCGCAAGGCCGAGGACGACGTGGAGCTCGTGCGCGGCCGGGCGGCCCGCGACAACGCCAGGCTGGGGTCGGGGCAGGGGAGCGCGAAGGACCTCCAGGCCCTGCAGCACGAGCTGGTCTCGCTCGGACGCCGGCAGAGCGCCCTGGAGGACGTCGAGCTCGAGGTGATGGAGCGGGCGGAGCAGGCCCAGGCGGAGCAGGCGCGCCTGGAGACGGAGATCGACCGGATGGACGCCGCCCGGGTGCAGCTGGTCGAGCGGCTGGCGGAGCAGACCAGCGAGATCGACGCCGAGGTGGCCCGAGTCACAGCCGAGCGGGAGCAGGTCGTCTCCGGCCTCGACCAGGCGCTGGTCACGTTGTACGAGAAGGTGCGTGCCGGTTCCGGTGGGTTGGGCGCGGCTCCGCTGAAGGCCCGGCGGTGCGAGGGCTGCCGTCTAGAGCTGACCCCGGTGGACCTCGGGCGCATCCGCAATGCGGCGGACGACGAGGTGCTGCGTTGCGAGGAGTGCCTGCGGATCCTCGTCCGGCTGCCCGAGTCGGGGCTGTGACCCCGGCGGGCGGACGTCGGCTCGTCGTCGAGGCGGACGGCGGCTCGCGCGGCAACCCCGGCCCGGCCGGCTACGGCGCGGCCGTGAAGGACGCCGAGACCGGGCAGGTGCTGGCGGAGGTGGCCGAGGCGATCGGCGTCGCGACCAACAACGTCGCCGAGTACGGCGGCCTGGTCGCCGGGTTGCGCGCCGTGGCCGCCATCGACCCCACCGCCTCCGTCGAGGTGCGGATGGACTCCAAGCTGGTCGTGGAGCAGATGTCCGGCCGCTGGAAGATCAAGCACGAGGGGATGCGCCGCCTCGTCGACGAGGCGCGGGCGGTGCTGCCCTCGCAGCAGGTGCGCTACACGTGGGTGCCGCGCGAGCGCAACGCCCACGCCGACCGGCTGACGAACGCCGCCATGGACGCCGCAGCGCGGGGCAGGACGTGGGTGTCCGGCGTCCAGGACATCTTGGACGTCGACCCTGCAGCCCGTCGTCCGGAGGAGACCATGACCGACGGGGCACCACCTGCCTACCGCCTGCTCACCGGCGACGACGACCGGGCCTTCTGCGAGAAGGTGAGCGCCGCCCTCGCCGACGGCTACCGCCTGCCCGGCGGCCCGGCGGTCGCCGTCGACGGCGACCGCGTCGTCGTCGCCCAGGCCGTCGCTCTCGCCGGGGGGCCCGGGGACGCCGAGGGTGCCGCATGACCGCGTACGCGGGTGACCTCTCGCCCTCGCAGGCGTGGAAGGTCCTGGCGCAGGACCCGACCGCGGTCCTGGTCGACGTCCGCACGCACGCCGAGTGGGTGTACGTCGGCGTCCCGGACCTCGGCGACATCGGCAAGCAGGTCGTGCTCGTGGAGTGGCAGCGGTACCCCGATGGTGCGCGCAACGACGACTTCGTCGAGCAACTGCGCGGCGCCGGCGTGGGACCGGAGACGACGGCGGTGTTCCTGTGCCGCTCCGGCGTCCGGTCGGTGGCGGCGGCGCAGACCGCCACCGCAGCCGGGCTCGGGCCGTCCTACAACGTCCTCGACGGCTTCGAGGGTCCGTCCGACGCCGAGGGTCACCGCGGTGCGCAGGGCTGGCGCAGCGAGGGCCTGCCCTGGCGCCAGCCGTGACTCGCGACGCCGGCGGCACCTGGCGCCCCGACACCCTCGCGGTCCGTGGCGGGTTGGCCCGGTCGGATTTCAACGAGACGGCCGAGGCCCTGTACCTCACCTCGGGCTTCGTCTACGGCAGCGCCGCCGAGGCCGAGGCCGCCTTCGCCGGTGACGTCGACCGGTTCGTTTACTCCCGCTACGGGAACCCGACGGTCGAGGTGTTCGCGGAGCGCCTGCGCCTGATCGAGGGGGCGCCGGCGTGCTTCGCCACGGCCAGCGGGATGGCGGCCGTGTTCACCGGGCTCGCCGCCCTGGTGCGTGCCGGCGACCGCGTCGTGGCGGCGCGCTCGCTGTTCGGCTCCTGCTTCGTGATCCTCGACGAGCTGCTCCCGCGGTGGGGCGTGAGCACCGAGTTCGTCGACGGCTCCGACCTCGAGCAGTGGGAGCGGGCCCTGTCGACGCCCGCGAAGGCGGTCTTCTTCGAGTCGCCGTCCAACCCGATGCAGGAGCTGGTCGACGTCCAGGCGGTGTGCGAACTCGCTCATGCGGCGGGTGCGACCGTCGTCGTCGACAACGTCTTCGCCACCCCGGTGCTGCAACGGCCGATGGAGCTCGGCGCCGACGTCGTCGTGTACTCGGCGACGAAGCACATCGACGGGCAGGGGCGCACGCTCGGTGGCGCGATCCTCGGGGGCACCGACTACATCCACGACGACGTGCAGACCCTGATGCGGCACACCGGCCCGTCGATGAGCCCGTTCAACGCGTGGGTGCTGACGAAGGGGCTGGAGACGCTGTCGATGCGCGTCCTGCACGCCCAGGCCTCGGCGCTGCGGTTGGCGACGTGGCTGGAGGAGCAGCCAGGGATCGCCTCGGTGCGCTACCCGTGGCTGCCCTCGCACCCGCAGCACGACCTGGCGCACCGGCAGATGAGCGGCGGTGGCACGGTCGTCACCTTCGAGCTGGCGGGTCCTGACGGCCGGGTCGCGGGCAAGGCGGCGGCGTTCGCCCTGCTCGACGCGTTGGAGGTGGTGGACATCTCGAACAACCTCGGCGACGCCAAGTCGCTCGTCACGCACCCCGCCACGACCACGCACCGCCGGCTCGGGGAACAGGGGCGCGCCCGGGTCGGGATCAGCGACGGGCTGGTACGCCTGTCGGTCGGTCTCGAGGACGTCCGCGACCTGTCCGACGACCTGGCGCAGGCGCTCTCCCGGCTCTGACGTCAGACGCTGCTCGTCGCGTGGGCGGCCGGTCGACCGGGGAGACGTGCGTGCCTGGTCCGGACGGCCAGGACCACGCTGGTTGTCATGAACCACACCAGGATCGGTAGCGACAGCCAACCCGTACCCAGTGCGAGGTCCGCCAGCACCGCGAGGGCGCTGCCTCCGGCGAACCATCCGAGCCAGCGAGGAACGAGCGGGGAACCCAGGATCGCCCCGCCGGCGCCCAGCACGAAGCAGGCCTGCAGGGTGTCGGACACGGGCACGGCGGCGTCGTTCAACCGGAACAGGAGCGCCAGGGACTCTGCGGACAGGTCGGATGCGTGGTTCACGGCGACCAGGACGGGTCCGATGCTGGCCACCTTCACGGCGACGGCCGCGACGAGGAGGCCGCCCATCGTGAGGGCCCGCCAGTCCTCGGCGACGGCGAAGGCCAGCCGCGACCCGAACGCCAGCAAGGCGACGAGGCCGGCCGTCTCGAGGGCGAGGCCGAGCCAGGTGGTCGTGGTGGGTGGGTTGGCGGTGAGGAACTGGGCGATGTCCCGGGGAGGCCCGGAGAAGTCCGGCGGCAGTGCCGGCAGCGCCAGCAGCAGTCCGCCGATGGCCAGAATCGGGAAGAGGACGCCGCCGAGGGCGGCGGTGGTATCGATGGCACGACGCATGGTGGTTTCCTTTGAGTACGGGCGAACGGTCACCCGGACACTAGGAAGGCCGCGGTGCTCCGCGGAGTCGTCCGGCGGCGCGACGCCATCCACCGCGGGGATGGTTCCCGGTCATCCTGGAGATGACAGCGCCGGCCACCTGGGCAGTCCTACGCTCGGCTGGTGGACCGTCCAGGGCTCGTGCGGCGCCGCCGGGTCGTCGACACCGCCGCGGTGGTCCTGGTCGTGGTGCTCGCGCAGCTGGACGTGTGGACCCCGGCGCTGAGGACCGAGCTGAGCGGACCGCGCTGGCTGGCCTTCGTCGTCCTGACCTCGCTCGGTCCGATCCTGCTGCTGCGCCGCCGGCGACCGTTCCTGACCACCGCGCTGATCACCTCGGTGTCGATCGCCTGGTGGTCCGTCGAGGGCGTGCCGCCGATCGCCACCTCAGCCACCGTCGCGGTGATGGTGAGCAGCTACTCGCTGGGTCGGTGGGAGCCGAGATGGGGCCGGGCGCTGACCGGGCTGGTGCTCGTCGTGGTGACGCTCGCGGCGCACCTGCTCCTCGACCCCGCCACGAGGTCCTGGGAGGCGGCCCGCGACGAGCTGCCCTGGACCTTGGCCGTGATCGTCCTGTGGCTGCTCGGGGCCTACCTGCGCTACCGGGATCTGTACGTCGATGGGCTCAGGACCGCGGCCGCCCAGGAGGAGCGGACGCGGATCGCCCGGGAGATGCACGACGTCGTCGCGCACGGGCTCGGGGTCATGGTGATCCAGGCGGAAGCGGCAGAGGAGATGATCACCGGTGACAGGCCCGCCCAGGCGCAGGTGTGTGTGCAGCAGGTGCAGCGCGCTGGACGGCAGGCCCTGAAGGACCTTCGATCCACCCTGTCCGCGCTGCGTGACGACAGCGGCGCCGAGTGGCATCCGCTGCCGAGCCTCTCCGGCC
>JBBSNO010000106.1:0-9753 GCA_038232615.1 Actinomycetales bacterium
GACGCGATCGATTGGCTCATCGGGTTGCGCGACAGGCTCGGAGCCTGCCTGCCCTGGCCCGCGACGCCAGACGACGCCGGTCAGGCGGAACGTGTGTGGCTGGCTGGAGCCGCGGTCAGCGGCGCGGGCCGTGCCCCGGTCCCCGGCGTCGGCGTGCCTCGCGGCCTGTGCCGCGCGGAGCAGGTAACGCTCCTGGGCGTCCAGGCGGTGACCGGCTGCCGCGGCGTAGAGGTCAGGGTGGGCGGGCCCGTCGCCGGCGAGCTGCTCGCTGACGTTGGTCGGCAGCAGGATCTGGTCACGTAGCCGGTCGCGTAGGCCGGCCAGTGTCGGTACACGGCGCCGGGTCGGTCGGCCTCGACGGCATCACGCAGCGGGTCGTCCCCGGCGTCGGCGCCGGATCGCTGCAATGGTTCGACCTGGGCGAAGTAGCAGGCCATGGCCGGTTCCCACCCGACGTGCCAACGTTGGGTGCCGGCATCGAAGCTGTGGCGGCTCATCAGGCCACTATCCGGTGGGAGGGACACACCTCACTGCGATGCCCAGCGCGCCTTTGAGGTAGGGGGTTGCCGGGTCTGGTCTTGGTGGATTTGACCCTCCGGCGGATTCAGTTCAGGTCACCGGGACCAGACACGTCCAGGTGCCCGGTGGCCAGTGGCGCCGGCTGCGCCCGGACCGGGCCCGCTGTCGGGCCTGCGGCGTCACCCATGTCCTGCTCCTCGCCTGGTGCCTACCCCGCCGCACCTACAGCACCGAAGTCGTCGGGGCAGCGCTGCTGGCCCGCGGCCGGGGGGCCGGCTACGCCCGTCGCCGCCACAGACTGCCGGCGCGCACGGCGGCCAAAGGTGCTGGACTGGCTACAAGCGGTCGGGCCGCTGTGCCCCAGCCGACCCAACCGGCATCGTCGAGGCTTCCGCGGCAGCGACGCAGTCACGAACGACGTCCGGTTCTGAGTGCCTAAACCTATCCCCGGGGTGACAGATCCCTCGAAAAACGGCAGAAAACGGGACGAACCGGGTGCCAGCTACCGACAATTCAGCAAACCTTCAGCCAACACCACGTGCACCTGTCTACGTTTGGGCACGTTGAGCCCCTGCGCAGCGCAGGCGGTCCGCTCGTCCTGGGGGTTCCGTGTTCGCCTATCGCCCACGCCCTGCCGCGCTCGTCGCCGCGCTCGCCTTGGTGCTCGCTGCGCTGAGCGTCCCGCTCGTCGCCCCGGCGGCCCAGGCGGCCGCCCCGGCGACCCTCTCGGGCGCAGTTCGCGACGAGCAGGGCACCCTGCTGCGGGACGTCTGCGTCGAGCTGCCCAGCACGTTGGGCAGCACGTACTACGCCAGGACCGGCGTCGACGGGCTGTGGCTGAGCGATGTCCCGGCCGGGACCTACGGCGTCGTTGTCCGGGACTGCGGCGGACGCGGGCTCGCACCGACCTACTACGACGGCGCCGACAAGCCGTCCGCGGCGACGATGCTCACGGTTGCCGCGGCTGACACGCGTTCGGACCTCGACGTCGTGCTGCACCTGGGCGGCAGCATCACCGGCACGGTGACGGTCCCGGCCGGCGCTGGGAGCAGCCCGCGGGTCTGCGTCAGCGCGACGACGCCGTACTCCCCCGACAGAGGCGTCTTCTACAGCGACGGCGGCTCCGGGGTCGTGGGCGCTGGCGGCCGCTACGAGATCCGCGGCCTGAACACCGCGTCCTACATCGTGTCTTTCTCCGACTGCAGTGGTGGGGACCTCGTCGGCGGCTACTACCCGGCAGGGTCCGACTACAGCTCCGCGATCCGGGTGGCGGTCACTCGCGGGCAGGCCACGAGCAACATCGACGTCGCTATGTCGGTAGGCGGGGCCATCGCCGGGCTGGTGCGTGACGACAACGCCTCCCCGCTGGCGCGCGTCTGCGTCGACGTCACCGACGAAAGCGGCGCGTACGTCAGCAACGGCTACACCGCTGCCGACGGGCGCTACGTCGCCCACGGCGTCCCGGCCGGTCAGCTGACCGTAGGCTTCAACGACTGCGGCGGGCGCGGGCTGCTCACGCAGTTCGCCCGGGAGCGGGCGGCCACCGACGCGGCCGACCCCATCGCGGTCACAGCCGGACAGGTCACCGACGGCGTGGACGCCGTCCTGCACGTCGGTGGCTCGCTGTCGGGCACGGTCCGTGACGGATCTGGCATCCCAGTGCCCGATCTGTGCGTGCATGCCTTCGCGGGGGGGGCCTACTCGGGCTATACGTCGACCGCCGCGGACGGCAGCTACACGATCCGCGGCCTGCCCTCCGATCAGTACCGCGTGCAGGCCTACTCCTGCCGCGCCACCGGCGACCTGGCGCCGACGTACGCGCCCAACGTCACCGACGCGACCTCCGCGACGCCGACCCCCGTGATCGCGCCCGACACGGCGAGCAGCGTCGATATCACCATGCAGCCGGCCGGCTCCGTCTCCGGTGTCGTCACCACCCCTGAGGGCGCCGCGCTCGCCGGCATGTGCGTGTCGGTGTACGGGAGCAGCTACGGCAGCACACGCACTGCCGTGGACGGCGCGTTCCGCATCCAGGGGCTCGCGCCGTACGACGGGTACTCGGGCAGCGTCTCGGACTGCACGGGCGGGGACCGCGTCGGACAGGACTGGCCCCGAGGCATCGTCGTGCGCGCCGGTGAGGACAACGCAGTCGGGACCCTTGCGCTGCCGTTGGGCGGCCGGATCGGTGGCACCGTGCGCGACGTGCGCGGCATCGCGATCGCGCAGGCCTGCGTCTCCGGCCGCGGATTCGCCCAGACGGCTCTCGACGGCACCTACACGCTGCACGGCGTGCCGGCCGGCACGTCCACCGTCACCGCGCGGGACTGCAGCGACAAGACCGACCACCTCCCGCGCTCCTACCGCGCCGACGGCGCCGACGGCCCTGGCGACCCGGTCACGGTCGCGGTCGACCAGCAGACCTCGGGCATCGACGTCGCCTTGCCCGACGCCGGCGGCATCGCGGGCCGGCTGAGCAACACGCGACTGCCCGTCTGCGTAGAGGCGTCGACAGGTACCGGGCAGAGCGGCCGGCAGTACGCGTACCGGCCGGCGTACAAGGTCGGCGACCTGCCCGCGGGCGACTACCGGGTGAGCTACGGCGACTGTTCCGGCAACACTTACCGGTGGTACCACGACCAGCCGACGTTCGACGCGGCCACCTCCGTGCGCGTCACGGCCGGCCAGGTGACCACCGGCATCGACGAGGACTTCAACGGCCAGGTGGCGGGCGAGACAGCGCTGCAGGTCAGCCTGACCGCGAACCCGGCGTCCGGCAGCGGACCGCTGACGACGCGCCTGCAGGGAGCGCTCAGCGGCGGCGGGACGGGACCGTTCTCCTACGTCCTCGACTTCGGGGACGGCACCGGAGACGTCCGCGGTGCTCTCGCCGACGCGAGCCAGGGTGTCGCCGTGGATCACGTCTACCGGGTCGCGGCGGTGCGAACGGCCACCCTGCGCGTCACATCTCCGGGCGGAACCGTGGTCACCGCATCGACGCCGGTCACGGTCGACCCGCGCCTGCCGGGCGCGCCTAGCGGGCTGCACGCCGAGCCAGGTGACGCCCAGATCACCGTGACCTGGAATGCGCCGACCGACCTCGGCGACCCGCAGTTGACCGGCTACCGGATCGAGGCGCAGCCCAGCGGAGCGGCCGTCGAGATCACCGGTCGCTCCGGCACGGTGACCGTCCCGAACGGCGTGGAGCAGTCCCTGACCGTGCGGGCGCGCAGCACCGCCGGTCTGGGCGCGCCGTCCGAGGCGGTGCTGGCCACCGCGCGGGCGCGGACAGCGATCTCGTTGACCGTCTCGCCGGACTCGGGCGACCCGCTCGCGTCCACGACGTTGACCGCAACCGTGGCGGGTTCTGCCGGCGTGTACGGCGTGGTGCAGCTCTACGACGGCGGCCGATACCTCGGCTCCGCGCAGGTCGATACCGGCGGCACCGCCCAGTTGACGACGACCCTGGCACCGGGGACGCACTCGCTCACGGCGAGTTACGAGGGCAGCACGAGCGACCAGCCGAGCACGTCCGCCGCGGTGACCGCGACCCGCGACCCGTATGCCACGTCGACGACGTTCGCCGGCGGCGACCGGACGGTGGCCTCCGACGACGAGGGCACGATTCTCGTCACCGTCGCCACGACCGGCCTACCGACCAGCGTCCCGAGCGGCACGGTGACCGTCGCGGAGGGAGCGACGACCGTGGCGACGGGCACCCTCGTGAATGGGCAGGTGTCCCTTCCCCTCGCCGGCCTGCCGGTCGGTCAGCACAGCCTGTTGCTGACGTACGGCGGCGACGCGACGCACGCCGGGTCGACGTCGACACCGGTCGTCCTGACGGTGCTCGACCCCTCAACGACGACCGCGCAGCGGGGCAGCGCCGTCTTCGGTGAGCCGGTGGAGCTGCGGGCGACCGTCACCGTTCCGACCGGCAGCCAAGCGCCGACCGGCACGGTGGTGTTCATGGTCGACGGCGGGGCCGCCGGCAGCGTGTCGGTGGCCGCGGATGACACGGCGCACGTCGCGGCGTCTGCGCTGACCGTGGCCACGCACCAGGTGACCGCGGCCTACTCCGGCGACGCAAAGCACGTCTGGTCAATGTCCGACCCCGCCGACCTCGTCGTCACCAAGGCGTCCACGGCCTTGGCCCTCGTTGCCTCTCCCACGCCGCTGACGTCGATCGCGACGGCGGTGCTCACCGCGACGGTCGCCGTGACCGCGCCGGGAGCGGCGACACCCAGCGGCACGGTGACCTTCACCGACGGCCCGACGACGCTGGGGACCGCCGCACTAGGCAGCGATGGCGCAGCGCAACTGTCCGTCGGCCGCCTGTCGGCGGGCACCCACGCGCTGCGCGCTTCGTACGATGGCGACGAGCACGTCCTGGGCAGTGCCGCGGACACCACCGTCGCCGTCGACTCGGCGCGCGGAGCGGTCGAGGTGACGGTGCAGGCGGCCGGCGGCGGCGTGCTCGAGTCCTCCACGGTCGCGGTCGTCCTCCCTGACGGCAGCACGGTCAAGGCGACGACCGGCAGCGACGGCGTCGCGCGCGTCGGGGGGCTCCCCGACGGCTCGCTGACGGTCGCGGCGGTGCACTCGGGCTACAGGCCGGCCAAGGCGACGCTGACGACGGTCGACGGCGCCGCGAGCGTGACGATCACGCTCCAGCCCGGGGCGCTGGCCGACGCCACGGTGACCACGCATCCCATGACTCCCGACGAGATGATTGCGGTCGGCATCGACCCGACTGACCCCGCGAACCAGAATGTCGTCGAGTTCACGGTCGCACTGCCGTTCCTGCGCGACAGTGGCGGTGCCATGCACGGCTACTACTCCCGAGGCACCTTCCCCGTCTGCCCGACAGTCGACGGCGCCACCGTCAGCTGCGGCGGCGGTGGAGGAGGAGGCGGCGGCTCCGTCTGGTTCTCCTCCGGAGGTTATGACTACACTGTCACGGGAGACTCGGACCGTCTCGTGTGGATGAAGGTGCCAGCCAAGGCGACGTGGCTCAAGGAGTTCTTCGACGTCGAACTCATGATCGTCAACCTCTCCGATGACGGGTTCACCCTCGACCGAGGCACCGCGACCCTCGACGTGCCCGCCGGGCTACCCCTAGCCCCGACCGGCACGCCGCAGACCGCGACCCAATCCATGCCGGACATTCCTGGCGGACAGAGTCGCTCGGTCAGCTGGTACGTCCGCGGCGACGTCGAGGGCTTCTACGACGTGACGGCGTCCTACGCGGGCACGCTGGAACCCTTCGGTGATGCGGTGAGCTTGCGCGCGGTGACGGCGAAGCCGCTGCACGTTTGGGGCGCCTCGGCGCTGTCCCTGACCGCCGACGCCGACGACCGCGCCGACATCGGCGACCCCTACCACCTGACGCTGCACCTGAAGAACGTCGCCGACGTTCCGGTGTACAACCTGGGCTTCCAGGCCGGCACGGCAGGCGCCACGGGCTTCATCTACCAGCCCCGGGAGCGGCTCTCGACGTCCGTCGCCGAGCTCGCACCGGGGGCGACGCTCGAGCGGGACTACGTACTCGTGCCCACATTCTCGGGATCGCTGGTCGTCGATGAGGCTTTCGTTGCCCGTTCGGCTGGCGTGCAGGCAGCGTCGCCCGCGGTCACTGCGCACCCCGTCGCCGAGCCGCCGCTTGAGCTCACCGCGACACCGCTCGACCACCAAGTGGGGCTCACGTTCGCTCCGACGCCCGGCGCGACCAGCTATCAGCTGTTCACGACCTCGGCACGTGACGTTGCCTTCGCCTCCTCACCGACGGCCGGAATCACGTTCCTGCCCGACGACGGTACCGGCGTGTTGCGCGCCGTCGTGCCGGCGGATCCCGCGGCACCCGCCTTCTACGCGATCAGCTCTGTCGTGGACGGCGTCAACGTGATGAAGCACCCTCTCGTCAGCACAACGGCCGCCGTCGGCGCGGTCGAGCCCACCAGCAGGGTGTCGGCGAAGCGCACCCCGGCGTGCCCGGCCGACGCGACGGGGTTCGCGCTGTCCATGACTTTCGACAGCCAGTTCTTCCCGCTGCGTGACTACGTCGTGTCAGTCGGGGACCACGCCCTGGCCGCCCAGGCGATCACGGGGCAGCACGCCACGGCTGCCACAACCGTGCCCCTGGCCCTCATGGAGCAGTACGGCAACGTGGTTACCGTCGTCGCGCACAACACCAACGGCGACGCGGGGCCAGCCCGCGCCACGCCCGAGCTCAACCCGAACTGCCTCGACACAAGCATCGCCACTCCCGAGAACACCTTCGTCCTCGGTGCGGGGGCGACCGCCGAGGGGAGCCTGGACGTCCTCAAGGTTAAGAGCTCCTCGAACAGCGACGGCAGCTACGGGCCTAGTGGTGCGTCGTCGGTGAGTTCCGACTTGAAGTACTCCACCGCCTTGGCAGGCGGCGCCGGGCTGGATCTCGGCTTCCACCTCGGCACGGCAGAGGTGTCGGTGGGTGGGGCCGACGCAATGCGCAGCGTCGGGTTCTGGGATCAGGGCTCGCTCGTGGCGGACGACAGCTCGCTCACGCGCAGCACGCTGGCTCTAGGCATGCCCTTTGTGCAGATGGCCGCCCAGCCGCTGCCAGGCCCGGCCGCCTGGCTGACCCGGCACCTCGGCGAGCAGCTCCTGCTGGGCGCCGGCCAGGTCGACTCAACCTCCGCCGGGGCCGACACGTCGCTGTCGCTGTCCGCCGAGCTGCACACGCCCACGGAGGACAAACTCAAGCTGCTGCTCAAGCACGACGGGGACAGCACGTTCCTGCCGCTCGACGTCTTCCTCGGCGCGAAGGCCAAGGGGAGCGTGAAAGTCGGTGTTTCGGCGACGACGACCCCGACCTACATCGAGACCGCGCTGACGGGGGAACTGTCCGGGTCCCTGGAGGCAGGAGCCGACGTGAACTTCCTCGCGCTGGAGAAGCGTCTCGGTTTCAGCGAGGCGGCGACGCTGAGCGGTTCCTTCGCGATTCGGTGGAGCCGGGCCACGCGCACGCCGATCGCCGTCATCGTCTCCTTCAGCACGTGCACAGCGCGGGTGGATTGCGCCGAGACGTCGGAAACCCGCACAGCGACCCTGACGGTCACGAATCTCGCGGTGCTGCGGGAAATCCTTACGACGACGAACGGCCCGTTCGTTCGGGCTATCGCCGCTCTGGGGGGCAACGACCTGCCGCGCTATGACGCCTCCAACTCGAAGGGGCTCATCGCCGGGGTGCTCGAAATCGCCGGGCACGACGCGGGCTCCGAACTCGAGGTCGAGCGTGAGCGGCAGACGACGTTCGAGCTCAAGCCGGAGTTCGGCCTGAAGGCGGTCGGCGTTGGGGTCGAGGTCGACGGCACGCTGCAAGCGGGAGTGCGGCAGAAGTGGGTGGCGCAGAATTGGGAGGGCGGCCCGAACGGGTTCCTGCTGACCGCTGACCACCAGCTGCCGGCGAGCGCCGACGGGCTCGAGGTCGCCAAGCAGTTCTTCACGCGTGGCGCGGGCAACGTCGGCGCGCAGTTGCAGCCCATCGTCAGCGGGGCGCTCAAGGTGGCTACGCAGACGCTCACGGCCGGAGCCACGAACGTCGTGAGCATGTCCTTCAACCCGCAGGTCACGATCACACTGCCGCCCGACGCCGCTCCCGGAGTGACGCAGCTCGCAACGACGGCGGCGTGGCCAACGCCGACTCGGCCGACGGCGCCGACGGAGGTGTTCGGCGTCGACGTGGTGAGCGCGGTATGGACGGCGACGCCAGACGTTCACCTCGCCGCTCCCGCCACCGTGCAGATGACGTACGACAGCGACCAGGTGGGCGGCACCGACCCGAGCACCTACGCGCTGTTCCGCTACGACGGGTCACTCTGGCACGAGCTGCCCTCGACGGTAGACCCAGCGACGAACACCGTGACGGCCACGACGAGCGACCTCGGTGTCCTCGCGATCGGCGTCGACGACATCGCCCCGACAGTACGGATCACATCGCCCGCCACCGGCCAATACGGCGCGGGCAGCGGCCGTGTAACGGCCATCGCGACGAGCGGCACGACAGCGTTTGACGCGCTCAACGTCGACATCCGCGTAGACGGCCGGTCGCTGCAGGTGTCGCGACTCGACGGGCAGCTGCAGGGCGACTTTTCCGGGCTCCCCGACGGCGCGCACACCCTGGTCGTGTCGGTGACGGGTCGCAACGGTGTGACGGGGTCCGCGAGCAGCACCTTCTCGGTCGACACAGAGGCCCCAGCGGCCCCCGGTGACGTGAGGTCGTCGACAGTGACCGGCGGCACCGCGGTTTCCTGGTCACCGTCGCCAGGCGCCACTCACTACGTGGTGTATCGCCTGCTCCCGGACGGCACGGTGACGCAGCTCGCCGGTGTGGCCGGCACAGCGTTCACCGACAGTGCTCCGGTCGACGGCGCCGTCTACGCCGTCGCTGCCGTCGACGACGCTGGGAACACGTCCCGTACGGTGACGCCGTCCGGGACGACCGTCGGCCCCGTTGACTCCAGCGCGGACCTCCCGGCTCCGCAGCCGGGAATGGCTCCGTACCCCGGTGGGGGCAGCGTCGGGGGCCCGGTCCCGCGCGACTCCAACTTGCAACCGCCACCGGCCCGGCCGGAGGGCGTGACCCGGTTCGCGGGCATCGACAGATACAGCACCGCCGCAGCGGTTTCGGCCGGCAGCTTCCCGACCGGCTCTGCCAGCGATGTGTTCATCGTGACTGGTGAAAACTGGCCTGATGCGTTGGCGGCAGGGGCAGCCGCGGCCGAGGTGAACGGCCCAGTTCTTCCTGTGATGACGGCGAGTATCCCCAACCCGATCGCCAGCGAACTGGATCGACTGGCCCCGACCCGCGCCTGGGTCGTCGGGGGAACCAGCGTCGTCGACGACTCTGTGCTGCAGGACCTGCAAGCCCGGGGGATCGTGGTGGAACGGGTCAGCGGTGGGGACCGGTACTTGACCGCCGCTGCCGTCGCACACAAGTTCTTCGTCAACCCGGCGGGGGCCTACTACGCCTCCGGCGCCGTGTACGCCGACGCCCTTGGCGGTGGAGCCGCAGCAGCCAAGCGGGGCTGGCCCCTGTTGCTCACCACCCGCGACTCCGTGCCCGCCGACACCCCGATCATCGGCACCGAACGGATCGCCCTTGGTGGCACCGCAGCGATCAGCGACGCTGTCGTCGCCCAGCTCCAGGCCCGCCGGGTCGCCGGTGATGACCGCTTCGCCACCGCCGCCGCCGTCGCC
>JBBSNO010000107.1:0-9672 GCA_038232615.1 Actinomycetales bacterium
CACGGCGGCTCGCGCGCCGTCCCGACCTGCGCGACAACGCGACGCGCTTCAAGGTCAACGGCATTGGGCCGGACGGCCTCGTCGAGCCCATCAACGTCCTGTCCGACGCGCTGGTGTCCGTCCAGCAGGTGGCGCGTCTCAGACGCATGAGTTGCCCTGTGTCAAGCCGCCGCTTGTTGATCTTGGTTGAGGATGCGTTGGAGGGCTCGGTGATTGACGGGGTCGTAGTCGACGCCGGACTGGCTGACCGGGCTAACGCGGAGGGAGGCGCGGTGCACGAGCACCCCACTCGGGGCAGGTCGCGGTGGACGGGCCATCTGACGTGATCGACTCCGCCCCCGCCGGTGCCTTCTCAGGATGGCCGGGCGGGGCGCCAGGTCTGCCCGGCGAAGGTGCCGAACAGTCGTGATGCGGCGATGCGCAGGGCCAGGGAGTAGGTGGGGTAGGGGGCGACGGTCTGGGCCAGGCGCGCGGCGAGCATGCGGGTGCGCATGGCCAGCGCGGCCGTGTGGGCGAGCTCGCCGCCGTGGGGGCTGACGGCGGTCAGGCCCACGACCTCGTCGAGCAGGCGGTGGGGCGCCACGCGGCGGGGGGCGACCACGAGCTTGACGTAGCCCTCGGTGCTGGCCGCGGTCCGTGACCGGTCGGTCTCGGCCATGGTCACCACGGCGACCCGGGACCGCGAGCCGTACCGGGCGTACGCCTCGTCCTCGGTCAGCCCGACCCGACCGACCTCGGGGTCGGTGAACGTCACCCACGGCGTCACCCTGGGGTCGAACGTGCCCGGACCGCCGAGCAGCCCGGGCAGCCTGGTGCCGCGGGCGAAGGCGTTGGCGGCGGCCAGCCGGCCCTGGGCGTCGCCGACGTGGGTGAACTGCAACGGCGTCGTGCAGTCACCGGCCGCCCAGACCCCGGCCGTGGTGGTGCGCAGCTGGTCGTCGGTGACAATGCTGCCGGCGCGCCCGGTCTCGATGCCGACCCGGTCCAGGTCCATCCCGGAGGTGGCGGGCCGTCGTCCGACGGCCACGAGCAGGTGCGAGCCGGACACCGCGGTCCCGTCGTCCAGGGTCAGCTCGGCGGCGCCGTCGGGGAGTGTCCGGACCGAGGCGACCTGCGACCCGGTGCGGACGTCGACGCCCTGGCCGCTCAGCACCCGCGTCATCACGTCGGACACCTCGGGCTCCTCCTTGCCGAGGATGCGCGGCGCCCCCTCGACGAGCGTCACCCGGGTGCCCAGTCCGGCGAAGGCCTGGGCGAGCTCGACCCCGATCGCGCCGCCGCCCATGACGAGCAGGTGCTCCGGCTGCTCAGTCAGGTCGAAGACGGTGGCGTTGGTCAGGTAGGGCACGTCGGCGAGGCCGTCGACCGGTGGCACGGCGGCGTGGGCGCCCGAGGCGACGACGACGCGCCGGGCACGCACGCGGGTGCCGTCGACGTCGACGGTGCAGCCGTGCCCCGAGGTGTCGACGAAACGGGCCCACCCGGTCAGCAGGTCGATGCCCTCGCGCCGCAGCAGCCCGGGGGACTCGTCCCGCTCGACGTCGGCGATCACGTCCTGCACGTGGCGCATCACCGCCGCGAAGTCCACCGGGCCCATCTCGCCCACGCCGAGGCGACGACCGTCGCGGGCGGCGGAGACCCTGTGGGAGACGTCGAGCAGGGTCTTGCTCGGCACGCAGCCGTGGTGGGTGCAGTCGCCGCCCGGGCGGGCCGCCTCGACCAGCGCGACGCTCCGGCCGGCCGCCCGCGCGGTGCGTGCCGCGGCCAGGCCGGTGGCGCCGGCGCCGATAACGAGCAGGTCGTGGTCGTGGGAGCTCATCGGTACTCCGGGTTCGGGTGGTCGAAGCGCTCGCCGGCGTCCCAGCGGGTGCGGCTGTTGCCGCCGACCGGGAACCCGCCCGAGCGCTTGAGCATGGCGGCGAGGTGCATGAGGTTCCACGTCATGAACGTGGCGTTGCGCTGGGTGAAGTCGTTCTGCGGTCCGCCCGAGCCCTCGTCGAGGTACGACGGGCCCGGGCCGGCCTCGCCGAGCCAGGCGGCGTCGGCCTGCGGCGGGATCGTGTACCCCAGGTGCTGCAGCGAGTACAGGAGGTTCATCGCCACGTGCTTGGCGCCGTCCTCGTTGCCGGTGACGACGACTCCTCCGACGCGGCCGTAGTACAGGTACTGACCGGCGTCGTTCAGCTGCCCCGACAGGGCGTACAGCCGCTCGACGACCCGCGTGGCCACGCTGGACTTGTCGCCGAGCCAGATCGGGGTGCCGATGACGAGGATGTCGGCGCCGAGGATCCGGGGCACCAGCAGCGGCCAGTCGTCGTGGGTCGCACCGTGCTCGGTCATGTTGGGGTAGACCCCAGGGGCGATGTCATGATCGACGGCACGGATCTCGTCGACGGCGACGCCGTGGGCGCGCATGATCGCGGTGCTCACCCCGAGCAGGCCCTGGGTGTGCGACCGCTCCGGGGACGGCTTGAGGGTGCAGTTGACGAAGACCGCCGTCAGGTCGGCGAAGTCGGGCTGGGTCATGTGGTCCTCGACGAGGTGGGTGGGATCGGGCAGGTCTGCCGACGAGTCTGGCCGGTCGTCGGGTCACGCACCGTGCGCTCGCTCACCGACCCCACCCCCCAGGTGGCGGCCCGGGTCAGAGTGCCGGTGCCGCGGGCAGGTCCAGGTCGGCGCGGACCAGGTGGTTGAAGTAGTTGGTGAACAGGTTGAGGGCGACGTGCGCGGAGGTCTCGGTGAGCTCGGCGTCGCTCCAGCCGGCGTCCAGCGCGGCGAGCTTCGGGTCGTCCACCTGGCCGCGGCGGATGTCGACCGTCTGCTGCTCGGTGAGGCCTGCGGCCTTGCCGCCTGCGGTATGGGCGGCCTGGCAGTAGGCGCACTCGTCGACGTTCGCCACGGCGAGGGCGATGGCCTCGCGGGTGGCGCCGTCGAAGGTGCCGACGTCCTGCATCACCCGCTGGATCGCGGCGTACGTCTCGAGGACGGCAGGGGAGTGCGCCATCGCGCCGTGGATGTTGAGGACCTTTCCGAACCTCGCCTCGAGCGCCTTGAGGGAGTCACGGCTGCCCTCGGGGGCGGAGGCGACGGAGTGGACGGGGATCCGGGTCATGGCTCACCTTTCGTCGATGGTCGGCTCGGTGCCGGCCTTCGGGTGAGGGAACGCCCGGGGGCGGTGGTCATGCCGCGACTGTCACCTCGGTGACACAGTTGCTTGTCCTGGCCAGCCGAGCGGGCTGTCGGCGCACCCTCTGCGCGGGCTGCTCTGGTCCCCGCCGTCCTCCGGCGCCTGACCGGACAGCGACGCGGTCAGGAGGACCGCGAAGGAGGCTCTCGGGATGGTCCGGACCTGCATGTTCACTCCTCGGGTAGGGATGGCTCGGACGCCGATCCTCTCCCTTCGCGCTCGGACCGACCACCGGAGCGCTCGCGGGAGGCACCGCGGCGGCCGACGATCACGACCCCTCGCCGCCCAGCTCACGGCAGCGGGTCGCCGCCCATGACCTCGCGCAGACCGTCCAGGTCGAGCAGGTGCGTCTGCCCGTACCTGGTGTCGACCAGCCCGCGCTGCTTGAGGTCGCCGACCACGCGGGTCACGGACTGCCGTCGGACGCCGAGCAGCTGCGCCATGGTCGTGTGGCTCAGACGTACGACCGACCGGCCCCCCGGTGCGTCCTCGACCATGTCGAGCAGCAGGTAGGCCACCTGTGCGACCAGGGGCCTGGACATGACCACGACGAGTCGGCGCCGGTCGTCGTCGAGACGTCGGGCGATCGACGTCATCCAGCGCAGCGCCAGGTCGGGGGAGCCCCGCAGCAGCTCCGTCCACCGGTCCCACGTCAACGTGACGCACTCGGTGTCCCGGCTGGCGACCGCGTCGAAGGGCATCGGCTGACCCAGCAGCAGGGGGATGTCGCCCACCACGCCACCGGTCCGCACCACGGCCGTGGTGACCCTGCCCTCGTCCAGCCGCGTCATCAGCTCTATCTCGCCGCTCGCGACGACGTGCACCTGCGTCACCGTCGTGCCCGAGGCCGCGACGACGGTGCCGGCCTCGGCGAAGCGGGTGGTGCCGAACCGGCGCAGCCGGTCGAGCTCGGACGGCCGCAGGACCCCGGGGTCCCGCTGCGCCGACGCGGCGCCGACCCAACGGCCACGGACCTGCCGGGAGTCGGCACGACCAGTGGCCATGGGCACATGCTGCACCAGCCGGGGCTACGTCGGGATGACGTGGCAGACCGCGGCGTCCGTGCACGCCGCAGGGTCGAGCGTCACCGCTCGGCGGCGGAGGTCCTCGACCTCTCCCTGGAGGCGGCTCGAGGATGCGGGCGTCGAGGCCGGCGGCGTGGGCGTCGAGGAGGCGCCGGACGTGCTCGCAGGGTGGTCGGGCCAGGACTCCCGCCTGCTCGTAGAACCGGATGGTCTTCGTCGTCACACCGCCGCACCGGGCGAGCTCACCGATGCGCACGTGCAGACGCTACTTGACCTTCCAGCGCGGTGGAAGGTGCACGGTGTGCGCGGGCCGACACCGACGAAGGACGAGAGGGACGCAGCATGGACGAGTACGACGTGGTGGTCATCGGCACGGGCGGCGCGGCGATGGCTGCGGGGATCGAGGTGCGCTCACGCGGCGGCAGCGTCCTGCTCGTGGAGCACGGTCCGCTCGGCGGGACGTGCCTGAACATCGGCTGCGTGCCCAGCAAGACCCTCCTCGCGGCCGCCGCCGGGCGGCACCGCGCGCTGAGCAACCCGTTCCCCATGGTCCCGACCAGCGCCGGTTCGGTGGACCTGCCGGCGTTGATTGCCCAGAAGCAGGACCTCGTCGAGCACCTCCGGGAGGAGAAGTACGCCGACGTCGCCGACGCGCACGGTTTCGCGGTCCGGTACGGCCACGCCGCCTTCGTCGACGAGCGGACCCTGCACGTCGACGGCGAGCCGGTCTCCGCTTCGGCGTTCGTCATCGCCACCGGTGCGGCCCCTCACGTCCCGGACCTGCCCGGTGTCGACGGAGTGGACGTCCTCACGTCCACCACGGCGATGGAGCAGCAAACCCTGCCGGCGTCCATGGTCGTCCTCGGGGGCGGATACGTCGGCCTGGAGCAGGCGCAGCTGTTCGCGCACCTCGGCGTCGAGGTGACCGTGATCGGCCGGTTCGCCCCGCACGCCGAACCCGAGGTCGCCGACGTCCTCTGCGGTGTCTTCGCCGACGACGGCATCACCGTGGTCGAGGAGCGTGGCGTCGCCGTGGCGGCCGGTGGTGACGGTGTCGTCGTCACCACCGCGGGCGGCCGACACGTCACCGGTGAGCGGCTGCTGGCCGCGACGGGGCGTACCGCTCGCACCGACGGGCTCGGCCTGGTCGCGGCCGGGGTGGTGACCGACGAGCGCGGCTTCGTCGTGGTCGACGAGCACCAGCGCACGACGAACCCTCGGGTCTTCGCTGCCGGCGACGTCTCGGGTGCCCCGCAGTTCGTCTACGTAGCCGCGCAGACCGGGCACGCGGCTGCCGCAGGTGCTCTGGGCGAGCCGACGACCGTGGACTACCGGGGACTACCCGGCGTCAACTTCACCACGCCGCAGCTAGGCAGCGCCGGCCTGACGGAGGCGGAGGCGCTCGCCCGCGGGCACGACTGCGACTGCCGGGTCCTCGACGCACGCGACATACCCCGGGCGCTGGCGAACCATGACACCAGAGGTGTCCTGAAGCTGGTCGCCGACGCCGACACCGGCAAGGTCCTCGGCGTGCACGCCGCGCTGGACGGTGCGGGCGACGTCATGCTGGCGGCCACGTACGCGATCAAGTTCGGGCTCACCGTCGACGACATCGCCGACACCTGGGCGCCGTACCTGACCACGAGCGAGGCGCTGCGCATCGCCGCCGGGCTGTACCGCAGCGACAAGCCCACGAGCTGCTGCGCCTGACCCACGGAAGCCAGCCGGCCCCGCGTACCGTGAGCGCGCCGAGCGACAGGTCGAGTGGGAGAAGGTGTCGAGGGCGGGAACGCCTCAGCCCAGCAGGTCGGCCAGGTGCCTCAGCGAACTGGCCGTCAGCTCGGGTGGGGTGAAGTAGGACGGATAGGCGGTGCCGCGCCGGTCGAGCCACGCGGTTCGCACCCCCGCACGGGCCGCCCCGTCGACGTCCCACGGGTGCACGGCCACCAGCATCATGTCCTCGAGCGCCACGCCGCACCGCTCGGCCGCCCACCGGTAGGCCGCACCGGCCGGCTTCCACGCCGTCGCGTCCTCGACGCTGAGCAGCTCCTCCAGCTGGTCCCTCACCCCGGCCCGGGTGAGCAGCGAGTCGGCGACCGAGGTGGCGCCGTTGCTCAGCGTCACCAGCCGTGAGCCGCCCTGCCGCAACCGCCGCAGGCCGTCGGGCACGTCGGGGTGGACCTCGAGCTCCGACATCCCCGTCAGCACGTGGTCGACGGCCTCGTCGACGTCCCGGTCCAGCCGGACCGCGGCCAGCAGCGAGCGCAGCACGTCCTCCGCCAGGACGGCGAACCGCTCCTGGCCCCCAGCGGCGGTCAGGGCGAACCCGTCGCGCAGCAGGCTTGCGAACCACAGCTTCGCCAGCTCCGGCGGGGCGCCGACGTCGGCGAACCGCTGGCCCATCGGGCCCATGTCGCTCAGGGTCTCGTTGACGTCGAAGACGATCACGTCGGGACGGTCGGGCATGGCTGCTCCTCACGGTGGGCCGGCACTGGCTCGGGTCCACCGTAGGCACCGGCGGAAGGATCGGCCGACCGGCCGGGTTCCCCTGCCGCACGTGCCGGGGCAGACGGCACCATCTCCGAGGGAGCGAACCATGACGGACAGCCGCCTCGTCGAGTTCGAGGGAGTGGGCGGTGAGGTGCTGGCCGGCCGTCTCGACCTGCCTGCGGGGGCCCCGCGCGGCTACGCGTTGTTCGCCCACTGCTTCACGTGCGGCAAGGACGCCTTCGCCGCCGCCCGGATCTCGCGGGCCCTGACGGAGCACGGCGTGGCGGTCCTGCGGTTCGACTTCACCGGGCTGGGAGAGTCCGGGGGCGACTTCGCGGGGTCCACCTTCACCTCCAACGTGGCCGACCTCGACCGGGCCGCCGACCACCTGCGGGCCACGACAGCCGCGCCTGCCCTGCTCGTCGGTCACTCCCTCGGCGGCGCCGCGGTGCTGGCGGCCGCCGCAGGTATCCCCGAGGTGCGCGCCGTGGTGACCATCGGCGCCCCGTCCGACCCCCGTCACGTCGCCGGGCTGCTCGGGGACTCGGTGGACCTGATCCGCGAGCAGGGGGCAGCCGACGTCACGTTGGCGGGACGGTCGTTCCGCGTGTCGCGGGAGTTCCTCTCCGACATCACCGAGCAGCCGCAGCGCGAGCGGATCGCCGGCCTCGGCCGTGCCCTGCTGGTCATGCACGCGCCCGACGACGACATCGTCGGAATCGAGAACGCCCGCGTGATCTACGACGCCGCCCGGCACCCGCGCTCCTTCGTCGCGCTCGACGGGGCGGACCACCTGCTCACCCGACGAGCCGACGCCACGTACGCCGCGGGGGTGATCGCCGCGTGGGTGGACCGCTACCTGCCGCCGGAGCTGCCGGCAGGCTCGGAGCCGGCCGGAGCGGTGGTCGAGCCCGGCATCGTGGTCGTCACCGAGACCGCACATCCCCGGCTGGCGCAGCGGGTCGTCTCGGGCCCGAACAGCTGGGTCGCCGACGAACCGTCCTCCGTGCCGGGCGGAGGTGGCACGGGTCCCACGCCCTACGCGCTGCTGCTGTCCGCGCTGGGGGCGTGCACGTCCATGACGCTGCGGATGTACGCCGACCGCAAGGGCTGGCCGCTGGACCGGGTGTCGGTCAGCCTCCGTCACGACCGGGTGCACGCCGAGGACTGCCGGACCTGCTCGACCACCACGGGCTTCGTCGACCACGTCGAACGGCTGATCCGCCTGGACGGCGACCTCGACGACGACCAGCAGCAGAAGCTGCTCGAGATCGCCGACCGGTGCCCCGTGCACCGCTCGCTCCAGTCAAAGGTCGTCGTGGACACCGCCCTGGCGACGTCCCGGGCCCCCGCGTGAGCGGCTGGACCACCGCCACGGTGCCGGCGGTGACCGTCGCCCAGATGCGCGAGGTCGACCGCGTCATGGTCGAGGACCTGGGCATCGTGCTGCTGCAGATGATGGAGAACGCAGGCCGGGCCCTGACGCTGCGGCCAGACAGCTGCTCGGTGGTCGGGTCAGCGGGCGCGAGATCGTCGTGCTGTGCGGCTCGGGTGGCGGCGGGATGGTCGCCGCCCGCCGCCTCGCGCTGTGGGGGCCCGGGTCACCGCGGTGAGGGACGACCCGCGGCGGCCCCGGGTCCCCGAGACGGCCCACCAGCTGGACGTGCTCGGACGGATCGGCGTGCCGGCCGTGACTGGGGAGCAGCTCCCGCCGCGGACGGACCTGGTCGTCGACGCCCTGGTCGGCTACGGGCTGCGTGGTCCGCTGCGGACGAGCACGGCCGACCTGGTCCGTGCCGCCACCACCCTCGTGACAGCGGCCGGGAGCGGTGTCCCGGTCTTGGCCCTGGACGTACCGTCCGGGCTCGACGCCGACCGTGGCACGCCCGGGCCGGACTGCGTCGTCGCGACAGCCACCCTGACGCTGGCCCTGCCCAAGGTGGGGTTGCTGCAGCCCGCCGCGCGACGGTACGTGGGCCGGCTCCACGTCGCCGACATCTCCGTCCCGCCGAGCGTCTACACGGCCTTGGGGCTGGCCGTGGCCGACCTGTTCGCGGGCGAGGACGTGGTGGAAGTGGGCTGAGCGAGGTGCGCTGAGCGACCCTCAGGGGGCCTCGTAGACCTCGACCTCGGCGGCGCCGGTGTTGCCGCCGGTGGTCCGCTCGGCGTCGATGCGCAGCACCTGACCGGTGAAGGTGGCCTCGGCCACCGTGAAGGTGGTCCCCGCCTCGAACGGTCCGTACGTCTCGCCGTCGTCGACCGTGACGGTGAAGGTCTCGACCACCGACGTGCCGTCGCCCATCGACCGGCTGCGCAGCGCCAGACCGGCCACGTCGACCGGCCGATCCAGGTCGATCGTCAGGGAGGCGTCGTCCCCGTCGCCGGCGCTCGACCACTCGGTGACCGGGTCCCCGTCGACGGCGTTGCCGGCCGCGAAGGCGTCGGAGAACTCGGAGCTGACCGCCACCACCTCGGCGCCGACCGCCACGTTCTCCCCCGGTGTCTCGACCGCGTCGGCGGGCGGGGTGCGGAAGGTCATCAGCTCGCTGCGGTACAGGTTGCCGTCGGAACCGGAGCCCTGGACCCGGTAGTAGTACTCGGTGTCCGGCTCGAGCCCGGCCATGACCGCCTCGTGGTCCGTGTGCGCCCCGCCGCCCATGTCGGCGTCGGTGGCGATCCCGTGGCCGAGCTGCTCATCGGTCCCGAAGACGACCGCGCACGCCATGTTGAGCTCGGTGCTGACCTGCAGCGTCGCGGAGGTCCCGGAGACGTCGGGCACCACGACCGGTGCCTCGACGAACACGTCCTCGGCCGCCAGCACCGACCCGTCCGACGGCGAGGCGGCGCAGCCGCCCAGCACGAGGACGGCAGCTGCGGGGAGGGCGACGAGCGAGGCCAGCGAGCGAGGGGTCATAGCCCTGCCAACCCGGGTCGGGCGGGACGTGTTCCGCCTGCCGGCGCGCTCACCCG
>JBBSNO010000108.1:0-9627 GCA_038232615.1 Actinomycetales bacterium
TGCTGCTCGTCACCGGCATCCGGCTCTCGAGCCTGGTCAACCAGGTGCTCACCGCGATCAAGGTGGCGGTGGTCCTGCTCGTGATCGTGGTCGCCGGTGTCATCATCCTGCGCCGCAAGCGGCCCGACCTGCCTCGGTCCTTCCGCGTGCCCGGCTTCGTCGTGTACTTCTGCCTACTCGCGCAGTCACAGCACGGTGGGTCTCCGGGCGACTGACGACCAGCCCGCGCCCCGGAAGTGCTGATCCGGCAGCGGCGGCGAGGTCAAGGCTCGCGGTAGGTCGCGTCCGGGACGTCGGTGACGAACATGTAGCCCGGTGCGTGGGTGATCGCGAACGGCGGACGCGACGCCATCAGGGCGGCCTGCGGGGTCACGCCGCACGCCCAGAACACGGGCACGTCGCCGTCGCGCAGGTCCACGGCCTCGCCGAAGTCTGGCCGGGCGAGGTCGGCGATCCCCAGCGACGCCGGTGACCCAACGTGCACCGGCGCACCGTGCACCCGCGGCATGCGGGCGGTGACCTGCACGGCCGCGACGACCTGTGCCGCTGGCACGGGTCGCATCGAGACCACCAACGGGCCGGACAGCCGTCCGGCCGGGCGGCACTCGACGTCCGTGCGGTACATCGCGACGTTGCGTCCCTGCTCGATGTTGCGGACCGGGACGCCGGCGTCCAGCAGCGCCGTCTCGAAGCTGAAGCTGCACCCGATGAGGACGGTGACCAGGTCGTCGTTCCACAGGTCCGAGACGTCCGTCGGCTCGGCCACGAGCTCGCCGTCGCGCCAGACGCGGTAGCGCGGCAGGTCCGACCGCAGGTCGGCGTCCGGCGCAAGCGAGGTGCGGAAGAAGCCGGGATCGGTGACGTCGAGGAGCGGCACCGGTTGAGGGTTGCGCTGGGCGAACAGGAGCATGTCGAACGCCCACTCGCGCGGCAGCGCCACGAGGTTCGCCTGCGTGAACCCCGCGGCCCACCCGGACGTCGGTACGGCGAGGCCGTCGCGGTAACGCTGTCGGGCGCGGGCCGGGGACGACGATGCCGCCTCGGCTGCGGGGACGCTGAAGATCTCGGTGGTCGACATGGTGCATCTCCTCGGTGGGACGGCGCTCAGCAACCGGCAGCGCGCAGAGTGGGGCCGATCACGGATCCGAAGGCCTCGACCTCGGCCCGAGGAAGGTCGTAGGTGGTGTCCCAGCTGTGCGCCGGGAAGAGGAACGCGTGAGAGAGCCCGACCTCCTCGCGGGCCTGCAGCAACCGCTCGGCACACTGCGGTGGGGACCCGAACGCGCCGAGGGCGCCGAGGACCCGGTCGGCCAGCTCGTCGGGAACGTCTGCCGGGGCGTAGTCGGGCGGGATCTGGATGCCCGCGTGCCCCAGCCAGCGCAGGTTCGACGCGCTGGGGTAGCGCAGCCACGGCTGCCCCGGCCGGAACCATCCCTGTGCCCACGCACGCATCTGGGGTCGGGACCCCACCCCGAACGGCACGATCAGGATTTCCTCCAGGTCAGCCGGGTCGCGACCGGCGGCGACGGCACCGCGCCGCACGCACTCCCGCGCCGCCTCGACGCCGGCGGGGTCCAGCCCGACCATCATCATCACGCCGTCTGCGACCTCACCTGCCAGCTCGAGCAGGCGGGGTCCGGACGCCAGCAGGATCACCTTCGATCCCCCCGGGGGCCGGTGGAACAGCTCGAGGTCGTGCCCGTCCAAGGTCGCCGCTCCGGTGTCGAGCAGCCCACGCAGCGCGAGGACGACGTCCCGCAGCCGGGCCCGTCGCGCCTGCGGCTCGCCGGCCTTCTCGACCGAGAGGAAGCCAGGGGCCACCGTAAGAAAGGCGCGACCGGGTGCCAGCTCGTCGAGCGAGTTCGCCAGCGCCGCACTGACCAGCGGGTGTCTCGTCACGACGTTGGACGTCGCCGGGTAGAGGCTGATCCGTGACGTCGCCGATGCCATCGCACCGAGCACCAGGTACGCGTCGCGCCCCGTGTGGTGGTGGTCGGGCACCCCGATCCCGTCCAGACCGGCCGACTCGGCCAGCGCAGCGAACCGGGCCAGCTCCGGCAGGGGGGCGCCGACCGGAACCCGGATGTCGACCCGCAGCCCGTTCACCGCGCTCCTGAGGCGTGCCGGCTGCGGACGGCGTCGAGCAGCTCGGCCTCAGAGTCGTGCAGGTACTCACCGAGCTCCTTCGCCGCACCCTCGGCGTCGCCGGCCACGAGCAGGTCCAGCAGGGCGCGGTTGCGCCGGACGTACGGCTCGTGCAGCCGCTGGGGGCTCGCGACGGCGTGGAACACGAGCCTCAGCTCGGCCAGCAGCCGTGCGGTGACCTCGTCGGTGCGACGGCTCCCGGCCAGGGCGACCAGGTGCTGGTGGAAGCGCATGTTGGCCGTGCCGACCGCGACCCAGTCGCCCCGCGCAGCGGCCGACTCTCCGGCGGCGACGTCGTCGTGCAGGGGGCGCAGCCGGACGGCGTCCAGCTTCCCTTGCAGCGAGCGGAGGACGTCGCACTCGATCGTCCGGCGCAGCCGGTACAGGTCGACCCGGTCGGCCTCGTCGAGCTCGGGGACGAAGACGCCGCGGTGCAACAGGTGGACCAGCAGTCCCTCGTGCGTGAGCAGCCGGAACGCCTCGCGCAACGTGTTGCGCGAGACTCGCAGCACCGCGACCAGCTGCTCCTCCGACAGACGCGTCCCGGGTCGCAGGTCGCCCTCGGTGATGCGGCGGCGAAGGACGTCGGCCACGCGTTCGGAGGTGCTGCTGCGGTCGAGTTGCCGCACCTCGTCGGCGACGGTGCGCAGCCAGGCAGGGTCGTCGGTGGTCGCCACCGGGGCATCATGACCGTTCCTCGCCCGTGGCGGCAAGGAAATGTTGAACCAACCCCTTGCAGGATTGTTCAACGAAACTCTACTGTCGGTGCCGTCACAGGGGGCGTCGACCGGACGCCCCTCCCGCCCCGACCTCAGGCCACTGGAGCGCAGATGTCGCACACACCCGCCGAACGCCCACCGGCCGATGCCCGCGGCGCCTCCACGACGGAGACGGCGCCCAGCCCGAAGATGTCGTCGAGCACGAGGTCCACCCTGCTCGGCGCGATGTTCCTGATGGCCACGTCGGCCATCGGGCCGGGCTTCATCACCCAGACCACGACGTTCACGGTGCAGCTCGGTGCCGCCTTCGCGTTCGCGATCGCCGTCTCGATCCTGGTGGACATCGCCCTGCAGCTGAACGTGTGGCGCGTCATCGGTGTCTCCGGACGACGGGCGCAGGAGCTGGGCAACCTCGTTCTGCCCGGTCTCGGCTGGGCGATGGCCGCCCTGCTGCTGCTCGGTGGGCTCGTCTTCAACGTCGGCAATGTCAGTGGCGCGGGTCTGGGCACCGACGCGATGTTCGGCCTCGACCCGCGCATCGGCGGCTCTGTCTCCGCCGCTATCGCCATCGCGATCTTCCTCTCCAAGCGGGCCGGTCTCGCGATCGACCGCATCGTCGTCGTCCTCGGCCTGGTCATGATCGCCCTGACCGGCTACATCGCGGTCAGCTCCGGACCGCCCGTGGGGCAGGCCCTGAAGAACGTCGTCCTGCCCGAGGAGATCAGCTTCCTCGCGATCACGACGCTGATCGGCGGCACGATCGGCGGCTACATCGTCTACGCCGGCGCGCACCGTCTGCTCGACTCCGGGGTCAGCGGTCCCGCGCACATCCGCGACATCACCCGCGGCTCGGTCACCGGCATCGTGATCACCGGCATCATGCGCGTCATCCTCTTCCTCGCGATCCTCGGCGTCGTGGCGGGCGGCGCCCAGCTCGAGGAGGGCAACCTCGCGGCGTCCGCCTTCAACCAGGCCGCCGGCGAGGTGGGCCTGCGGGTCTTCGGCATCGTGCTGTGGGCCGCGGCGATCACCAGCGTCATCGGCGCCTCCTACACCACCGTCTCCTTCGTGACCTCGCGGACGCGGACCAGCGAGCGCACCCGCACCATCCTCGTGTGCGCCTTCATTGTCTTCACCACGCTCGTCTTCGTCTCGATCGGCACCGCACCCGCGACGCTGCTGGTCTTCGCCGGAGCGTTCAACGGCCTGCTGCTGCCGTTCGGTATCGGCGTGCTGCTCTGGGTGGCCACCCGGCGCGCCGACCTGCTGAACGGGTACACGTACCCGAGGTGGCTGCTCGTGATCGGCTGGGCCGCCTGGCTCCTGACCGTGTACCTGGCCGTGAACTCCGTCCTCCCCGTCCTCGCCCTCTTCTCCTGACCAGGGAGGTCCCGTGATCACCGTCGACCTGAACTGCGACCTCGGCGAGGGCTTCGGCCAGTGGACGCTCGGGGACGACGACGCGCTGCTCGACGTCGTCACCAGCGCCAACGTGGCCTGCGGCTTCCACGCCGGCGACTCCTCGATCATGCGCCGCGTCTGCGAGCGGGCCGTCGTGGCCGACGTCGCCATCGGTGCGCAGGTGGGCTACCGCGACCTGCCCGGCTTCGGACGACGGTTCATCGACATCGAGCCGCAGGCGCTGACCCAGGACGTGATCTATCAGGTCGGCGCGCTGGACGCGTTCGCTCGCGTCGCCGGCTCGCGGGTGCGGTACGTCAAGCCGCACGGTGCGTTGTACAACGCGATCGTTCACCACGAGGAGCAGGCCGTCGCGGTCGTGCAGGCGGTGCTCGACTACGACCGCACCCTGCCGGTGATGGGCCTGCCGGGGTCCGCATGGCTCCGGCTCGCCGCCGACGCCGGGCTGACCGTCGTCCGGGAGGCCTTCGCGGACCGCGCGTACACCCCCGAGGCGACCCTGGTCTCGCGCCGGAAGCCCGGCGCCGTGCTGCACGACGCGGACGAGATCGCGCGGCGGTGCGTGGCGATGGCTATGGGGGAGCCGGTTACCGACGCACGCGGAGGACCGCTGACGCTGACGCCGGAGTCGATCTGCGTGCACGGCGATACCGCCGGGGCGGTCCAGATCGCCCAGCAGGTCCGGGCGGCACTGACCGCGGCCGGGGTCACGCTGTCGCCGTTCGCCCCCTGATGCGCCTGCTCCCCAGCGGCAGCACGTCGTTGCTCGTCGAGCTCGACGACCTCGACGAGGTGCTGGCGCTCTACGCGGCGCTGGTCGAGGACCTTCCCGCCGGCGTCGTGGACGTCGTCCCGGCCGGGCGCACCGTGCTGGTCGTGACGGACCCCGCCGCGACGTCCCTGTCCGCCGTCGAGGAAGTGGTGCGGACGGCGACACCCCGCCGCGACCGGCGCGAGACCGGTGAGCTCGTCGAGGTGCCGGTGACCTACGACGGCGAAGACCTCGACGAGGTCGCGTCGCTGCTGGGCTGCGACGCCGCCGAGGTCGTCCGCCGGCACACCGGTCAGGAGTGGACCGTTGCGTTCTGCGGGTTCGCGCCCGGCTTCGGCTACATGACGTCGGACTCCGGGCGGTGGGACGTGCCGCGCCGGTCGTCGCCGCGCACCAAGGTGCCGGCCGGGTCGGTCGCGCTGGCAGGGGAGTTCAGCGGCGTCTACCCCCGCGAGTCGCCGGGCGGGTGGCAGCTGATCGGCCGCACCGAGGCGGCGGTGTTCGACATCGCGCGCGAGCCCGCGGCTCTGCTGCGACCGGGCAACCGCGTCCGCTTCGTCGACGTAGCCGCTCGTGGTGCGCCGTGACCACGTCGCTGACGGTGCTGGCCACCGGACCGCTGACGACGGTGCAGGACGCCGGTCGCCCGGGCCAGGGCGCACTCGGCATCGGGCGCTCGGGAGCCTGTGACCGCACGTCCTACCGGCTGGCGAACCGGTTGCTGGGCAACGATTGCGGGGCCGCGGCGCTGGAGGTGACGTTCGGCGGCCTGGTGATCCGGGCGGACGACGAGGTGAGCGTCGTGACGACGGGGGCCCGGTGCGCCGGCGAGTCGCCGCACAACGCGCCCTTCGTCCTCGCGGCGGGTGCAGAGCTGCGCCTGGGCGCACCCGAGGCAGGCCTGCGCACGTACGTCGCGGTGCGTGGCGGTGTTGTCGTGGACCCGGTGCTCGGCTCGCGCTCGACCGACGTCCTCGCCGGTCTCGGCCCGCGGGTTCTCTCGGCCGGGGACGTGCTGGGTGTCGGAGACAGCGCCGCCCGGATGCCCGGTGTCGACGTGGCGCCGGTGCGGGACCCGGCGGGTGGCGAGGTCTGCGTGCAGGTGCTGCCCGGACCGCGTCGGGACTGGTTCACGGACGGGTCGTGGTCGACGCTGACCAGCCAGGCGTACGGCGTCAGCAACGACAGCAACCGTGTCGGTGTACGGCTCGAGGGTCAGCCGCTGGAGCGTGCCCGGGACGACGAGCTGCCCAGCGAGGGCATGGTGCGCGGCGCGCTCCAGGTGCCGCCCTCCGGCACGCCGGTGCTCTTCCTCGCCGACCACCCGGTGACCGGCGGCTACCCCGTCGTCGCCTACGTCGTCGACGACGAGGTCGACCTGTGCGCGCAGCTGCGGCCCGGGCAGACCCTGCGGTTCAGGCCGGTCCGGGCGTAGCCGGGCGACCGTCCGGGTCAGCCCCAGAACACCGACACGGGGTCGCGGTCGAGCTCGGCCAGCAGGTCGTCCACGCGGGCGGACGGCGCCAGGAACTCGTACCGCTGGAACGTGCCCTGACGGTCGCGCCAGTACAACGCCCAGGTGCCGGTGAAGTGCAGCCTGGCCACCGGGCAGCGGCTCCATCCCGAGTCGGCCTGGCCCGACCGTGGGACCCGCGACTCGACGATGGTGACGCTGTCCCCGGTGACCTCGCACTCGGTGCGGACCGCGTCGAGGACGCTCGCGGGCAGTCGCGTGCGGCACCACGAGGACACGCGGTCGACGTCCGTCACCGGCACAGGGGTCACGGCTACCACGGTGACACGCCGTACCCCCGCGCAGCGCGGGACTCGCCAGGCTTCACGCGGTGTTCGCTGCGCAGACGGGCCGTGGTCACCAACCGGCGAACCGCACGCGACGGCGCGGTGGCGCCCCAACCTGTCGGCAGGTGGGCACCGTCGCGCCGGTGACCACTCGTGAGCTCGCCGACGACCTGCTCGACGCCCTCTTCTCCGCCTCGCCGATCAGCGCCTCCCTGCTGGGACTGCCCGGCTACGACGACCGCCTGAACGACCTGTCCGCCGAGGCGGACGCCAGCGGCGGAACGCTTCGACGCCCTGGCCGGGCGCGCCGCCGAGGTCGCGGCCCAGGACCTCGACGAGACCGACCGCCAGACCGTCGAGTTCGTCCGCCACGTCGCTGTCACCGAACGCGACGTTCTCGGGGTCGGCGCTGTCGAGTGGACGGTCACCGACCTGTGGGTGGCCCCCGCGTCGTCGCTCCTGGAGTTCCTGCCCCGGACCCCGTTGGACACCGCCGAGCGGCAGGCGGGCTACCTCGCCCGGCTGGCGGCGGTGCCCCCCCTACCTCGAGCAGGCAGGCTCGCGGCACACCGGCGGCGTGGCCGCCGGTGGCACGCCTCGTGCGGACCGCCGTCGCCCACCTCGACCGGGTACTCGACTCCGACCTGGCCGGGCTGCGCGTGACGCCGTCCCCCGGTGGCGACGCCGACCTCCCAATCCCTGCCGCGAACACCTTCCCCGCCGAGCGCGACCGTCTCCTGGACGACGTCGTCCGCCCGGCGCTGCAGGCGTACCGCGACCTGCTGGCCGGCGAGGTGCTGGCCGCAGGTCGCGACGACACCCACGTCGGCCTTGCACACCTGCCGGACGGCGAGGCCACGTACGCGACCCTGACCCGGCAGCACACCTCGACCGACCGGACGCCGGACGACCTGCACGCGATGGGGCTGAGGCTGATCGAGGACCTCGCGGGCGAGTACGCCGACGTCGGCCAGCGCGTGTTCGGCACCGCGGACGTCGACGACGAGCTGGCGTTCACGAGCGAGGACGACATGCTGGACGCGGCTCGGGCCGCCATCGAGCGCGCGGAAGCCGTGGCCCCGCAGCGGTTCGGGACCGTCCCGTCGCAAGGCTGCCAGGTCGAGGCCGTGCCGGTGGCCGCCGCGCCGGGCGCGCCGGGCGCCTACTACCTGCCACCCGCGATGGACGGCTCGCAGCCGGGCACCTACTTCTTGAACACCTACGAGCCGACGAAGCGCCGCCGCCACCTGGCCGAGGCCGTGGCGTTCCACGAGGCGGTACCCGGCCACCATTTCCAGCTGACTGTGGCCCAGGAGCGGACCGACCTGCCCGTAGTCCGCCGGGTCATGATCGACACCGCGTTCGCCGCGGGGTGGGGCCTGTACTGCGAGCGGCTGGCGGAGGAGATGGGACTGTACTCCGACGACGTGGCGCGCCTCGGGATGCTCGCTGCCGACTCGTGGCGGGCCGCGCGGCTCGTCGTGGACACCGGCATCCACGCGCGGGGCTGGTCACGGCAGCAGGCGATCGGCGCGATGGCCGGGATGACACCGCTGTCGCTGCTGGAGGTGACGACGGAGGTCGACCGCTACATCGCCTACCCCGGCCAGGCGCTGTCGTACATGGTCGGCCGGCACGAGCTGCTCGGGCTGAGGGCCCGCACGACCGAGCGACTCGGGGAGGCCTTCGACCTGAGGGCCTTCCACGACCTACTGCTGGGGACGGAGGTCTGCCGCTCGCCGTCCTGGCCCGCGCCGTCGACCGCTGGCAGCCTTCCGCCTGACGGACGCGGGACCGGGCGGCGGGCTCAGCGGCGGGCGAGGTCAGTCCGTGGTCGCTGCGGCGTTCTCCGCGGCCACCTTGCGCCTGATGTCGTCCATGTCGAGCTCCTCGATACCGGCGATGACCTGCTCCAGCGCGGCAGCAGGCAGCGCGCCGGGCTGCGCGAACACCAGGATGCCGTCACGGAAGGCCATCAGCGTCGGGATGGACGTGATGCTCGCCATCGCGGCGAGCGACTGCTCCGCCTCGGTGTCGACCTTGGCGAAGGTGATGGCCGGGTGCGCCTGCGCGGCCTGCTCGTAGACGGGGGCGAACTGCTTGCACGGGCCGCACCACTGCGCCCAGAAGTCGACGAGCACGATGCCGTCGCTCTCCACGGTTCCGGCGAAGGTGTCGGTGGTCAGGTCGGTGGTAGCCATGGCAGGTGCAAGGCTTCTGTCGGCGCCCGTGTTCCCGGCGCCCGTGTTCCCGGCGCCGTGTTTTCCGACCCAGTCAGGCCGGCGGCGCGAGCGCGGCGATCAGGGACCCGGGCGGCGCGTCCGGGACGATGGCCCAGACATGCTTGGAGCCCCCTTGCGTGAACCAGCCGGACGCGGCGCTGACCGCCTCCACCACGATCAGGCCGTGCTGTCCCGGTCGCCGCGGATCGGGTGCGTGCCGGGCCGGGACGGCGTCGACCTGGCCGTCGCTGACCACGACGTGCCAGGCGTCCTCGGTCCGGGAGACGACCACGTCGACCGGGGGGCTCGCGTGGCGGAGCCCGTTGGTGGTGAGCTCGGAGAAGACCAGCAGCAGCCGCTCCACGCCGGCCGCCATCACGGGGCCACCGACCACGGGGCCACCGACCACGGGGCCACCGACCACGGGGCCACCGACCACGGGGCCACCGACGGGGACCATGGACGCTGGGTCCGCGCAGGTAGCCCAGCTCCGCAGATCCCGCCGGACCCGGGAGAGCTCGGTGGCCTCGGCCACCGACCACGACCA
>JBBSNO010000109.1:0-9622 GCA_038232615.1 Actinomycetales bacterium
CGTGCCGAAGATCGGCGTCTGGTGCTGCACCGGCAGGCGCTGTCCGACGCGGATGTGGAGGAGCGTCCCGGCTTCCGGGTGACGACACCGCTGCGCACCCTCCTGGATGTGGCCTCGACGGATCTCTCTCAGGAGCATGTCGACAGGGCCGTGCTGGACGCCGTCCGGCGCGGGCTGACGACCCCCCGCCGTCTCCGTGGCCAGTCCGACGCTCTCGGCGACCGCGGGGCGCTGAGTATCGAGCGGGCGCTGGCGGCCGCGTCGGTGGCGCCCTGATGCCGCGAGATCCGAAGGCCATGCGGGCAAGCATCGACGCGCGCCTCGTCAACCGAGCGGCGGAGACCGGTCAGGACGTCGGCAGGCTCCGGCGGCAGCTGGTGTTCCAGCGGATCCTGGCGAGGCTGGCGCTGGACGACTGCTGGGTCCTCAAGGGCGGCTTCGCGCTCGAAGTTCGTCTCGCAGACGTGGCACGAGCCACCCGCGACCTCGACCTCGCCGCGCTCGTCGACACATCGACGACGGGGATCCAGGACCAGCTTGATGAGGCGCTGGACCACGACGTGGACGACGACGGCTTCACGTTCGTGGTGTCCGCGGCACGGCGGATCGCTCCTGAGCAGGCAGGTGTTGCCGCCTGGGGCATGTCGGTCAACGTGCACCTCGGCGGTCGCCTGTTCCAGTCCGTGCACGTCGACGTATCCGCCCGGCCGGAGGAGGTGCGCGATGGTGTGGAGCGGCTGGTCGTCCCTCCCGGCGTCGATGGGTTGGGTCTGGCTCCGGTCTCCGTCCTGGCGGTAGACGTAGCCCAGCACGCGGCCGAGAAGTTACACGCGCTGACTCGCCGCTATGCCGATGGCCGGCCGAGCAGTCGGGTCAAGGACCTCGTCGATATCGTCCTGCTGATCGAGGCCGGCCTGCTGCCCGACGACCGGCTCGGCGAGCGGCTGATCCACGTCCACGCAGTGCGGGACGGGGCGCTGCCGCCGGCCAGGATCCCCGAACCCCCGGCCGCCTGGCGCGTCGAGTACGCGCGCCTCGTCGCCGACCTCCGACTCGCCACCACCGACGTCGACGAGGCGATGGCCATGATTCGTCGCATCTATCCCGAGGAGACCGATCGATGACCCCGCCCCGCTCCCGGACGACTATGGAGACGACCCCACAGGCGCGGCTCGCTGCGGTGATCAAGAGCGCGCGAGACATCATGCGCAAGGACGCGGGGCTCAACGGCGACCTCGACCGCATCCCCCAGTTCGCCTGGCTGCTCTTCCTCAAGGCGTTCGACGACCTCGAGGAGAGGCGAGCGGTCACCAACCGCAGGTACGAACCCGTGTTGGAGAAGCAGTTCCGCTGGCACGAGTGGGCCGGTGACCCGGTGAGCCGCGCGACCGGCGAGCAGCTGTTGAGGTTCGTCAACGACGGCCTGCTGCCGCACCTGGCCGGGTTGCAGGGCAGTGGAAAGCCGGACGACGCCCGCGACACCCTCGCCGCCGTCTTCGGCGAGACCCGCAACCGGATGGTGTCTGGTCACCTCCTCTACGACCTTGTCGACCAGGTGAACAAGGTCCACTTCACGTCCTCGGACGACGTGCACACGATGGCCCACCTCTACGAGTCGATGCTCCGCGAGATGCGTGACGCCGCGGGAGACTCCGGCGAGTTCTACACCCCGCGCCCGGTGGTGCGGTTCATGGTCGACATGGTCGACCCTCGAGTGGGCGAGACGGTTCTCGACCCGGCGGTCGGCACCGGGGGCTTCCTGGTCGAGGCGCACGAGCACATGAAGCAGCAGGCGACGACGGCGGCCCAGTACCGCAAGGTCCAGGAGAGTCTCGTCGGCGTCGAGAAGAAGCCGATGCCGTACCTGTTGTGCCAGATGAACCTGCTGCTGCACGACGTGGACCGACCCACGGTGACGCGCGCCAACGCCCTCGCTCACTCCCTCGCCGACCAGCGTCGCCAGGGTGTCGACGTGGTGCTGACGAACCCGCCCTTCGGCGGCGAGGAGGAGTCGCACATCCCGGCAAACTTCCCGGCGGGGATGCGGACGGCGGAGACGTCGTGGCTGTTCCTGCAGCTCGTGATGGCGAAGATCTCGAAGTCCCGCACGGGACGTGCCGCCGTGGTCGTGCCGAACAGTGTGCTGTTCAACGAGGGCGTGGGGGCCAAGATCAAGGCGCAGCTGCTGAAGGACTTCAACCTGCACACGGTGGTCCGCCTGCCGAACGGCGTGTTCTCGCCCTACACGCTGATCCCGAGCAACCTGCTGTTCTTCGAGCGCGGGACGACGAAGGACGTCTGGTTCTACGAGCATTCCCTGCCGGAAGGACGCAAGAACTACACCAAGACCAAGCCGCTGCGGTACGAGGAGTTCGCCGACTGTGCCGCATGGTGGGGCGGTCGCAATCGCGAGGGACGCGTCGAGAACACTCGCGCCTGGCAGGTGCCGCTCGAGAGGATCGTCGAGAACCGCTACAGCCTCGACCTCCGCAATCCGCACCGCGCCGACGATCTGGCCCACCGCCCGCCGGCGGAACTGGTGGCTGAGCTGATCGAGACCGAGCAACAGATCCTCGAGCTACTGCAGTCTCTCCAGGTTGAAATTGCGGGGGACCGGCCATGAAGGCGCCGTGGCTTCCGCTCGGCGAGGTGCTTGAGTTGCAGCGTCGCCGGGTAGTCATTGATCCACAGCGGAACTACGTCGAAGTCGGGCTGCGGTCCTTCGGCAGGGGTGTCTTTCACAAGGATCCCGTACCCGGGCTGAGTCTGGGCGACAAGCGAGTGTTCAATATCTGCGCCGGTGACCTCTTGGTGAGCAACGTCTTCGGATGGGAAGGTGCAGTCGCTGTGGCAGAAGACTCCGAAGCAGGCCTGGTCGGGTCACATCGCTTCATGACATGGACGCCGAAGGCCGCCAGCATCGACGTCGCGTACGTGACCCACTTTCTGCTGAGCGATGACGGCATGGTTGAACTGCGTCGAGCCTCGCCGGGGTCGGCTGGACGGAACCGGACTCTGAGCATCAAGAACTTCGAAGATATCCGGGTCCCGTTGCCGAGCATCGAGGGTCAGCGGAAGATCACCGCACGTTTGGCCGCCGTTGCACGACCCGCAGCGAACGTGTCTGATCGGATGCAACTGGAGCGGTGGATGAACGGGCTGCTGGGTCGGCTCGTCCAGGGTGCTGAGGGTGACGTGCGACCGCTGGGGGAGCTACTCAGGCGTTGCCGTGAGTGGCAGACGATCGACCACCACCGGACCTACACGCCGATCGGCGTCCGGGGTTTCGGGCGTGGACTCTTCCACTACCCGCCCGTCCCTGGGTCGGGGCTCGGGAAGCTCCGCTATGCCGCGTTGGGCAGGGAGCGGCTCGTGGTCAGCAATATCAAGGCTTGGGAAGGCGCGGTAGCCGTGACTTCAACGGCCGACGAGTCGTGCGTTGCCAGCAACCGGTTTCTCCAGTATGAGGCGACAGTTCGTGACGTTACTGTCGATTACATCCGTCACTATCTGGTGTCGCCACCGGGTCTGGTCCAACTTCAGAATGCGTCTCCCGGTTCGGCCGACCGAAACCGCACACTGAGTATGGACTCGTTCGAGGCGATCACGATCCCGGTGCCCTCTCGCCTGGCCCAGGACCGCATCACTCGCAGCATGAGGTTGGCTGCCAGGGTCGCTGAGCTGGCAGATCGGCGCGCCATCCTCGTTTCCGCCCTACTGCCGGCGGCGCGGAATGAGGTGTTCAGCCAGCTCCGGTGACGCTCGTCCAGCGCGGGCCGGCGACGACCAGGTGGTCGACCATGCGCAATCCGACCTGTTCTGCTGCCGTCCGCACCAAGGCCGTGGCCGTGACGTCCGCTGGACTCGGTTCCGCGGAACCGCCCGGATGGTTGTGCGCGAGCGCGAACGCCCGACCGTCGTGACGCAACACCAGGGCGAGCACCTCGCGCACCGGTAGCGGCGTCCGGTCCACCGCTCCGTGAGCGACGCGCTCGACGCGCCGCACGCGGTGACCGCTGTCGAGCACCACGACGAGCAGCTGCTCGGTGCGCTCGCGCGCGAGCACGGGCACGACGAGCGCGGCGACGTCTGCCGAGCCGGCGATCACCGCGCGGTCGTCCGCCGCCCCGAGCCGGCCGGCCAGCGCGACACCCGCCACCACCCTGGCCGCCTTGGCCGGTCCGATGCCGGCGTGCGCGGCGAGCTCCTCGGCGCGGGCGCGCGCAAGCCCTGGGACTCCGTGGTGCTCGCGGAGCAGCTCGTGGGCCAGCTCGACGGCGCTGGCGCCCACCCGCCCGCTGCCGAGCAGCACCGCGACCAGTTCGGCGTCGCTGAGGGCGGCGCAGCCGAGCCGGAGCAGGCGCTCACGCGGCCGCTGGTCGGCAGGTAGCGACCGGATCGGAACCGTCACCCCATCGACGGTACGAGACTGACGGCACCTCATGGATCGTGCTGTGGACAACGCCGGAGGTAGCGTCAGGACGTGAACACCACGCAGCCCGACGTGCCGGTGCGCGAGCTGGCAGCCGTCGTCGGCCGAGCGCTCGACGAGGACCTCGGCGGCGACCCCGGGCGTGACGTGACCACACAGTCGACGATCCGCCGCGACCAGACGGCCACGGCGCACGTCGTGGCCAGGGCGGACGGCGTCGTGGCGGGCCTCGCGGTGTGGCAGGTCGTGCTGGAGGACGTCGCCCGCCGGCTCGACCTGCCGAATCCCACGGTCGCGCTGCGCACGGCCGACGGCGAGCGCGTCCAGCGGGGCGACGTCCTCGCGCAGCTCACTGGCCCGACCCAGGTCCTGCTGGTGGCCGAGCGCACCGGTCTCAACGTCCTGAGCCGACTGTCGGGCATCGCCACCCACACGCGCCGGTGGGCCCGCGCCCTGGAAGGCACCGGAGCGCAGGTGCTCGACACACGCAAGACCACGCCCGGCCTGCGCGCCCTGGAGAAGTACGCGGTGCGGGCCGGTGGCGGCACGAACAAGCGGATGGGCCTGTACGACGTGGCCATGGTCAAGGACAACCACAAGCTCGCCGCCGGCTCCGTCGCGTCGGCCTACGCCGCCGTCCGCGCGCACTTCGACGTCGACGTCCAGGTCGAGGTGACCACGGTCGTCGAGGCGGTCGAGGCGGTCGAGGCTGGGGCGCGGTTCCTGCTGTGCGACAACATGGCGCCGCACCTGCTGCGCGAGGTCGTGGCCGCCGTCCGCCGTCCGGGCGCCGAGGGCGTGGAGCTGGAGGCCACCGGAGGCCTGACGCTCGAACGTGCCCGCGAGTTCGGTGTGACCGGAGTCGACTACCTCTCCGTCGGGGCACTCACCCACTCGAGCCCGGTGCTCGACATCGCCCTCGACCTTTCCTGAGTCGGGTCAGCCGCGGGGGTCGTCCGGGCAGCCCCGCGCCGGATCGTCGTTGGGCGCGTCCGCGTCCGCCGCGATCACCTTCGGGAGGTTCGTGAACCTCTCGATCGGGCCAGGGTTGTCGGTGGCGGCGTCGTTGCCCACCCCGGGACGCAGGCCCATGGGGTCCCGCCCGGGAGCGGCCTGGTGCGAGTGGTTGTCGTCACCGAAGCCGCAGCCGGGGCGCGGTTGCTCCGCGGTTGCCGGGGCTGCGGAGAGTCCGACGGACAGGGTGGCGGTGGCACACAAGGTCAGCGTTCGGGTCAGCATCTCGCTCCTTCGTCGTCGCCCCCCCGGTCCAGACCCATCCTGCGCACAGGTTGGCCACGGCTGCGCGCCAAAGAGCCCGGGGGGACGGCGGCAGGGCCTTCCCCACCCGTCGATAGCCTGGCGCCCGTGAGCGACCAGGCCCCCGCCGAGACCGACACCGCGGCCGACGTGCCCGAGCAGGTCCGCGTCCGGCGGGAGAAGAGGCAGCGACTGCTGGACGCCGGGACGCCGGCGTACCCGGTCGGGGTGCCACGCACCCACACGCTCGGCGAGGTCCGCGCCGCCTACGGCCACCTCGAGACCGGCGAGGAGACCCAGGACGTCGTCGGTGTCGCCGGCCGGGTCATGTTCGTCCGCAACACCGGCAAGCTCTGCTTCGCGCGGCTCCAGGGCGGAGACGGTGAGCAGCTGCAGGTGATGCTCGGCCTCGCCTCGGTCGGCGAGGAGCCCCTGGCCTCGTGGAAGGCCACCGTGGACCTCGGCGACCACGTCTTCGTGCGCGGCACGGTGATCTCCAGCCGCCGCGGCGAGCTCAGCGTGATGGCCTCGCAGTGGGCGGTCGCCGCCAAGGCCCTGCGCCCGCTCCCGGTGCTGCACCAGGAGATGTCGGAGGAGTCCCGGGTCCGGCAGCGGTACGTCGACCTCGTCGTCCGGCCGGCAGCCCGGGAGATGGTGACCAGGCGCGCCGCGGTGAACCGCAGCCTGCGCGCGGTGCTGGACGCGCACGGCTACACCGAGGTCGAGACGCCGATGCTCCAGACCTTGCACGGAGGCGCCGCTGCCCGACCGTTCGTCACGCACTCCAACGCGTTCGACATGGACCTCTACCTGCGCATCGCGCCGGAGCTGTTCCTCAAGCGGGCCGTGGTCGGGGGGATCGAGAAGGTCTTCGAGATCAACCGCAACTTTCGGAACGAAGGCAGCGACTCCACCCACCAGCCCGAGTTCGCGATGCTGGAGTGGTACGAGGCCTACGGGGACTACGACGTGATGGCCGAGCTGACGCGCGAGCTCGTCCAGGCCGCGGCCAGGTCCTGCACCGGCGGCTCCACCACCGTGATGCTCGCCGACGGCAGCGAGTACGACCTCGGCGGGCAGTGGACGCACCTCACGATGTACGGGTCTCTCTCCGACGCCCTGGGCGCCGAGGTGACGCCGACGACCTCCCTGACCGAGCTGCTGGCCCACGCGGAGCGACTCGACCTCGACGTCGACCCCTCGAAGTACGGCCACGGCAAGCTCGTCGAGGAGCTCTGGGAGCACCTGGTCGGCGAGCACCTGCACGCCCCCACGTTCGTCCGCGACTTCCCGGTCGAGACCTCGCCGCTCGTGCGCGAGCACCGCTCGGAGGCCGGGGTGGCCGAGAAGTGGGACCTTTACGTCCGCGGCTTCGAGCTGGCCACCGGCTACTCCGAGCTGGTCGACCCCGTAGTGCAGCGCGAACGCTTCGGGGAGCAGGCCGAGCTCGCGGCCCTCGGCGACGAGGAGGCCATGCGGACCGACGACGACTTCCTGCGCGCGCTCGAGCACGGTATGCCGCCGTCCGGTGGCGCGGGGATGGGCATCGACCGGCTGCTCATGGCCATCACCGGCGTCGGCGTGCGCGAGACGATCCTGTTCCCGCTCGTCAAGCCCGAGCGGTAGGGCCTGGCGCCCCGCGTAGGCTGGCGCGCATGGATGCCCTGGCCGCGCTGATCCCCTCCGCCGGGGTGGCCTTCCTCTTCTACCTCGCCGTGCGCGCCATGCTCGGCGCCGACCGACACGAGCGCGCCGCCCAGGCCGAGCTCGACCGTGCCGAGCGCGCCGATCACGCGGGCAGGGCCTCGCGGGCCGGCAGCGACCGGTTGGTCGACGGCGGGTCCTGACCCGGTTCTGTCGACCCCGACCGGCGCAGTGCAGCATTAGGTGTCCGAAGCACCGCTGCTTTACCGGGCCAATTGGCGCCGCCGCGGCAATGCTGCACATTTGACGCCGGAATGCCAGGACGACATCATTTGCCTGAACCAATTCCTTCGTGTGGCCGGAAGGCCCTCAGAATAGCCAGGAGAAGACGAAGATGGCACAAAAGGTCCAGGTCATTCTGGTCGACGACGTCAATGGTGGGGACGCGCAGGAGACCGTCACCTTCGGCCTCGACGGCGTCAGCTACGAGATCGACCTCAACGCCAAGAACGCTGCCGCACTGCGCGACGCGCTGGCCACCTGGGTGGGTCACGGGCGCCGTGCCAGTGGCCGCACCTCGACGCCGCGCCGCTCCTCGGGCCGTTCCACGTCGGGAACCGACACGGCTGCCGTGCGTGAGTGGGCGCGTAAGAACGGTCACGCCGTGAGTGACCGCGGTCGCATCTCTGCCGAGGTGACGGCCGCGTACCAGGCCGCTCAGAAGTAGCGCCACCGCGCTATCGGGGAATGCCTGGTTCGTCGAGGACCCTGTGCACGTGAGCCGTGCAGGGGGTCCTCGATCGGCACCGGAGTCAGGGGTCGGCCGTCGCGCGCGCGTGGCGGTCGTCGTCCCCGACCCTGGGGCAGGTGAAGCAGGCCTGCGCCCCGGGCACGTGGAACAGGAAGCAGCACGACTCCCGTCGCCGGGTCCAGCGACGTCGTCCGCGCCCGTCGACGAGCCGGTAGATCCGCGACCCGCTGGTCAGAGGCGGGTGGGTACGGTCGAGCACGATCGCGGCGTCGCGCACCCCCCGGTCCTCCTCGCCGTCGTCGCGGCCGCTGCTCCACAAGGCGGTGTCGAGGACGTCGGTGAGCATGCCCCACCGCTGCCGTGAGCCGATCTTGACGTCGGGCCGGTACACCGCGTGGAAGGCCGCGGCGTGTGCGGTGACCCGCTCGCGCAGCACCCTGCCCAGGGCGGCCTCGTCCGGGACGACGTCCGCGGCCGGGTGGTCGGCGTCCGCATCGTCCGGCAGGCAGGCGAAGCGGTCCCCCAGCAGCGCGACGCCGTCGGGCCACCCGCCGGGGTCGAGGTGGACGGCGAGGGATTCCGGGCGGAGCTCGGGCACCCGGCGGGTGACACCGAACGCGAGCCCGCCGGCGTACGCGGGGATGTCGAGGTACCACGCCATCAGGTAGCTCGCCGGGGTGACCAGCGGGGGCTCCCAGCCGCCGTTCTGCCCCGCCACGGCGCGGGCGACGCCGTCGAGCCAGCGGGGCAGGGCCTCCGGGTCGGCGAGGACGTCGGAACAGCGGACCCAGCCCGGGTCAGGCGGGTGCCGGCGCCGCACCGACAGCCACGTCGCGGCTCGGTCGAGCCGCGACGCCAGGTCGGCGACCGGGTCGTCCGGCCGTCCGGGAGCGGCGGTCACCCCGTCAGGTTAGGACAGCTCACCAGGACGCCCGGTGCTCGGTGGCCGGCTCCGGTCTTCGCCAGCAGCGAACGGAGTGTCGGAACAGTCCTCCCGGGGTCACCGTTGTGCCCACAGACGGGCAGGCGCCCGTTCCGAACCGGTCCCGGGCCGGCGGACGGCCAGGCCGACCGTCCGGTGCGGGGATAGCATCGAACGGTCACGGGCAGGACCATGCTCCGCCGACCGCTCGCGAGGAGACGTTTCATGTTCGAGAGGTTCACCGACCGAGCCCGCCGTGTTGTCGTCCTGGCCCAGGAAGAGGCCCGGATGCTCAACCACAACTACATCGGTACCGAGCACATCCTCCTCGGGCTCATCCACGAGGGCGAGGGTGTCGCCGCCAAGTCCCTGGAGAGCCTCGGCATCTCCCTGGACTCCGTGCGCGAGCAGGTGCAGGAGATCATCGGGCAGGGCCAGCAGGCGCCGTCCGGTCACATCCCGTTCACCCCGCGCGCCAAGAAGGTCCTCGAGCTGTCGCTGCGCGAGGCGCTGCAGCTCGGCCACAACTACATCGGTACCGAGCACATCCTGCTCGGCCTGATCCGCGAGGGCGAGGGTGTCGCCGCCCAGGTGCTGGTCAAGCTCGGCGCCGACC
>JBBSNO010000110.1:0-9509 GCA_038232615.1 Actinomycetales bacterium
AGCGACGGCGCTGCTCGTCGGCGTCCTCGTCGGTAGTGGCGTGGCGCGGAACGATCAGGCTGCGGCCACCGCCGTCCCGGCACGGCCGGCGGCTCCCGAGACCGCGCTGCTCGCACCCGGCGAGACCGCGGCTCCCCTGGTGCCGGTCCAGCCGGCCCAACCGGTCCAGCCGAGCGAGTCCGCGCGGCAGTACCCCGTCGCCGACCCCGTCAGCATCAGCATCCCCGAGATGGGCATCGACCAGTACCTGATCGGCCTGCGCGTCAGCCCCGACGGGACCATGCAGCCCCCGGCTGAGTGGGACGACATCGGTTGGTGGGCCAAGGGGCCCGCTCCTGGCGAGTCCGGCGGTGCCGTCATCGCCGGTCACGTCAACGGGGGCGGCGAGCCGGCGGTGTTCTCGGAGCTGCCCGAGCTTCCCGACGGGGCAGAGATCGTCATCGACCGTTCCGACGGGACGACGGCCACCTACCAGGTGACCTCGCGCGAGCAGTTCCCGAAGGACGACTTCCCCGACGACCTCGTGTACACCTTCGAGGGGCCGTCGCAGCTGCACCTCGTGACGTGCGGAGGCCAGTTCGACGACAGCGACGGGCACTACGAGGACAACATCGTGGTCTTCGCCGAGCTGGTCTCCGACACCGCCTCCGACTCGGCCGCCTGACCTACAGGAGATCCTCTTCGTGACCCGTCGGCGCCTCGTGGCCGCCTTCGTCGCCCTGGCGCTCGCCCCCGTCCTCTTCCTGGTCGGTGGCGTGGCGTTCAAGGGTGGCGGGGGCGTGCCGCCGTCCGGTGCCGCGCCGGTCGTCGAGGCAGGTTCTCTGACAGCAGGCAGCAACGACCTGGCGGCGGGTGTCACGGCGTTGCAGGCCAGGCTCAAACGGCTGCCCGAGGACTGGACGGCGTGGGCGTCGCTCGGCTCGGCGTACGTGGCCCAGGCGCGGGTGACGGCGGACCCGACCTTGTTCGTGAAAGCAGACGAGGCGTTCGCCCGATCGCTCGAGGTGCGGCCAGAGAGCAACGACTACGCGCTCGTCGGGCAGGCCTACCTCGCCAACGCCCGGCACGAGTTCGCCTCCGGCCGAGACCTGGCCGAGCAGGCGGTCGCCGTGGACGCTTACGACTCCACAGCCTACGGAGTCCTGTCCGACTCCCTGCTGCAGCTAGGGGAGTACGACGCCGCATTCGCCGCGCTGCAGCGCATGCTCGACCTGCGACCCGGTGTGTCCGCGTTTACCAGGGCGTCGTACTCCTTCGAGCTGCGCGGTGACCTCGAGGGCGCGCGTGCCACGATGCAGCGGGCCCTCGACGCGGCGAGCTCCCCCGCCGACAAGGCCTACGCCAGCTACTATCTCGGGCAGCTGGCGTTCGACACCGGCGACCTCGACGAGGCGCAGGCACGCTTCGAGCAGGGACTGGCGCGTTATCCGGCCTCCTTCGAGCTCGCGGTCGGTCGTGCCCGGGTCCTGGCCGCCCGCGGCGAGGCCGACGAGGCGGTGGCCGCCTGGGCACGAGCGGTGCAGCGGCTCCCGCAGGCGTCCTACCTGGTGGAGTTCGGGGACTACCTGACCAGCCTCGGTCGTGACGAGGAGGCCGCGGAGCAGTACGCGGTCGCCGACGCCGCCGGCCTGCTCGCGCGCGAGTCCGGCGTGGTGCCCGACGTCGAGGTCGCCATCTACGATGCCGACCAGGGCCGTGTCGAGCAGGCACTGGCAGCGGCCGAGGCGCAGTACGCGGAGCGTCGCAGCGTGCACGTCGAGGACGCCTACGCGTGGGCACTGCACGCCGCGGGCCGTGACACCGAGGCGCTGGAGCATGCCCTGGCGGCCCAGCGGCTGGGCACCCGGAGCGCCCTGTTCGCCTACCACCGTGGCATGATCCAGGCGTCGTTGGGGATGGACGCCGAGGCGAGGGTCTCGCTGTCGGAGGCGCTGGCCATCAACCCGTACTTCTCCCCCCTGTATGCCCCGGTGGCGGAGCAGGAGCTGGACGAGCTCGGTGGACCGGTGTGAGCACGAGGTCATGACGCTGTATCTCGCCCGCCGTGCGGTCGTCGCGCTCCTGGTGGCGGTGACCGGCGTGTTTCTCCTGCCCAGCGCGCCGGCGTCTGCGCACCCACTCGGCAACTTCACGGTCAACACCCACGTGGGCCTGCGCGTCGAGCCGGAGGCCGTCGCCGTCAGGGTGGTCGTGGACAGCGCGGAGATCCCCACGGTGCAGGCCTTCGGGGCGACGCCGCCGGCGCCGGGGTCGGCCGAGGCAGTGAGGTACTCCGAGGCGGAGTGCGCCTCGATGGCCGAGCAGCTGGTCGTGGATGTCGACGGCCGGCGTGCCGCGCTCGACGTGCAGAGCACGGCGTTGGTCTTCCCGCCGGGAGCGGCCGGCCTGGTCATCACGCGGTTGACGTGCGACGCCCGGACGACGGAGCCGGTCGAAACGGTGGGGACCACCATCGTCGTGAGCGGTACACCAGCGCAGGACCGGGTCGGCTGGCACGAGGTCGTCGCGGTCGGCGACGGCGTGACACTGCCGAGCAGCGACGTGCCGACCCAGAGCATCTCCGACGTCCTTCGGGCCTACCCCGAAGACCTGCTGCAATCACCGCTGAACCAGACGGGTGCCCGTCTGGTCGTCGCCGAGGGTTCGGGCGTCGTGTCGGGCGGGACGACGGACGACGGCCGCCCCAGCCCATCGGTGCCGCTCGACCCCCTGACGGAGCGGTTCACCGAGCTCGTCGGCTCGCCCGACCTGACGCTGCTGCTGGCCGTCCTCGCCTTCTTCGGCGCCCTTTTCCTGGGCGGGTTGCACGCGTTCGCGCCCGGGCACGGCAAGGCGCTGATGGCGGCCTACCTCGTGGGGCAGGACGGCTCGTGGCGCCAGGCCTCGCTGATCGGCGCGTCGGTCACCGTGACGCACACTGCCGGCGTCCTCGTGCTGGGGGTCGTGCTCTCCACCCTGGCGGTGACGACCCCGGAGCGGCTCTACCCGTGGCTCGGGCTGGCCAGCGGTGTGCTCGTCTGCGGGATCGGCACGACGCTCCTGCGCCGGGCGGTCGCGCGGCGGCGCGCCGACGACGCGCCCGCGCGGCACGGCGACGAGCACGACCACGACGATTCGCCCGACCACGCGCACGACCACGACCACGAGCACGACCGCGAGCCTGCGCACACCCACGTCGGGACGGCGGTGGCAGCACCGCCGGTACCGCACCGGCACGGGACCGGCCCCGTCCACAGCCACGCCGTCGCGACGGATGCGCGTGGTCTGCTCGCGGTCGGGTTCGCCGGGGGCCTCGTCCCGGCACCGTCCGCCGTCGTCGTCCTGCTCGGGGGCATCGCTCTGGGGCGTGCGTGGTTCGGGGTCCTGCTGGTGCTGGCCTACGGGATCGGGATGGCGATCGCGCTGGCGGGGACGGGGCTCCTGCTCGTGCACGCCCGTCGCCGGGTCCAGCGCTGGGCGGTCGCCCCTGGCGGCGCCGCGTGGGGCGGTGCGGCGTTCTCGTGGCTGCCGGTGGCGGCGGCCGCGTTCGTCGTCGCCGTCGGGATCGGCCTGACGGTCCGCGCCCTGCTCCAGATGTAGGGCCGGCGGCGCCGAGCACCCACGTCAGGTTGTCAGCGCATCCTGGGGTTGAGCGGCACGGTGCCGAGCGACACGCCGCGCGTGTCTGGCCACAGCGTGCCGCTGAACCTGCGGCCGGGGCGACAACGTGCCGGTGAAACTGGAGTCGGGACGACAGCGTGCCGCTGAACCCACGGCCACGATCTTCCGAGCTGGTGGCGGCTACGGAACTCCCCGACGAGCAGCCGAGACCGACCGCTAGCGCTTGACGGCGACCAGGAGCCCGTCGCCGCACGGCAGCAGCGCCGGCACCAGGCCCTCGTCGCCGCGCACGCGCTTGCCGAGCTCGCGGATCGCCGTCGTCTGCTCGTCGCGCTGCGCCGGGTCGGCCACGCGGTCGTGCCATAGCGCGTTGTCGACCGCGAGGACCCCGCCGGGGCGCAGCAGGCGCAGCGCCTGGTCGACGTAGGCGTCGACGTCCCGCTTGTCGGCGTCGACGAGCACCAGGTCGTAGGCGGCGTCGGTCAGCCGCGGCAGCACGTCGAGCGCGCGGCCGGTGATGACACGGGCCCGGTTCGGCCGGATGCCCGCCTCGGTGAACGAGTCCTTCGCCGCACGCTGGTTCTCGGCCTCGACGTCGATGGTGGTCAGCACGCCCTCGTCCGGCATGCCCGACAGCAGCCAGAGACCGGAGACGCCGGTGCCCGTGCCGATCTCGACGACCGACGTCGCGGCGAGCGTCGCGGCCAGCACCCGCAGCGCCGCTCCCGCACCACGCCCGACCGGTGTGCAACCGAGCTCCTCGGCGCGGGCACGAGCTCGTTCGAAGACCTCGTCCTCGGGAACGAACTCCTCCGCGTACGCCCAGCTGGCGGGCTTGGCTGCGCTGATGACGACCTCCTGGGGTGCGGTACGGCGACGCGTCGGCCAGCCTATCCGTGCGTGGCCCGTGACCCGTCCCCGCCGCCCTACTGATCGTCGGACCGTCCTGGGGGCGATCACCCCCAATTGGGTCCGACGATCAGTAGGGCGTGGCCACCGCACTGCAGGGAAGCGGTCGCGGTCGTCCACTCTCAGGCTGCTCACAGGCAGCTGGGGAACGCTGGCCCCACGAGCGACGTTGCAGCGAAGGAGCGCAGGTGGCACAGGACCAGAAGGACGGGCCAGCGATGGGTGCAGGGCAGGGGGTGGGCCGGGTGCTGGATCACCCGGTTCTCGACGAGGACGGTCTCGTCGACGACCTCTCCGCCTGGTCCCCGCCGTCCTGGGAGCAGGTCGTGACCGAGCACTCCGCCCGGGTCTACCGGCTCGCCTACCGGCTGACGGGCAACAAGTACGACGCCGAGGACCTCACGCAAGAGGTGTTCGTCCGCGTCTTCCGGTCCCTGTCGTCGTACACCCCCGGCACGTTCGAGGGGTGGCTGCACCGCATCACCACCAACCTGTTCCTTGACCAGGTGCGCCGCAAGCAGCGGATCCGCTTCGACGCTCTCGGGGACGACGCCGGCGACCGCCTGCCCGGCCGCGACCCCGGGCCCGAGCGGGCCTTCGAGCACGCGAACCTCGACATCGACGTCCAGGCGGCGCTCGACGCCCTGCCGCCCGACTTCCGCGCCGCCGTCGTCCTGGCCGATCTCGAGGACCTGTCGTACGAGGAGATCGCGACGACGCTGAACATCAAGCTGGGCACCGTGCGCTCTCGGATCCACCGGGGCCGGGCGCTGCTGCGTACTGCTCTGGCCCACCGGGCACCGCACCGCGCCGCCGACGCCGGACCGACGCCAGAGGAGGTGGCGTGAACCACCACCTCCACGACCGGGTCACCGCCCTGGTGGATGGCGAGCTCTCGCCGGGTGCCCGCTCCCGGGCGCTGGGCCACCTGCGGCACTGCGAGCCCTGCCGCGCAGCGGTGGACGCCGAGCGCGCCACCCGGCAGGTGACGGCGCAGGCCCCCGCGGTGGAGCCGTCGTCCGACCTGGTCGCCCGGTTGCTCGCCATGGGTGGGCCGCAGGGACCGATGCGGCCACGCGAGGGCCACGTCCCGGGCACCCCTCGGGTCCCTGCCCTGGCGGCCCCCGGCCGCGAGCCCCGACCGGCACGTGCCCGCTCGTCGAGGCCGGCCGGTCGTCCGGCCCCGGAGCCCCGGGTCGGCACCGCACCCGGACCGCCCAGCCCGGCGCGTACCGCCGCGCGGCGTACCCGGCGCGGACTGACCGCGGCCGTGCTGGGCACCGTGTCGCTGGCCACCATCGGCATGCTCGGGGTCGGGGTGATGGGCGGCGCGGTACGCGTGCCCTCGGCCGCGGAGCCGGTCCTTGGCCGACTCGTCGTGGAGCGTGCGGGTGTGGCAGGCGACACCAGCGTGGTCGCGCCGGTGGCGCGCCTGACCAGGCCGGACGCCGTCCCGCAGCCGTCCGGGACGCCCTGAGCCGTCCGGGGCCGGTCGGGCGGTGACGGCAGCTTGCCGTCAGACTGGCACCACGGGCACCGACACGTTCCGGCCACCAGGCCTCCCGACCGCCCGCGACCAGGAGGAACCGATGTCGCAGCCCCCCGCGCCGTACCCGGAGGAGCCGGGGCGTACGTGGTGGGGGCGCGATCCCTTCAGCCGTCCTACGGACGGCGACACGTCCCCACTGGCGGGCGACACGGCCCCGCCGGCGGGTGACCCCGCGCCCGTCGACACGGTCACGGGCGCGCCGTCCGAGCACGCCGAGCCGATCGGGCCGCCGGCAGCACCCGTGGTCCCGGGGCCGGCGAGCGGCCCGCTGCACGGCCACGACGGACCGGGCTTCCCCTCCCCCGCGGAGCCGGAGGGTGATCTCGGCCGCCACGACCCGCGGCGCCGGCGCCGCGGTCGTGGGGCGTTGCTCGTCGTCGCGGCGTGCCTGGTCGCCAGCCTCCTGGGCGGTTTCGCGGGTGGTTGGCTCCAGGATCGCAGCGGCCCCGGCGTCTCCGTCGTCCAGCAGGCTCCTGCGTCGTCGTCGGACGGTCAGTCCAGGCCGCCGGGGTCCGTCGCGAGCATCGCGGCCGCCGTCCTGCCCTCGGTGGTGTCGATCGAGACGTCGTCCGCGCAGGCGCAGGGCACGGGCTCGGGCTTCGTCATCCGCGAGGACGGCTACATCCTGACCAACAACCACGTCGTCGCCGACGCAGCCGAGGGGGGCCAGATCCGGGTCGTGTTCTCCGACGGCACGCAGCTGGGCGCCGACGTGGTCGGCCGAACCACGTCCTACGACCTGGCCGTGCTCCAGGTGGACCGAACGGACCTGGCGGCCCTCGACTTCGGCAGCTCTGACGGGGTCGTCGTCGGTGACCCCGTGGTCGCGGTCGGGGCCCCCCTGGGGCTGGAGAGCACCGTCACCACCGGCATCGTCAGCGCCAAGAACCGGCCGGTCTCCGCCGGGGCAGACGACGCGTCGGCGTTCATCAACGCCATCCAGACCGATGCCGCGATCAACCCCGGGAACTCGGGGGGCCCCCTGGTCAACGCCGACGGCGACGTCATCGGCATCAACTCCGCCATCGCCCGGGCTCCCGGGAGCGGGGGGAACCCCGGCGGCAGCATCGGGCTGGGATTCGCGATCCCGAGCGACCAGGCGGCGCGGACTGCCGAGCAGCTGATCAACGAAGGCCGTGCCACCTACCCGGTGATCGGCGTGCTGCTCGACCGCACCTACAGCGACGAGGGCGTCAAGGTCGTCGACCAGCCGGCGCAGGACACCGAGCCGGTGACCCCCGGTGGCCCCGCCGAGAAGGCCGGGATCCGACCCGGTGACGTGATCGTGGGTTTCGAGGGCCGGCCGGTCACCGAGCCGGACCAGCTCATCGTCGCCATCCGCGCCCAGGCTCCCGGGGACACGGTCACGCTGACCGTGCGTCGCGGGGACGAGGAGCGCGACGTCGACGTCGTGCTCGACGCGGCCGACAGCGACTGAGGGTTAGCCTGACGACGTGTTTGGAATCAACGGACCCGAGTTCCTCATCATCGCTGTCCTGGCCCTGCTCGTCATCGGCCCGGAGCGGCTGCCCCAGTACGCCGCCCAGCTGGGTCGGGTGGTGCGTGAGGGGCGCAGGATGGCGACGGGTGCGCGTGAGCAGGTGCGGACCGAGCTGGGGCCGGAGTTCGACGACGTCGACTGGAAGAAGCTCGACCCGCGCCAGTACGACCCCCGCCGCATCGTGCGCGAAGCGCTGATGGACGACGACGACGCACCGATGAAGCCCGCGGTACGGCCGGCAGGCAACCCTGGCGGGTTCGCGAAGCGACCGGACCAGCAGGTGCAGGGACCCGCACCGTTCGACCCCGAGTCGACCTGACACGGCCGACCCGCGGGACGGCGCCTCCCCCGTCCAATTCAGTCAGACATGTCTACTATCGGCGTTCATGAAGGCTACTCAAGCCACCGAGGACTACCTGAAGACGATCTTCGGGATGGGCTCCCGCGGCGACTCGTTGACCACCGGGGCCCTGGCCCAGGAGCTGGGAGTGTCCTCCCCGTCGGTCTCGGCCATGATCAAGCGGCTGGAGCGCGAGCAGTTCCTGGAGCGTCCGGAGGGTCGTGGGATGCGGCTGACCGCGCAGGGGGAGCAGGCCGCGTTGAGGGTGGTGCGGCGACACCGGCTGCTGGAGACGTTCCTCGCCCAGGTCCTGGACATGTCGTGGGACGAGGTGCACGCCGAGGCAGAGCTGCTCGAGCACGCGCTGAGCGAGAAGCTCGAGGACCGGATCGACGCTGCGCTCGGCCACCCCGTCAGCGACCCCCACGGGGACCCGATCCCCCCCAAGCACGGAGAGCACCGGGAGGACTGGGGACAGCCCCTCGAGACTGCGAACGTGGGCGACCGCTTCCGGGTCGAGCGGGTGTCCGACCGTGACAGCGAGGCCCTGCGCTACCTCGGTGCGCTCGGCGTCGTCCCGGGCGCAATGATCGAGGTGCAGGAGCAGGCACCCTTCGGCGGGCCGCGCTGGGTCCGGGTCGACGGGCAACGGCATGCCCTCGGCGCCCAACTGGCCCGGCTGGTGCACGGACGGGTGGAGCCGTGACCGAAGCGACGGGCACCGGTGCCAGGACCGGCGTCGGGAGGACGGCGTGATCCCCCTTCCGTCGCGGCGACGGTTCCTCGTCGGCGGCGCGCTGCTCGGTGCCGGCGGCGCCGCTCTCGGCGCAGGGGTGTTGCTGGACACGACGTCGGCGACCGCCAGCGGTCACGGGCCTGGTCACGTGGGCTCGGGGGCGGCCCACGGTGGCGGGGTCAACGGACCCACCTTCCGTGCCGGCGTCACGGTCGACCACGGCGCGAACGGGTTCCAGCGAGCGAGATCGTGCGGGACTTCGACTACGGCCGGGTGTCGGAGTCATCCGAGGGCCGCACGGTACGCGAGTGGGACGTGTTCGCCACCGACAGGGACATCGAGGTGGCGCCCGGCGTGCTGTTCCCCGCGTGGACGTTCAACTCCCGGATCCCGGGTCCGACGCTGAGGTGCCGGGAGGGCGACCTGCTGCGGGTGCGTTTCGTCAACGACTCCGCGCACCCGCACACCGTGCACTTCCACGGGGTTCACCCCGCCGAGATGGACGGGGTCCCGATGGTCGGGCGCGGGGTGATCCTGCCCGGGGAGAGCTTCACCTACACCTTCGATGCCGAGCCCTTCGGCGCGCATCTTTATCACTGCCACGTCGGGCCACTCGCCGAGCACATCGCCCGTGGCATGTACGGCACGTTCATCATCGACCCGCCGCAGGACCGCCCGCCCGCTGACGAGCTGGTGATGGTCATGCACGGCTACAACACCACCTTCGACGGCGAGGGCAACCAGCTCTACGCCGTCAACGGCATCCCGTTCCACTACATGCACGACCGATCCGGGTGCGCCGTGGGGTGCTGGCGCGGGTCTACCTGGTCAACATCCTGGAGTACGACCCGGTCAACAGCTTCCACCTGCACGG
>JBBSNO010000111.1:0-9498 GCA_038232615.1 Actinomycetales bacterium
AGGCCCAGTCGCCCAGGGCCACCAGCTCTGCCAGGGCCGGACGGACCAGCAGGACCCCCTCGGCAGCGAGGCGTTGCCCGACGGCGAGGACCGTGGCGAGCACCGTGAACCTCGCCTCGCCGCCGGCGTCAGCCACCGGAACGTCGAGTACGGCCGGCACATCGGGCAACGTCGAGGGGTGACCCGCGGGCAGCGGCGCCAGGCGCACACGGCTCGGGTCGTGCGCCGCGTCGGCCAGCGCCTCTTCTGTGCCCTCGGTCAGGGCACGCAGCGACGCGCCCGCGGCCACCAGGTCCACGCCGTGCAGTGCTGCCCGGGTCCTCGGAGCCCCCGAACGGTCTGCCGACGGCGACGCGGCGACCAGGAAGAGCTCACGCAGCACGGCCGACCAGTGCTCCAGGCCGGCGATCCACAGCGTCGTCGGCACCCCGAGCAGGACCGCGCGAGGCTGACTGTCCGGTCCGGCGTCCGACTGGGGGCCATCCCGCTCCCAGCCGGCGGTCGTGCCGTCCGGTGGCGTACCGCCGCTGCCGTCGAGGACGAACCAGACGACCTTGCCGCCCTGGCCGAGGGTCTGCACCCCGTAGTCGGCGGCCAGTCGTGACACCAGGACCAGACCGCGCCCGGTCGTGGCGTCCTGGCTGACCGTGCGCTGTCCGGGCAGGCGGCGGCTGTGGTCGCGGACATTGACCCGTACCCGGTCGCTGCGCACGTCGACGTACAGCTCGCACGTCGTGCGCGCGTGCAGCACGACGTTGGTGACGACCTCGCTGACTGCGAGCGCTGCGTCGTCCACCCACTCCGGGCGGCCGGCGTCGACCAGCACACGTGTCACGTGCCGCCGTGCGGTGCCCACGCTCGCCGGGACCGGGTTCAGCGACAACGCAGCCGCGAAACGGGTTGCCACCGGAGGCCCTCCTCAGCTGAACCATGCCACCCGGCCCCGGCCCTGTCGGCACTCACCCCATCATGGTACGCCCCGAGAGCTCGAGTGCTGAAGCGTCCGGCTGCTGCCACCTTCCTGGCCGAGCTCGCCACGGGCGAGGGTACTTCGCGATGATGCCGTCGGTAACAACAGCGCCCGTCCTCGAAGGAGCCGCAGTCAGTCCGAGACCGGCAGGTAGGTGACCCGGAGCTCGATGTCGCCGTCCGGCGGAAGGGGCACGGCAACGGTGCTCAGGTAGTCGCCCTCCTCGATGTCGTCCCTGGCTGCTGCGGCCGCGTGGGCGAAGACGGTGACCTCCCCCGGCCCCAGGGACTCGATAGCCTGTGCCGCAACGTCACCGGCCTCGATCACGACGTCCACCGTCGACCCCCGGCCCGGCACGAGCAGCGGCCCGGTGGTCGCCTCCGCCAGCACCGGCGACGCAGCGTCTGCCCGAGAGGTGTCCCGCAGGCCCACACGCAGCTGTGCCACCGGCCGGTCGGCGCCGGTCGCAGGAAAGATCACGTGGACGAGACGGGGCTGCACGCGGCTCATGCTAGGCGTGTCCACGGCCGGACAGCTTTCTTCTGCGGGATGCCTGGATAGGTCCGGCACGTCCGATATCACACTCTGTTCGCGGACGACGGCCCGGCGTAGCGTCTTCACGCGCACGGACCAACCCGAAAGACGGCGTCCGGCCTGGCAACAGCGGGAGGAACGGCATGGCAACCAAGGACAGTCGCAGCGCCAGCAGCGGGACGACGCGCAAACGGAGTGCGCCCGGACGGGCAGGCACCAGGGGCGCCTCCCGCCAGGAGCACGTCGACCGCGAGTGGAACGGGTCCTCCTCCACCGGAACGGCGGTCATCGACGGAGAGACGTTCTCGGGCAAGGAGGTCACCTACCACGTCGTCGGTGACCTCGCGATCTTCGAGGGGGACATCGTCCTCGGCACCCTCGACGAGGTGACCCCCGTCGCGGACGCCGGCCCCGTCGCCCACGCGGTCGTCATCAGCGGCAGCCAGTACCGGTGGCCAGGTGGCGTCGTCCCGTACACGGTCGACGCGGCGCTGCCGAGCATGAACCGCATCACCGACGCGATGGCGCACTGGAGCTCCAAGACGGTCATCACGTTTGTCGCCCGAACCGCCGCCAACCAGGGCAGCTACCCGAACTATGTGCACTTCAGCGACCAGGGCGGCTGCTGGTCCCGGCTGGGCATGCGCGGCGGCAAGCAGGACATCTCGCTGGGCTCCGGGTGCTCGACGGGCAACACGATCCACGAGATCGGGCACACGGTCGGGCTGTGGCACGAGCAGAGCCGCGAGGACCGCGACAGCTTCGTGACCATCCAGTGGGCCAACATCGACCCGGCGTACAGCAGCCAGTTCGACCAGCACATCTCCGACGGCGACGACGTCGGCGCCTACGACTACTGCTCGATCATGCACTACCCGCCGAAAGCGTTCTCCAAGAACAACCAGCCGACCATCGTTCCGGCGACGCCTCAGTCCTGCATGGGTCAGCGGACAGCGCTCTCCCCCGGCGACATCGCGGCGGTCGGGCAGCTGTACGGGGCAAAGCCTGCTCCCAAGCCCGTCTGGCGGGACATCGGACCTGCCAAGCGCATCTACGCGGACGTCAAGCCCCCGCGCAAGCCCGTGTGGAGCGACGTCAAGCTGCCGCGCACCGACGTCGTGATCCCCAAGCAGCTGCGTGACCCGCAGCCGAAGCCCTTCATGGACCCCCCGTGGCGGCCGCGCTACCAGCCGGTGCCGACGTACCGGCGGTTCGGGGACGCCGGGGACGGCGAGATGCCCTTCGCCCTCGCGACCCCGCACCACGCGGCGGCCGCGGCGGCGATGGAGCAGCTTGCCTCGGCTGAATTCGACACCGACCCTGTGACCGCGATGCTGGCCGTCGCCGAGGAGGTCCAGGAGCTCGCGGCGGCCCTGGCCGAGGCCAGTGCCGTCCTGCTCGACCTCCAGGCGGAGGTCGCGTCGCGGTACGGCACCGGCCTGCAGTGATCCTGGTCGAGTCGCATGCCGGTGACGACCACCTCGCGCCGGTCCGGGACGCGCTGCTGGCGCGCGGCCACGAGGTGTTCGTCCTCGACGGGGACGACGTGCCGACACAGGTCGGCCTGACCGTCGAGTTCGAAGGGTCGGCGCGGCCGGGTGGTGGGCCGAGCATGCTGCTGCACACCGCGGACGGAGGGAGCGTGGACCTGTCGACGTGCACTGCTGCATGGTGGCGCCGGCCCCGGTCACCGCGCCCCGACCCAGCGATCGCGGACGGCGACGCGGCGACCTTCGCGGCGTCGGAGTGCTACGAGGGGCTGGCCGGTCTGCGCGCCGTCCTGCCTGCCGCCTGGGTCAACGACCCGGTGATGGAGGAGCGAGCCAACCGCAAGCTGTGGCAGCTGCACGTGGCGCGGTGCCTAGGGCTGACCATCCCCCACACCGTCGCGACGAGCGACCCCGCGCGGGCGAGGACCTTCGCGGAGGCGACGGGGGCGGCGGGGACGGTCTACAAGACGTTCCTGGCGATGCCGTCGGCGTGGCGGGAGACCCGGCTGCTGCGCGAGGACGACCTCGGCCTGCTGGACTCCGTGCGGCACGCCCCCGTCATCTTCCAGGAGCTCGTCCCGGGCGACGTCGACCTGCGCGTCACCGTCGTGGGCGACCACGTGCTGCCGGTTGCGATCCGCAGCTCCGCCGCGCAGTACCCCCTCGACTACCGGCTGGAGGCCGACGCCGTACCGATGGAACGCACGCAGCTGCCGGAGCCGTTCTCGCGCCTGCTGGTCCGGCTCACCCGCAAGCTGGGTCTGGCGTACGCGGCCATCGACCTGCGCCGGCGGCCGGACGGCGAGCTCGTCTTCTTCGAGGCGAACCCTTCCGGCGCGTGGTTGTGGGTCGAGGAGCGCACCGGCGTCCCGGTCACCGCGACGTTCGTCGCCTACCTGTCCGATCTCGACCGCGGGCACCGTCGCCCCGGCGCGCGCCGCTCCGTCTGCCTGCCGTGCGAGCAGAACATGCCGAGCGGCACCGAGGCAACGCTGACCCCGGCACGCGCTAGCACCCCGGACCGAACTCCAGGCGCAGGGACGCGGCGTCGGGCAGCACGAACAGTCGCCCGTCCCCGTCGTCCCACCCCGGCGTGAGCAGGACCGGCACGAGCCAGGAGAGCCGCAGGACAGCGGCGATGCGCAGGAACCGTCGTCGCCGAACGCGTGAGCCTGTGCCTGTGTCTCGCAGCGCACCGTTTCCGTCGGGCGTCCCCGACGCCGAGCCGGACGCCGTGGACGACGTGGGGCCAGGCGGCTCGGTCACACGACTCCCCCCGCGGACAGGACGATCCAGGTGAGCTCTGGATGGACGATGTCGCTGTGAGCCCCCGACGGCGCGTCACCTCGTCGGACGACGCTCGCCGCATCCACGTTCAGCACCGCGTGGTCCGCGAAGCGGTACGTGTTGCCCGGCCCGGCTCCCTTGACCGTGTCGAGCTTCGCCTGCACCCCCTGCGCCCCGTCGGCGCCCATCCCGCCCCAGCGCCACGTCGCACGCTGGGCGGCAGCCGAGTCGTCCCGAGCCGCCATCGACGCCAACGGGTAGAAGACACCGACGGCCTTGTCGTGCTCGGAGAAGACCACGGTCAGCGAGCCGTCGATCCGGCTCAGCATCCCGGCGAGGGCGCCGTCGCGTCCCGCGTCGAACGGCATCGGCTTCGCGAAAGCGAAGTGGGAGAAGGCGCCCTGCAGCAACGTCACGGCCTTGACGGGAGACGGCCCCTCCTGCGACGGCAGTCCGGCCAACGCGAAGGACACCAGCCGGGCGCCGAAGCTGTGGCCGATCAGGTGCACGCGTACGCCCGGCACCTGCTCGTGCAGCCGGCCCAGGAACGGGCCGAGCCCCTTACGGCCCACCACCCCGGCCCGGTTCTTCATCTGCCAGTACGTGGCCTGGCGCAGTGCCTCCTTGGCCCCCTGCCAGATCCCGCGCAGCGCGTTCCCCACTCCGGCTTCGCCGCCGGCTGCGTCGCCGGAGAGGGCGCCCGTGCGCTGCAGCTCGTCGCGGTACCGCTCGAACAGCACGCGTGGCTCGTCGAGCAGCATGCCCGGCTGAGCGCCCCGGTCGCCGGCGTCGGGGCGGTCGTCCTCACCGTCGTCCGCCCCCGTGCCGGCGGCGGAGAAGTCACGCAGCCGGTCGTGGAACTCCGCCAGGGCCGCCTCGTCCGGGGTGGTGGCGAGCAGCTCGGCCATCCGGTCGAGTGCCGGCGCCGCGTCGGGAAAGAGCTCCCGCAGGGCGTCGAGCGTCTCCGGGTCCAGGGTCGGGTCACCGGACCCTGCGGACGCCGCGCCGGGCCCGGCGCCGGTCGACGACATCGAGGCCGTCCCGGCGGCGCCGCCACGGTCGCCCGCAGCCGGCGGGGCGAAGTCCGGGATCGGCTCGTCCGACCATCGCCGAGACGGCCAGACCACTCCTGCCAGCCCCACCGTGACGGTGGAACCCTGCGGGACGTGCCTGAGCTGATCGGCGAGCAGGCCGAAGAAGCCGTCGTACAGCTGCTGGGCCACCGCACGGTCGTTGTTCCACCCGTGGCTGAACACGAACAGGTCCGTGACCCCCTGCTGGGCCACCTCCTCCAGAACGGTCCGGGACTGCGCGACATCCTGGTCGCCGTCCGCGTCGAAGGTCATCTCCCAGAAGGGCAACCCAGCGATCTGTGTCGTCATCACTTCTCCTCACACTGATTGGAGAGCCCGCATCAGGTCCAGCAGACCGCTGCCCTGGAAGTGCGGTTGGCGGCCGAGCGTCGTCGCGGCGTCCACGACGATGGTCTTGACGGTCTCGGGTCTGCCGATGAACTCCCTACGGACGGACAAGAACGCCGCGATCGCCCCCGAGACGTGTGGGGCGGCCATGCTGGTCCCGCTCTCCTCGACGTAGACGGCGGTGTCCGGTGACGGCGAGTCCCCCATCACCGCGGTCAGCGCCTGCCCCGCCGCGCACGAGGTGATGCGCTCCCCCGGGGCCACCAGGTCCGGCTTGCTGCGGCCGTCGCCGGTCGGTCCCTTGGACGAGAAGTACGACACCCCGTACGTGTGCGGCATGTCCCGGTGGGTGGCACCGACCGTGATGGCTCGCTCCGCGTTGCCCGGGTCGTTGATGGTCAGGTCCAGGCCGAACTTGGTCGGCGCCTCGGACAGCACGCCCAGGGTGCCGAAGCCCGAGTTGCCGGCCGCCACGACCACGACGACACCCGACCGGACGAGCTTGTCCACCTCCTGGCACAGCGGGCTCTGGCCGCACGCGAACCACTCGGGGTTGAACTCGTAGCCGACGCTCAGGTTCACCCCGTGGATGCGCATCCCGGCGCGACCCTGCCCGTTGACCTCCCGGACGTAGGCCAGCGCGGCGATCACACGGCTGACCCGGTCGTCCAGCCCGCCGCCGCTGTGGACGGCACGCAGGCTCACGAGCCGTGTCTTGGGAGCCATCCCCGCCAGGTCGTCGAGGTCGTCCAGCTCTCGCGGCGTCCTCAGCGGCTCCACGGGGTTCTCGACGTTGAACCGGTTCTGCGTCACCTTCACGGTCCGAGTCGCCGCCGCCGCGCCGGCCGGGTCGCCGGGCGCGTCGGGGCCTGGCGGCTGGCCGTCGCGCTTCTCGGCCAGCCACGGCTTGATCCCGCCGGCGATGATGCCGGCGACGTGCGTCCCGTGTCCGCTGTCGTCCACCAGGGCGGCATCGCCGAGCTGCGGCTCGCCCTCGGGCGGGAAGTAGCAGTGCAGGTCCTTCACGCTCGGGTGCTTCAGCGTGTCGTAGCCGATGAAGTGCGGGTGATTCGCGTCGATGCCGGAGTCGACGACTGCCCAGACGATCCGCGAGCCGTAGGCGTTAAAGGCCCGACGCGCCGCGTCCACCTTGATGGTCATGGCCGAGGCGTCCACGTGGAGCCGGACGGGGAAGTCCGGCCACAGGTGGAAGATGCTGCGCTGCGACCAGTGCCCCGGGACCGCATCGGCCGAGACCAGCCGCTTCATCTCGTTCATCGTGAGCTCGCCGGTCGCGTACTCGTCCGCGAGACGCCTCGGCGCCGAGTCGTCGGTGACTCGCTCCCACAGGGCACGGAGCCTCTCGAACGCCGCGACCGGTCCACCGGTGTAGCGGAGGTTGAGCTCGACCATGACCGGCATCACCGTGTCGTCGTCCGTGGGGAAGTGCATCTTCTCGCGCTCGACGGTGTCCCGCAGCGGCGAGGCGATCACCCCCGGTGTGAGCAGCGGACGCCTCTCCCTCGGGGCTTGGCCCTGTTCACCAGGCTCGGGCACAGCGGCGACCGGCGGCCTGGTGTCCACCCGCTCGCGCACCTCGTCGGCGCGCCGGAGTCCTTGCGCCGTCGCCGAAAACACCTCGTCACCCTCCACCAGACCCCGTCGTCGCAGGTCGACGAGCGCATCTCGGACACGACTGTGCCACCGCGGCACGTCGGCGTCGTACACCCTGTCGTCCGGCGAGAACCGGTCGGCGTACCGGGCCGCGACATCCTGCAGGACCTGCAGGTCGGCCACGGCAGCGCCGCCTCCGCGCCGCGCCAGTACCACCAGCGTCCAGTCGCCCCACGGACTTCGCGCCGCGTCGCCGCCACCTCCGCCATCCGCCACGCCTGCCTCCAGTCGGAACGGTCGTCGGTCAGAACGTGCCGGCGTTGATGGCGTTCTGGAGGGCGCGCGTGGTGGCGGGGCCCCACTCCCCGTCGGGCGCGGCACCGACGCGACGCTGCAGGGCCTTGATGGTCTGGGGGCCGAGCTCGCCGTCCGGTGTGGCTCCGACCCGCACCTGCAGGGTCTTGATGGTCACGGGGCCGATGTCGCCGTCCGCGCTCACGCCGAGGGCGCGCTGCAACGCCTTCTTCGTCTGGGGGCCGAAGTCCCCGTCCACGCTCACGCGTTGCGGCGTCCCGCCGTGGGTAGGGTCCTGTGCAGCACCTCCGTAGGCCGGGTGCCCGTAGCCCGCGATGTTGGAGCGTCGGACCTGCCGCATCACCCGGCCACCGGTACGCCCTCCTGCCGCGTCGGTGTTGCCCTCGATCGTGACGACCGCGCCGTCGGGCCGAATCGACTCGACGATGCCGACGTGGGCGATACGCCCCATCGACGGCCGGCGGAAGTACACGACGGCACCTACGCGCGGGGACTTGCCCCACTGGCCGCGCTCCTTGAACCAGTTGGCACCGGTGGGGGTGTAGGCGTGCTTGGGGATGATTTCGCTGCCGTTGGCCCGGTCGGCGCACCACGACACGAACATCGCGCACCAGGGCTGCCCGTCGGCGCCGTACCAGGCTCCGTAGGGCGTTCGGTTCGAGCCGGGCGGCTGCTCGGTGGCGCCCATCTGGGCTCGGGCCACGTTCAGGATCTGGTGCGGGTCACAGCTCATGACTGCTGCTGCCCTCGGGCGCGTCGTAGTGGGGATCCTGGTCCACGTCCTGCTCACCGTCCTCCGGCCGGGGACGGTTGTCCGTCTGCTCTGGCTGCGGCTGCGGCGACACCTCGTCGGGGATGCTCATTCCTGCCTCCTGGTCCACCCGTTCTCAGTGTTGCCAAGGACTGTCCTCCGCCAGCGGGTCACGGACAAGGGTCAACGCCATCCTGGTCGCGCGACGGCGTCACGATCGCCGCAGATGTCACGAGATGACCCCGGAATCGGTTGTCCCGCCACGCATCTGCCGGGAAGCAGGCACCCACCGGCCGGCCCTGTTCGTCTAGCGTTCGGTCATGGCGCGTGCGCGAAGCCCCATCGCGGTCAACAAGCTCGTCGTCACCCACCGCGGTGCCCTGCGTCGCAAGCACGGCGGCGAGGGTCTGGCGCGCGTGGAGGCGGCGCTACGAGACCTGGCGGAGGCTGACACGGTCCGAGGGATCCACACCCGCCTCGTGGCCATGGACGACGGACGGACGGCGCGGGCCGTCAGCGCGCCGGACCTCGACGACCCCACGGACCACGAGGCCACCAAGGCCTTCGTGGACGCGGCCTGCATGCGCTGGAGGCCCGAGTACGTGTCCTGCTCGGATCACCGGACGTCGTCCCGCTGCAGCCGCTGCGCAACCCCTTGTGGACCGGAGACCCTCGATCCGGGGACGCCGACGAGACCGTGCCGAGCGACCTGCCGCATGCGTGCACTGCGCCGCACCCGTTGGGCCCTAGGCGTTTTCGCGGGCCACCCGGGTGGTTGGACGTCTGCCGGACGGCACCGGCAGCACGGACCCGGCGCACCTGCTGCGGCTGCTCGACGTGGCTGCGCGGTACCGCAGCCGTCGGCGTGCGACGTACCTCCCCCGTTCGCGGTCACCGCGCGGGACTGGCGCGGGTCGACGCGCGCCACCCTGGCGAAGCTCATCGACTCGGCGGACGGGCTGCAGGACGTGCCGTCGGCGCCTACGGGTACTGCGCGTCGTCCACCGTCTCGTACGGCCCCACCGACGCCAACGACTGCGCCGATCTGGTGTGCCGGTCCTTCCTCCAGCACGTCCTCGCCGGGTGCTCGACGGGACGGGCGTTGCTGCAGGCCCG
>JBBSNO010000112.1:0-9307 GCA_038232615.1 Actinomycetales bacterium
CGCCCGCGGCCTCGTCGCGGAGCGGCCCGGGGACCGCGGTGACCGCGTCCATTACCGCCTGGGTGCTGCGGACGAGGTCGCGCCCGACGGTGCCCGGTGCGACCCGGACCACGGGTCCGAGAGCGATGCGGGTGCGCGGACGACGGGGAAGCCCGCCGGTGAGGTACCGCCGTCCGCGGCCGGTGAGCTGCTGAGGCCCCCACTGGCCGACCGTGACCACCGGCACCCCCGCGACGGCGGCGATGCGGGCGATGCCGGGCATGCCCGTCGTCGGTAGGTAGTCCTCCCGCGGCGTCACACGCCCCTCGGGGTACAGCACCACGCACTCGCCGCGTGCGAGGTGGGCGGCGACCTGCCGGACCTGCGCGTCGAGAACGGCCGGAGACCCCTTGCGGCGCAACGGCAGGTGGTCGAAGTACCGAAGCACGGCGCCCACCACCGGGACGTCGAACACGCCAGCCATCGTGACGAAGCGGGGGATGCGTCCGCACCGCATCAGGAAGCCGGCGACCAGCAGCGGGTCGACCACGCTGAGGTGGTTCGGGGCGACCAGCAGCGGCCCCTCGGGCAGCCGGCGTGGGTGCTCGCGGCGGCGCACCACCAGGCAGCAGACCAGGTCGATGAGACCGGCCACGAGCCGGTAGGCGCGCAGCCGGCGCGGCTCGGTCAGCTCGCGGCCGGACGCCGGTTCGTCTCGCAGCACGAGGTGATCCTGCCCCACCGCGAGCAAGGGCGGAGCCACGGCAGGCGCAGCGCTGCGACGACGCCCGTACGCTGCCCGGATGGTCGCCGAAGACGTCCCTGCCACCGCGAGCACCGCCACCGGCCCACGCCTGCGCCACGCCCTGGACGGCATCCCGTCGTACAAGCCGGGCCGGCCGCCTCGGGCCCGCGACGGCGTCGCCTCGTACAAGATGTCGTCGAACGAGAACCCGTACCCGCCGCTGCCGAGCGTGCTCGGCGTCGTCGAGGGCGCGGCGGCGTCGATGAACCGCTATCCCGACATGTTCGCCACCGCCCTGGTGACCGAGATCGCCGACCACCTCGGCGTCGCGCCCGCCCAGGTGGCCACCGGCACCGGCAGCGTCGGCGTCCTGGGCCAGGTCGTCCAGGCGACGTGCGCGGACGGCGACGAGGTCGTCTACGCCTGGCGGTCGTTCGAGGCGTACCCGATCGTCGTCGGCGTCTCGGGCGCCACGTCCGTGCAGGTGCCGCTGACGTCCGCCGGCCGGCACGACCTCGACGCGATGGCGGACGCCGTCACGCCTGCCACGCGGCTGGTGCTGGTCTGCACCCCCAACAACCCCACCGGCCCTGCGGTGCAGCGTGACGAGCTGGAGACCTTCCTGGCCCGTGTGCCCTCGGACGTGCTGGTGGTCGTGGACGAGGCCTACCGCGAGTTCGTCCGCGACCCGCAGGTGCCGGACGGCCTCGAGCTGGTGCGAGCCCACCCCAACGTCGTCGTCCTGCGCACCTTCTCCAAGGCCTACGGTCTCGCCGGGCTGCGCGTGGGGTACGCCGTGGCCCACGAGCCGGTGGCCGACGCGCTGCGCAAGACGTCGGTGCCGTTCGGGGTCTCGGCGATGGCGCAGGAGGCGGCGATCGCCTCGCTGCGCGCCGAGGGCGAGCTCCTCGAGCGGGTCGCCGCGCTGGTCACCGAGCGGACCCGTGTGCTGGCGGCGCTGCGCTCGCAGGGCTGGGACGTCCCCGACACGCAGGCCAACTTCGTCTGGATGCCGGTGGGGGAGGCGACCGTGGACTTCGCACAGGCCTGCGGCGACGCGGGGCTCAGCGTCCGACCGTTCCCCGGAGACGGGGCCCGGTGCACCATCGCCGAGACCGAGGCCAACGACCGCCTGGTCGAGGTGTGCGCGCTCTTCCGCGACCGCTGAGCCCGTACCGGCGGACGTGCCGAACCCGGCTCTGTGCCCTCGGTCAGGCCCTGACGGAAGACTTCGGCAGGTCCGGCGGTTCGCCGTCCACCACCACGACCCCGTCCACCACCCCGTCCGGCGGCCCGATCTGTGCCGCGACGGACGCCGTCCGCCGCCCGGGGCGCTCGGTGCTCACCACCAGGAGCACGCCGACGACGGCCAGCCCGCCGCCGGCGAGCACGGTCGCGGTGACGGGCTCGGCCAGCACCAACCACCCGAGCAGCACGGCGACCAGCGGGTTGACGTAGGCGTAGGTCGAGACCAGCGAGATCGGCGCGTGCCGCAGCAGCCAGTAGTACGCCGTGTAGGCCAGCATCGAGCCGAAGACCACGAGGTAGGCGAGCGCGACCCAGCCTCGCGCGGGGACGGCGGCGAGGTCGACCCCGGCGGCCTCGCCCCGTGCCGCCCCGGCCACGACCAGGCCGACACCACCGGCGAGCATCTGCCAGACGGCGGCGACGAACGGGTCCACCGGCATCGGCATCCGGCCCGAGGTGAACGACCCAATCGCCCAGAGCAGCGTCGCGACGACGACGAGCCCCGTGCCGGCCCACTCAAGCCCGCCCGGGTGGGCGTCGGGCCGCGCCAGCACGGCGACGCCCCCGAAGCCGACAGCGGTGCCGAGCCACGTCGCCCAGCGCGGGCGGTCGCCCGTGGCGGAGCGGAACAGCACCAGCCACAGCGGGGTGGTGGCGACCAGGAGCGCGGCCAACGCGCTGGGCACGGTCTGCTCCGCGACCGCGACCAGACCGCTTCCACCCACCAGGAGCAGCAGCCCGACCAGGCAGGTCGCGGCGAGCGGCCTCGTCGGCAGCCTCAGCCGTGACCAACCGCCCCGCGCAGCGAGGACGAGGGCCAGCAACGCCGCCGCCAGCAGGAAGCGGACGCCCATCGACAGCATCGGCGGGAGACCGGCCTGGACGACGACGCGGATCCCCAGGTAGGTGGAGCCCCAGACGACATACACGACGGCGAGCGCCACCGCCACTGCGACGCCGGGCGTGGCCGTGGTCGTGCGCATGCGTTGCTCCAGGCGGGTGATGTCATGGGCGAGATGGGTGACGACAGGACCACAGGGGCCGTACTCTTTGCTCAGCCGGGGACGTGTCGCGCCCGGACCCTGCGGGGTCCGGGAACATCGTGCCGCCTGTCGATACCCCGATCCTGCCACGCGACCCCGAAGAGCGAGATGGCTTCCCAGCGACCCAGGTCTGCGACAGCACCCACGGTGCTGGCTGCCGGCCTGTCCGCGTTCACCGTGCTGGGCCTCGGTCTCATCGGGTCGTTCACGCTCACCGGTGCGGGCGTCCCGCTCGACACCGCGATCAGCGCGCCTGCCCCCTCGCTGACCCCACCCGCTCCGGTCCAGGCTCCTGCCGGGCTGTTGCCGGTGGCTCCCGGCGCGAAGGGCGAGGACGGCGGGACTGGTTCGGCCCCCGGCGGCTCGCGAGCTGACGGTGCCGATGGTGCCGGCGGCGACCCGACGGCAGCCGACGGTCAAGGTCTCGGCGTGCAGGCCGCCGGCTCGCCGTCCTCGGGGTCGCTGCCGCCGAGCTCGCGGTCCGAGGACGCGCAGGCAGCGGGTGCGCAGGTAGCAGGCGCGCAAGGTCCGGGTGCGCAAGGGCTGGGTGCGCACGGTCCGGGTGCTCCAGGGGAAGGTTCCGGGACGCCGGAGGCCGCCTTCGGTGGCGCCGCTGCGGGGACCACCCTGGCGGTCCAGCCCCGCACGCGCGGAGGCGACAGCCCCGGCGCTGCCGGCGTCCCGCCGTCCGACCAGATCCCGCAGACGTTCGGCCCGGCGGACATCGTGCTGGCCGGGGCGACGAAGCCCCTCGACGTCCCTGTCATCGCTCCCGAGCCGGACGTCTCGGCGGGGCCCGAGCCCGTGGTTGCGCCCTCCAGCCTCCGTCGCGTCGTCGCGCCGCCCCCGCCCCCGCCGCCGGTCGAGGAGCCCCCCCCGCCGCCCCCGGTCGAGGAGCCGGTCGAGGAGCCTGTCGTCGTCGCGGCCGGTGTCGTCGTGGACGACGAGCCGGTAGGAAAGACCAGCGAGCCCAGCGACCCCCCCGCGGTGGAGGAGGGCACGTCCGACAAGGCCCCCGAGGACGAGCCGAGCCCGGCGAAGACGGACGAGCCGTCGAAGGGGACCACGGACGAGCCCGAGCAGTCGAAGGACGAGAAGTCGGACGAGTCCGACAAGAACAAGCCGGGCAAGTCCAAGAGCGACAAGCCGGACAAGTCCAAGAGCGATAAGCCGGACAAGTCCAAGAGCGATAAGCCGGACAAGTCCAAGGGCGGCAAGCCGGACAAGTCCAAGAGCGATAAGCCGGACAAGTCCAAGGGCGGCAAGCCGGGCAAGGACCACTCCCAGCACGGCCGTGGCGAGGGCTCCGACGGCCAGAGGGACGGCGCGAAGGCCGGCAAGAGCAAGAACGGCAAGTAGTTCGCCGACGGACCCGTTTCCCCGCGCCGCCCGGCACCGGATACGGTGCTCTCCAGCATGTGAGCAGGACCACTGCACGGGCGCCCCGGCCCACCCGTCTCGGGACGTCGCGACCACGGACTGTCTCCGGCCCGGGCGACCCCCGCAGGCCGGGACGACGAAGGAGAGCACGTGACCGACATCGCCGTGGACAGAGCCACTGCCCGGGTCGACGGCGGGCCGGAGCTCGTGCAGCTGCTCACCCCCGAGGGCGAGCGGGTCGACCATCCCGAGTACTCCCACCTGGTCGAGCACCTGACGACGCAGGACCTGTGCGACTTCTACCGCGACCTGGTGCTCGTGCGTAGGATCGACGCGGAGGCCACGGCGCTCCAGCGGCAGGGCGAGCTGGGCATCTGGGCCAGCTGCCTGGGCCAGGAGGCGGCGCAGGTCGGTTCCGGCCGCGCCACCCGGGAGCAGGACTACATCTTCCCGACCTACCGCGAGCACGGCGTCGCGTGGACGAGGGACGTCGACCCCGTGACGCTGCTGGGCCTGTACCGCGGCGTGAACCAGGGCGGCTGGGACCCGACGAAGAACAACTTCCACCTCTACTGCATCGTGATCGGCTCGCAGACGCTGCACGCGTGCGGCTACGCGATGGGGGTCCAGCGCGACGGCGCCGTGGGCACCGGTGAGCCGGATCGCGACACGGCCGTGATCGCCTACTTCGGCGACGGCGCGAGCTCGCAGGGCGACGTCAACGAGGCCTTCGTGTTCGGCAGCGTCTACAACGCCCCGGTGGTGTTCTTCTGCCAGAACAACCAGTGGGCCATCTCCGAGCCGAGCGACCGGCAGACGCGCATCCCGCTGTACCAGCGCGCCCGTGGGTTCGGCTTCCCCGGCGTCCGCGTCGACGGCAACGACGTGCTCGCCGTGTACGCGGTGACCAAGGCCGCCCTCGACCACGCCCGGAACGGCGAGGGCCCGACGCTCGTCGAGGCCTTCACGTACCGGATGGGCGCCCACACGACGTCCGACGACCCGACGCGGTACCGCATCGCAGCCGAGGTCGAGGAGTGGAAGCTCAAGGACCCGATCGCCCGCCTGAAGGCGTACCTGACGCGCCAGGCCGGCGTCGGACCCGAGTTCTTCGAGGCCCTGGAGACGGAGAGCGACGAGCTCGCGGCGCACGTCCGGCAGGGCTGCCTGTCGCTCGTCGACCCGGAGCCGGACGAGATGTTCGACCATGCCTACCGCGAGCCGCACCCCCTGGTCACGCAGGAGCGGGAGTGGTTCGCCCGGTACCGCGCGTCGTTCGACGCTGCCGAGGAGGTGGCGCGATGAGCACCGTCACCATCGCCAAGGGCATCAACATGGGGTTGCGCGCAGCCATGGAGGCCGAGCCCAAGGTCGTGATAATGGGCGAGGACGTCGGCAAGCTCGGCGGCGTCTTCCGCGTCACCGACGGCTTGCAGAAGGACTTCGGCGAGGACCGAGTCATCGACACCCCGCTGGCGGAGTCGGGCATCATCGGCACGGCGATCGGCATGGCCCTGCGTGGGTACCGTCCCGTGTGCGAGATCCAGTTCGACGGCTTCATCTTCCCCGCCTACGACCAGATCGTGTCCCAGCTGGCGAAGATGGGGTACCGCTCGCAGGGCTCGGTCAAGCTGCCCGTCGTGATCCGCGTGCCCTTCGGTGGTGGCATCGGCGCGGTCGAGCACCACAGCGAGTCGCCCGAGGCGTACTTCGCCCACACCCCGGGTCTGCGGGTCGTCTCCTGCGCCAACCCGGCGGACGCCTACTGGATGATCCAGCAGGCCATCGCCAGCGACGACCCGGTGATGTTCTTCGAGCCCAAGCGCCGTTACTGGGAGAAGGACGACCTCGACACCTCGGCGTCCCCGATGCCCCTGCACGCGGCGCGGGTGGCCCGTGAGGGCGAGCACGTGACGGTGGCCGCCTACGGGCCGATGGTCAAGACCGCGCTGCAGGCGGCTCAGGCCGCCTCCGAGGAGGGCAAGAGCATCGAGGTCATCGACCTTCGCAGCCTCTCGCCGCTCGACATGGCCACCCTGGCGACGTCGGTGCTCAAGACGGGGCGGCTCGTCACGGTGCACGAGGCGCCGGTGTTCCTCGGTCTGGGCTCGGAGCTCGCGGCCCGGATCACCGAGGAGTGCTTCTACGCGATGGAGGCGCCGGTGCTGCGCGTCGGCGGGTTCCACATCCCCTACCCGGCCTCGCGTCTGGAGGAGGAGTACCTGCCCGACCTCGACCGGGTGCTCGACGCCGTCGACCGCTCGCTCGCCTACTGACGCCCAGCCCTCGACCGGAAGGGGAGTCTGCACATGCCTGACTTCAAGCAGTTCCGCCTGCCCGACGTCGGTGAGGGTCTCACCGAGGCCGAGATCGTCTCGTGGAAGGTGTCCGTCGGGGACACGATCAAGGTCAACCACACGATCCTGGAGATCGAGACCGCCAAGTCGATCGTCGAGCTGCCCTCGCCGTTCGGGGGCGTCGTCGCCGAGCTGCTCGTCGACGAGGGCACGACCGTCGACGTCGGCACACCGATCATCAGCGTGGACGTCGACCCGTCCGGCGCACCCGCGGCCGGCGGGCAGCCGCTACCCACCGACGAGGCGATGCCGGACGAGGCCGCGCAGACGGTGCCGGACGGCGTCCAGGACGTCCCGAACCCGCCCGAGGAGGGTGCGGTCGAGCCTGGGCTGATCGGTGGTCCTGCGCCCGGCGGTCGCACGTCGGTGCTGGTCGGGTACGGGCCCCGCACCACCGAGGCGAAGCGGCGCCCGCGGCGCGGCGGCCCGTCGTCCGAACCCGAGGCTGCGCCTTCGGTCAACGAGGCGTTCTCCACGGGTCGCACCGTCGCCCAGCCCGTCGCCCCCCCGCGCGAGCCGCACGCCGTCACGCCGGTCCGCCAAGGGCCGGCCGAGGGCCGGTCACTGCCGGCAGTGGGCACCCCCACCGGCGGCGCCGCGGCGAGCAGCGCCCGCGTGCTGGCCAAGCCGCCGGTGCGCAAGATGGCGCGCGACCTCGGCGTCGACCTCACCTCGTGCACGCCCACCGGACCGGACGGCTCGCTGACGCGGGACGACGTCCTCGCCGCCTCCCAGCCCGACGAGTCCGCAGCCGCGCCCGCCACGGCACGCCCTCGGCCCGACGCCGGGGAGCGCGAGACGCGGACGCCGATCAAGGGCGTGCGCAAGATGACGGCGGCCGCGATGGTCTCCAGCGCGTTCACCGCGCCGCACGTCACCGAGTTCGTCACCGTCGACGTGACCCGTACGATGAAGCTGGTCGACCGGCTGCGCGCCGACCGCGAGTTCGCCGGGGTCAAGGTCTCCCCGCTGCTCGTCGTCGCCAAGGCGCTGCTGCTCGCCGTCCGGCGCAACCCCGGGGTGAACGCGACCTGGGACGACGCGGCCGGCGAGATCGTCACCAAGCACTACGTGAACCTCGGCATCGCGGCGGCCACGCCGCGCGGGCTCGTCGTCCCGAACGTCAGGGACGCCGACGCGATGACCATGCGCGAGCTCGCCGAGGCACTGGGGGCGCTCACCACGACGGCGCGCGAGGGTCGGACCCAGCCCGCAGAGATGGCGGGGGGCACGATCTCTATCACCAACGTGGGTGTCTTCGGCGTCGACAGCGGGACGCCGATCCTCAACCCCGGCGAGGCCGCGATCCTCTGCTTCGGCGCGGTGCGGCAGATGCCGTGGGTGCACAAGGGCAAGATCAAGCCGCGCTGGGTCACGCAGCTCGCGCTGTCCTTCGACCACCGGCTCGTCGACGGCGACCTGGGGTCGCGCTTCCTCGCCGACGTCGCCGCCGTCCTGGAGTCCCCCGGCCGCGCGCTGACCTGGGTCTAGCCGGACCGGGAGATCTTCCCGGCCTGGCCGGGAAGCGGCCCGATGCCCCGGCGGCGGGCGGCCGCGAGGCTCGGGTCAGCACGGAACGACCGTGCTGACCCGAACCGATCGGAGCGGCCATGTCCCAGACAGCCTCGAGAACTCCCGCGATCCCACGAGACCGGCCGGCCACGTCGGCACCGCCGAGGACGCTGTGGCGCGTGGCCGGCGGCTTCGCGCTGGCCCACGTGGTGCTGCTCGTCGGCGGGATCGCGCTGCAGGACGGCCCGCTGTTCGCCGAGGGCACCGCAGGCATCCAGGCCGGCTACGTCGAGGGCGACATGGCGCGCACCATGACCGGCGGGATGGTCGAGACCCTCGGTTTCGTGCTGCTGGTCCCTGCCCTGGTGTTCCTCGCGCAGGCGATCGGACGCCACACGGCGACCGGAAGGTGGGCGGCGCAGAGCGCGCTGATGGCCGGAGTGGGCTACGTCGCCGTGACCATGGCCGTGGGGTTCCCCGCGGGGGGTGCCGCGCTGTACGGGGCCCAGAACGGGCTCGACGTGGACACGGCCTTCGCCATCAACAACATCCGCATCTTCGCCTACTTCCTGAGCCTGGCCCTGCTCGGCGCCCACGCGATCGGCCTGGCCGTCGCCGCGAGGCAGGACGGGGTGATGACGCGCTGGGTCGGCTGGGGCGGCCTGCTCACCGGGGCCGTGCTCCTCGCGTCGGTCCCGGCGGCGGCGGTCGGCCAGCAGGACTGGGGCACGTTGGTCTGGTTGGTGTGGTGGATCGGCGTCGCCGTGGGACTGTTCCGGCACCGTCCCCTCTCGGTCTGACTCGTCCGAACCCGCACATGCGGAGGCTGTGGTGCGCGACGCTGTGCGACGAGGTGAGGGGATGCGTGTCGCGAGGACCACCGGCGTGGTCGTGGGGGCCCTGCTGGGCGTAGCCGGAGGGACGACGTCCGTCGTCCTGGCCTCCGGCCCCGGGGCCGCCGTCAACGAGCTGGCCATCCTGCTGGTGCTCCTCGCGTACGCGCTGGTCACCGTCATCATCGGCGTCGCCCGACCGGGTCAGCC
>JBBSNO010000113.1:0-9253 GCA_038232615.1 Actinomycetales bacterium
CGAGCGGCCGGTTCACCACGGACGACCACCCGGCGTCTGCCTGCACGTGACACGCCGGTGGTCGGCGGAGGACCTGGCGCACCCGGGGATCCCGAGGTCGAGGCCGGACGTCGCCGCCGTCCAGGCGGCCTTGTGGGCTCGCTCCGGCAAACAGGCGTCGCTGTGCCTCGTCATGACTGTGCAGCAACGGCTCGCGACCGCGACGGCCGTGACGGAGCAGCTCGATCGCGTCCGGAGCCACCCGTACCGGGGTCTGCTCCGCGCGGTCATGCGCGACATCGCCGGCGGCGCGCAGAGCCTCGGCGAGCTGGACTTCGCGAGCCGGTGCCGCCAAGCCGGGCTGCCCGAGCCGACACGGCAGTTCGTCGTCGAGACCGAGGAGGGGCGCAGGTACCTCGATGTCAGGTGGGTCGCTTACCGGGTGCGCCTCGAAGTCGACGGTGCGCACCACCTGCTCGCGACCAACCGGCTGGAGGACGAGCTCCGCGACGTGGACGGGAACCTGGAGGGAGACCGTGTCCTGCGACTGAGCGCGCTCACCTCCGGGCGAACCCCGGTCGCTGCATGGAGAGGGTCGCCCGCTCACTGCGGCAGGGCGGCTGGCAAGGCTGACAGGACGCCGAAGCGAGCGGCCAGGTCAGGGCAGCAGGCGGCGGTACATCACGTCGGTGCTGGTGTGCGCGAAGCCGAGACCCGAGTACACGCGCACCGCCGGCGCGTTGTCCGACTCGACGTACAGCATCACCTCGTCGAGCCCGCGCGCCCGCAGGTGGTGCAGCCCCGCCAGCGTCAGGACCGCCCCGAGGCGTCGCCCCTGCGCGGCGGGGTCGACGCCCACGACGTACACCTCCCCGATGGCGTCGTGCGCGTGCTCGCCGGCCGAGCCGTGCACTTTGGTCCAGTGCGAGCCGAGCATGGCGCCGGACGACGGGTCCTGCGCGACGATGAAGCCCGCGGGGTCGAACCACGGCTCGGCCATCCGGGCCCGCAGGTCGGACGCCGTCCAGGCCCCCTGCTCGGGGTGGGAGGCGAAGGCCCGGGCGTTGACGCCGACCCAGTCCTCGTCGTCCTCGCCGGGGCGGAACGCCCGCAGCACCACACCGGAAGGCAACACCAGCTCGGGCAGCGGCTCGGAGAGGTCGCGACGCATCACCCACAGCGCACGGATGCGCTCGTAACCCAGGGACGACGACAGCGCAGCCGCCGCCGGGTCGTCACCGTGCGACCACAGGCGCAGCCGGCCGTCGGGCGTGGCGGCCTCGGCAGCCCGCACGAGCGCCCGGGCCAGGCCGGCGCGCCGGTGGGATGGGTGGACGACGACCTCGGCCGACGCGCCGTCGACGACGTCTGTGGGGTCGACGTGGGCGTACCCGGCCAGCGCGCCGGAGGCAGCCCGCGCGAGCACGTGCCGGTCGCCGCTGTCGCCGCCTCGGCGCAGGTGGAGCTCGACGTGCTCGGACAGCGGACGGTGGCCGTCGGCGGCCGCGGCCGCGGTCACGAGCCCGAGGACGTCCGCGACGTCGTCCGTCCCGGGCCGTTCGACGGTCTGCAGGAGCATCGCGTCAGCGTAGGGGCAGGGGCACGGGCCGAGGACGCCGAGCACCCCGAAACTCGCGCTTCGGGAGGCCGCCGCGACGCAGGGTGACACACGGAGCGGTGGTTCTCGACTTGTTCACCTATGCCGTACCCAAGGCTCGCCAGCGGGGTTACCGTCCGCGGTGTTCGCACCTGCATGCCCGACGCCGCACCGCCGGCACCGCACCTGGGAGACACATGTTCACGACACCACGCCGTCGTATCGCCGCGACGATGTTCACCGCGGGGGCGGTGCTGGCCACGATGGCCGTCGCCCCCGCCGTCGCCGCCCCCGGCGGCGGGAAGCACCACCACCACGAGCCGCCGCACAGCAAGACGGTCGACGTCCAGATCCTGAACATCTCGGACTTCCACGGCCAGCTCGACCCGCTAAACGTCTTCGGGGTGGGGCAGGTCGGCGGTGCCGCGGCACTGTCGGCGTACTTCGACGCCGAGCGCGCGGAGAACCCCAACACCTTGCTGTTCACGGCCGGTGACGCCGTCGGGGCGTCCCCGCCGCTCTCGTCCTTCTTCGAGGACGCGCCCACGATCGACTGGATGAACAAGGCCGGCTTCGACGCCGACGCGCTGGGCAACCACAACTTCGACGCCGGCTTGGACCGTCTCAACGAGCAGGTCGCCGCCGCCGACTTCCAGTACCTGGCGGCCAACCTCCACGACCCGGAGGACGAGCTCCGCGGTGTCGCGCCGTACACCGTCTTCGCGGTCGACGGGGTGAAGGTCGGCGTCGTCGGCCTTACCAACCCGGAGGCTCCCAGCCTGGTGTCCCCGGGCAACTTCGGCAGCATCGAGGTCACCGACCCGGCCGCCGCCGCCGAGCGGGCACGCAAGATGGCCAAGAAGGAAGGCGCCAGGACGTTCGTCGCCCTGACCCACAGCGGGATCACCGGCACCGACGAGGCGGGCAACCCCAGCGGTCCCCTCCTCGACCTCGCCGAGGAGCTGGACGGTTTCGACCTCATCCTCGGCGACCACACCGACGTCCAGTTCGCTGGCCGGGTCGGTGACGCCCTGGTGGTCGAGAACAAGAGCCGTGGCGCCACGTACGCCGCCACGACGCTGACGATCAACCGCAACAACGGCAAGGTCCAGGCGGCGGAGTCCGAGTTCGTGGTCCCGCTGGTCAGCGGCGTGACGCCGGACGCCGAGATCGAGGCGGACCTCGACGAGCTGCGGGTCGAGCTGGCCGCGATCTTCGACGAGGACGTCGCAGACGTCACCTCGGTGCTGCCGCGAGGCGGGACGCCCGCGGTCGAGCGCGTGCAGGAGGTGGCGATCGGCAACATCACCACCGACGCCCTGCGCGAGACCTACGGCACCCAGATCGCCTTCACGAACGGCGGCGGACTCCGGTCGCCGCTGCCGTCGTCGTACCTGCCCCTGGACACCAGCCTGCGACGCCCGACCCCCGGGTACGCCGCAGGCCCGCCGTTCGACGTCGTCATCGGTGACGTCTACACCCTGCTGCCGTTCGGCAACGAGGCACTGACCAGGACGGTCACCGGCGCCCAGCTGTGGTCCGCGCTCGAGCTCAGCGTGGGCTCGATCCCGGCCGCGTTCGGCGGATTCCTGCAGATCAGCGGCTTCGAGTTCACCTACGACGTGTCCCAGCCTGCGGGCAGCCGGGTTACCGAGGTGACGCTGGACGACGGCACGGCCATCCCGGACGATGCGGGCTTCACCGTGACCGCGGCGACGAACAACTTCACCAACGCGGGTGGAGACGGGTACACCATGTTCGCCGACGGCCAGGGCGTCACCCGTGACCTCCTCGCCAACGTCGTGCTGGAGTACATCCGGGGGATGACCCTGGAGGACACGATCGAGGGCCGCATCACACGGATCGGCGGCTGACGCACGACCCGACGGCGCCCGGTCCCCACCAGGGGGACCGGGCGCCGTCGGCGTCGTCCGAAGGGCCCACGCCCCATCGGCGTCGTTGTCCGTGAGTGCCTACGCGTGGATGGTCTCGTCCGCCGGGACGCGCTCGCGGGACGGCGGCACGAAGCGGTACCCGACGTTGCGGACGGTGCCGATCTGATGCTCGTGCTCGGGGCCGAGTTTGGCGCGCAGGCGCCGCACGTGGACGTCGACGGTGCGCGTGCCCCCGAAGTAGTCGTAGCCCCAGACCTCCTGCAGCAGCTGGGCCCGCGTGAACACGCGACCGGGGTGCTGGGCCAGGTACTTGAGGAGCTCGAACTCCTTGTAGGTCAGGTCGAGCATGCGACCGCGCACCTTGGCCGTGTAGCTGGCCTCGTCGATGACGACGTCGCCGGCGCGGATCTCCTCGACGACCTCGTCGGAGTCCGCGACCAGGCGTGCGCGCCCCGTGGCCAGGCGTAGCCGCGCCTCGACCTCGGCCGGTCCGGCGGAGTCGAGCAGCACGTCGTCCGCGCCCCAGTCGGCGGCGACGGCGGCGAGCCCGCCCTCGGTGAGCACGAGGATGAGCGGGCACGAGATGCCGGTGGTGCGCACCAGCCGGCACAGGGACCGGGCCGCCGCCAGCTCGCGGCGTCCGTCGACCAGGACGGCGTCCCCCTCGGGGGCATCCACGAGAGCGGCGGGCTCGGCGGGCAGCACCCGAACGTGGTGCGGCAGGAGCGCGAGCGCGGGCAGCACCTCGGCAGAGGGCGCCAGGGCGTTGGTCAGGAGCAGCAGCTGCGCCACGCGGACCTCCCGGGGTCAGGCACGCAAACGATAAGGCACATCCACAGTGTGGACAGGACCGTCCCGGTCCGTGGGACGGCGTGCGTCCGTCGTCCCCGGCCCATGCCGGCGCGTGCGCACCGGGGGCACGGACGCCGGGCAGGATGGCAGGCGTGGCACCGCTGATGCGTCCCCGCGCCAAGTGGCTTCCCGCTCGCTCGGCCTGGCTCCTGACCAGCGACGGCGTCAGGCTGAGCGCGCACCACGACCCCGCCGCTCCCCACACACCCCTCGGCGATCAAGGAATTCGTGCACGCCCGGACGGTGCCACGCGACAGCCGCCCAAGGAGCTCGCGGTCGTCGTCGCGCACGGGTTCACGCTCTCGTGGCGCGCCCGGGCATCGCGCCGGATCGCGAGCCTGCTGCAGGAACGGGCAGGAGTGGTCTCGTTCGACTTCCGCGGCCACGGGGCCTCCGGCGGGCGCAGCACCGTCGGTGACCGCGAGGTGCTCGACCTGGATGCGGCCGTGCGGTGGGCGCGCCTGCTCGGGTACCAGCGTGTCGTCACGCTCGGCTGGTCGATGGGGGCGAGTGTCGCCGTCCGCCACGCGGGGCTCGTCGGCGCCGGCACGACGCAACAGGTCGACGCCGTCGCGAGTGTCAGCGGTCCGAGCCGCTGGCACTACCGCGGGACGCCGGCCATGCGGCGCCTGCACACAGGTGTGATGACGCCGGCGGGGCGGGTCGTCGTCCGGCACCTGTTCGGTACGCGGATCTCTACCGTCGGATGGGACCCCGAGCCGGAGCCGCCGGCCGCACTCGCAGCGCGGATCACGGTGCCGTTCCTCGTCGTGCACGGCGACGCCGATGCGTTCTTCCCGCTGGAGCACGCGCAGGCGCTGCACGCCGCCGCGCCGGAGTCGGAGCTGTGGGTCGAGGAGGGCTTCGCTCACGCGGAGATCGCCGCATCCGACGACCTGGTCCGACGCATGACGACGTGGCTCGGCACGTCGTCCCGCCGACACGGGAAGAGATCAGGGCCCGGAGCCTCTGCGAAGATGCCGAGGTGACCCGGACAGGACAGGCGCGGGCGTGACGCGTGTGATCCCGGGCCTCACGGCCGTGGCGCTGGCGGGTCTGGTCGCCCTGGCCGCCGTGGCCGGGCCGAACGTGCTGGCTGCGGCCCTGGTGGTGGTCGTCGTAGTGGTCGCGTCGGGCTGGCCGGGCCTGCTCAGCCTGCCGACGCAGCGGGGGAGCACCACGATCATCTCCCTGTGCGGGGCCGTGGCGGTGGCCGTCGCGACGCTGACGACCGACGAGCCGCTGCTGCGCTGGCTGCCGGTGGTGTTGGCGCTGTCGGTGATCGTCGCGTTCTGGCACCAGCTGCTGCGCCGCGACATGCGCCCGCGCCTGGTCGAGTCGGTGACCGGCGTCATCTCCGGGGTGGTCGTCGTGGAGCTGGCCGCGGGGTGGGCCGCCGCACTGACCTCCCCGGCCGGTCTGGACGTCGTCCTTGTCGGCGCCGCCGGCGTCGCAGCGGCCGCGGCCGCGACGTCCCTGCCCTGGCCCCAGCGGCTCACCGGCCCCACCGCGCTCGTGGCCGGCGCCACCTTCGGGTCGCTGGCGGCCAAGCCGCGGCCGGTGCTTGCGCGCGACGGGGCCGCGGTGGGCGTTGGGGTGGCAGTGGTCGTGGTGGCACTCGACCGGTTGCTCACCCACCTGCCCACCGCGACCAGCCGCCAGGCGGGGTTCGCGATCGGCGGCGCCGCCGTGTCCTCGGTGGGTGTCGTCGTCTACCTCGTCGGAAGGGTGGTGGGGGCATGACCTTCCACGTGCTCACGGTCTGCACGGGCAACATCTGCCGGTCGCCGCTGGTCGAGCGGCTGCTGGCGCAGGGGTTCGCCGGCGCGGACGTCGAGGTCTCCAGCGGCGGCACGCGCGCGATGGTCGGGGACCCGATGCAGATGCAGAGCCAGGAGATCCTTGAGGGCTACGGCGGCGACGCGACCGGGTTCGTCGCGCGCCTGCTGACCCCGGAGCTGGTGGCGGACGCCGACCTGGTGCTGGCCCTGACGCGGCGCCACCGGTCCGAGGTCGTCCAGCTGCACCCGCGCGCCACCCGGTACACGTTCACGCTGCGCGAGCTGGCCCGCCTGGTACCCGGCGAGCCGCTGCCGGGGGAAACCCCGGGGGAGCGGCTTCGGGCCCTGGTGCCGCTGGCCGCCTCCCGGCGCGGCCTGGTGCCGGTCGACGACCCGGCGGACGACGACATCGTCGACCCCTACCGGCGCGAGCAGTCCGTGTACGACGAGATGGCCTCGGTGCTGGTCCCCGCCGTCCGGGTGATCGTCGACGCGGTGAACCGGCCAGGCGGTCCACCGCGACCCGAGCCCGGCAGGGCCTGACCGCAGAGCCTGCTCGGGTACTCGATGCGTCAGCCGGGGTAGGGGTAGGAAGGACTGAGGCCCTCCACCATCGGGAAGTGGCGCACGTTGCTCGTCAGCAGATCCGCCTCCAGCGCGGCCGTCGTCGCCGCGATGAGGTAGTCGACGGCGCCGATTCCGGCATGGCTGCGGCGGTAGGTGCGCGCGAAGGCGCCTGCGCGGCGACTGATCTCCTCGGTCACAGGGACCCACTCCACTGCCGTGAAGAAGTCCTCGAGGGCGTCGTGCTCCTCCGACTGGACGCCGGCGAGCAGCTCGAACCTGGTGAGCTCGCTGGCGCCCACCGGCTCGTCGGCACGGACAAGACCTTCGAGCAGCGCAGTCGCCGGGGAGAACCCTCGTAGGTGGTCGACCGCTATCGACGTGTCCAGCAGCTTCACTCGAGGCCGGCCTGGTGCAGCCGGTCGTCCACGTCTGCTCGCATCTCGTCGACGTAGGCGGCCCCCGTTCCCCGCCGCCCGGTCCAGCTCCCGGCTGACGTCCGCAGGGCGTCGAGGCGCCCGGGCGTCGACGTCGCCCCGTAGTGGGCACGCACGGCCCGAGGTCAGTAGACCAGCGCCTGGGTACCCGACTGGAGGATCTCCTCGACGAACAGCGCCGACCCGGCGATGCGCACGCTCTCCAGCACGTCGTCCTGGGTCAGCTCGCGGCGGGCCGCGCACTGGGAGCAGACCGTGACCTGTCCGGCCCGCATCACGGCCTCGAGCAGCTCGGTCAGGGGCGCTGCGTGCGGCAGCTCGACCCGCGAGGCCCGGCCGGGCACGGCGAGCCACGCCGCCTCGCCGGTGAGCCACAGCGAGACGTCGGCGCCGGACGCCGCGGCGGTCGCGGCCACGGTGAACGCCTGGTTGCACCGCTCGGGTGCGTCGTGCCCGACGGTGGTCTTGACGACGAGCCGGTTCATCACGGCCCGACGGTACGCCGCGCTGCCGGCACTCGTCGCGGTGGCGTCCGCACTTCTGGTGGCTCCGGCGACCACAAGTGCGGACGCCTGGCGGGACGCAGCGGCGCCGGTACGATCGGCGGCATGGACCTCGGCACGCTCGAACTCTTCTACACGTCACTGCTGGTGCTCAGCTCGCTGGTGATCGGGTGGTTCTCGGTCTACGCCGTCTACAAGCTGTTCAAGGGTCAGAGCTGACCATGCCGGTCGAGATCAGCACGGACATGCCGGCGCCGCTGGTGCCGCTGGCCTGGCTGCTGGGCCGCTGGGAGGGTGCCGGCGTCGTGGGCTACCCCACGATCGAGGAGCGGCGCTTCGGCCAGGAGATCGAGTTCCGCCACGACGGCCGGCCGTTCCTGCACTACCGCTCCCAGGCGTGGCTGCTGGACGACGACGGCAACCAGGTGCGCCCGCTGGCCAGCGAGACCGGGTACTGGCGGGTCGTCGTCCCCGAGGACCTCGACGCCGCGGCCAAGGAGGCGGCCGGGATCGACGTCGAGCTGCTGCTCGCCCACCCCACCGGGGTCGTCGAGGTCTACACCGGGCGGGCCTCCGGCGGTCGCGTCGACCTGACCACGGACGTCGTCGCCCGCACCGTGACTGCCAAGGAGTACACCGCCGCGCAGCGCATGTACGGCCTGGTCGAGGGCGACCTGCTCTGGGTGATGGACATGGCCGCGGTAGGCCAGCCGATGACCTCGCACGCCAGTGCCCGCCTGAAGAAGCTGTGAGGATCGTCCGCAGGCTCCTCCTGCTGGTCGTCCTGCTGCTCGTGGTGGCTGTCGGCTGGGTCGGCGTCCGCGGCTACCTGGCCAAGGGCCACCTGGACGACGCCGCGGCGCAGCTGCCGACGTTCGAGCAGCAGATGGGCGACCTCGAGGTCGAGGCGGCCCGGACGACGCTCGCTCAGGTGCAGTCCGAGACCTCGGCCGCGCGTGACCTGACGTCGGACCCGGTCTGGCGGCTGTTCGGCACCTTCCCGTTGGGCGGCCAGAACTTCGCGGCCGTCGGCACGGCGATCGGCACGGTGGACGACGTCGTCACCGAGGGGCTGACCGGGCTGGTGGACGCCGGCGACGGGCTGGCCGCGTTCCGCGACGGGCTGGAGGTGGGCGAGCTCGAGGGCGAGGGGCTGAGCGACGCCGGGGAGGGAGTTGAGCAGCTCGACGCCTCGTTGACGCAGGCGCGCGAGGACCTTGCGGCGATCGACCGGCGCTACCTGCTGACCCAGGTCGAGGACGCGGTCACCGAGCTGGAGGACTCCCTCGACATCGCCGAGCAGGTGGGCAGTCGGTTCGCGGAGCAGCTGGCCACCGGCTGAGGTCGTCCCCGCTCCCTGCCGACCCGAACCTGATAACCGTGCCGCTAAACATGGCATAGGCCTGAGGAATAGCGTGTTTAGCCGCAGGGAGTCGGCCGCAGGGCGGCACCGCGGTGTGGGACATGCCGGTGGGTCACCTCGCCACCAGGTGCCACCTGATGACGGAGTGCCACTCTTGACATTGAGGGCCACCGGCAGCTTGGCTGTGCCCATGAACCTGCACAGCGACGTGGTGTCGTCCCCCTTCCCCGTCGGTGCCAAGGGCCGTGTGGTGCTGCCGGTCGCGATCCGCCGCGCGGCTCA
>JBBSNO010000114.1:0-9189 GCA_038232615.1 Actinomycetales bacterium
CCCCCCCCCCGCGGGGGCGGGGGGGGGGGGGGGCGGACCACCCCCCCCCCCCCCCCCCGACGATCAGTGGGGTCACGGCCTGTGCTCGGTGGGTGGCGGTGTCGGTCGTGGCTGACAGGATCGGTGCCCGTGACCCGGTTGCTACCGCCTCCTCGCCGTGACGCCGTCCTGTCGGCGGCCCAGGCGCGTCGGATCGCGCTGGCAGCGCAGGGGTTCGCCGACCCGCGGCCCACCGGGCCGGTGACGATGCGACACCTGCAGCGGGTCGTCGATCGGGTCGGGCTGATCCAGATCGACTCCGTCAACGTGCTGACGCGCAGCCACCACCTGCCCCTGTTCAGCCGGCTCGGGCCCTACGACCTCGGCCTGCTGCAGCGAGCGGCGGGACGGCGTCCGCGCCGGCTCGTCGAGTACTGGGCGCACGAGGCCAGCTACGTGCCGCCGTCGGTGCACCGGCTGCTGCGCTGGCGGATGGCGGACGAGTCCGACGCCTGGGGCAGCATGCGCCGCGTCGCCCGCGAGCACCCCATGGTCGTGCAGGGCGTGCTCGCCGAGATCGGTGCCGTCGGCCCGCTCACGGCCGCGCAGGTCGAGCTGGCGCTGGCGCACGACGCCAAGCTGCACGAGGGGGGCTGGGGCTGGAACTGGAGTGTGGTCAAGGCGGCGTGCGAGTACCTGTTCTACGCGGGGAGCATCACCGCGGCCGGCCGGACGCCGCAGTTCGAGCGGCTGTACGACCTGCCCGAGCGGGTGCTGCCCGCGCAGGTTCACGCCGAGCCCGATCCGGACCCTGCGGAGGCCGTCCGGCACCTGGTGGCCATCGCCGCCCGAGCGCACGGCGTCGGCAGCGAGCAGTGCCTACGCGACTATTTCCGGCTCCGACCGGCACCGGCTCGGACGGCGATCGCGGAGCTCGTGGACGACGGCCGGCTGGTCCCGGTGTCGGTGGCGGGATGGCGCCGGCCGGCGTACCTCCACCCGGAGGCACGCCAACCGCGCTGGGTTCGTGCCCGCGCGCTGCTCTCCCCGTTCGACTCCCTCGTGTTCGAGCGGGCCCGGACGCAGGCGCTGTTCGGCTTCCGGTACCGACTGGAGATCTATGTGCCTGCGGTGCAACGTATCCACGGCTACTACGTCCTGCCCTTCCTGCTCGGGGACTCCCTGGTGGCGAGGGTCGACCTCAAGGCCGACCGTGCCGCCGGCGTCCTGCGGGTGCAGGCCGCGTGGGCCGAGCCCTCCGCCCTGCCGGAGACTGCCGGGGAGCTGGCCGCAGAGCTGCGGCTGATGGCGAGCTGGCTGGGCCTGGGCGACGTGGTCGTCGCCGGACCCGGCGACCTGGCGCCTGCGCTGGCCGCGTCGCTCGCGACGACGCGCGACATACCGTAGTCGCGCGCGCCGCCGACCGGTCACGTCAGCTCGGACGCGAGCAGGTCGAACCGCCGGAAGTCCACGACGCGCCCGTCGCGAAGTCGCTCCGCCTGGCGGTCGAGGCCGACCTCGGTGTACCCCGCGCCGAGCACGACCCGCACCGAGGACTCGTTGCCCGCCGCCACCCGCGCGAACACCCGCTGCAGCCCCATGCCGCCGACGTCCGCCGGGAGCAGGGCGTGCCGGCTCGCCAGGCGGACCGCCTCGGTCATGGTGCCGCGGCCGCGCGCGTCGGGGTGGGTCCAGTACCCGACCTCGCGCGAGAGCGAGGTGCCGCCGACCGGCCTCATCACCCCGACGGCGCCGAGCAGCTGGTTCGACTCCGGGTCGGCCAGCGCCCAGTACAGACCGGCACCGACCGCGTGCTGCTCCTCGCGACCGAGCACGTACTCCGCGGCGTGGGCGAGGGTGTAGGGCGACGGCAGGTCGGGTAGCCACTCCTGGGTCGAGGGGTGGGTGCAGGCCTCCGCCAGGCGCACGAGGTCGGACTCGGTGTGCGCACGCAGCACGATCTGTGGCGAGCGGAGCTCGGGCACCTCGAACCACGGGTTCATCGGGCGCATCGGGTCACCCGCGGCGATGGAGCCGACCCACGCGTCCCGCCGCTCGCCTCGGTGCGGGAGCAGGCCGCGCACCCGTCCCTCGAGGGTGAACCCGCAGGCCCAGGCGACGCGACGGGAGTCCCAGTTGCCGGTCTGGGCCTTCCAGTGGACGACCGACACGGCGAGGGACTCGAAGGCCCACGCGAGGGCCAGACGGACCGCCCCGGACATCACGCCGCGACCCCGGTAGGCGACGCCCAGGCCGAAACCGATCTCCGCCGCGCCCTCGCCGTCCGGCCGGAGCCCGACCTGCCCGGCCAGCTTCCCGTCGACCTCGATCACGAACGTGAGCTCCCCGGAGCCGGTCTCCCAGTCGCGGGCCCGCCCGCCGATCCACTCCTGGGCGTGCGGGTGGGTGAAGGGGACGGGGACGCGGGTCCACCGCTGCATCTCGGGGTCGGAGCACTGCTCGACCAGCGCGTCCGCGTCGCCGGTGCGGTGCGGACGCAATGTCACGGTGCCATCGGTCAGCGTGGGGGCAGCCATGGCGCCACCCTGGCCGAGCCGGCAGGCTCCGGCAACGCCGTTGCCGTGCCGGCACGGCTGCGGCCGCGCGGGAGGGCACGGCGGGTCGCCCTCGTACCGGTGCGGGGCACGTACGATGGCCCGCGTCGCGATCACGCGGCCCGTTCCCGCACGCCGCGAGAACGTGCGCCTCGACCAGGGAGCCACTAGACGTGCCTGCGTTCTTCGACAAGCTGCTTCGTGCCGGCGAGGGCCGCGTCGTCAAGAAGCTGGCCGGCCTGGCCGACCAGGCAGGTGTCCTGGAAGAGGACTTCATCAAGCTCTCGGACGCCGAGATGCGCGAGGAGACCGATCGTTTCAGGGCCCGGCTCGCGGACGGCGAGAAGCTGGACGACCTGCTGCCCGAGGCGTTCGCCAACGTGCGCGAGGCCGCCAAGCGGTCGCTGGGCCAGCGGCACTTCGACGTCCAGCTGATGGGGGGCGCCGCGCTGCACCTCGGCAACATCGCCGAGATGAAGACCGGGGAGGGCAAGACCCTCGTCGCCACGGCGCCGGCCTACCTGAACGCGCTGACCGGTGGCGGGGTCCACGTCGTCACCGTGAACGACTACCTCGCGTCGTACCAGAGCGACCTGATGGGGCGCGTCTTCCGTTTTCTCGGGCTGACGTCGGCGTGCGTGCTCGACGGCATGCGTCCCGACGAGCGCCGCCGCCAGTACGCGGCCGACGTCACCTACGGCACCAACACCCAGTTCGGCTTCGACTACCTGCGCGACAACATGGCCTGGAACTCCGGTGAGCTCGTGCAGCGCGGCCACCACTTCGCCATCGTCGACGAGGTCGACTCCATCCTCATCGACGAGGCGCGCACGCCGCTGATCATCTCCGGACCGGCGCAGGGCGACGCCACCCGCTGGTACGCCGAGTTCGCCAAGGTCGTGCAGCGCCTGCGCATCGAGACCGACTACGAGGTCGACGAGAAGAAGCGCACCATCGGCGTCCACGAGTCGGGCATCGAGAAGGTCGAGGACTACCTCGGCATCGAGAACCTGTACGACTCCGTGAACACCCCGTACGTCGGCTCCCTCAACAACGCGGTCAAGGCCAAGGAGCTCTTCAAGCGCGACAAGGACTACGTGGTGGACGCCGGCGAGGTGATGATCGTCGACGAGCACACCGGGCGCATGCTCAAGGGGCGCCGCTACAACGAGGGCATGCACCAGGCCATCGAGGCCAAGGAAGGTGTGGCGATCAAGGCGGAGAACCAGACGCTCGCCACGATCACCCTGCAGAACTACTTCCGCATGTACGACAAGCTCGCCGGGATGACCGGTACCGCCATGACCGAGGCGGCGGAGTTCCAGTCGATCTACTCCCTCGGCGTCATCCCGATCCCGACGAACCGTCCGATGGTCCGCGACGACGAGGCGGACTTCGTCTACAAGACGGAGGAGTCCAAGTTCGCCGCCGTCGTCGAGGACATCGCGGAGCGCCACGGCGCGGGCCAGCCCGTGCTCGTCGGCACGGTGAGCGTCTCCAAGAGCGAACACCTCTCGGACCTGTTGCGCGCCAAGGGAATCCAGCACGAGGTGCTTAACGCGAAGCAGCACGCGCGTGAGGCCTCGATCATCTCGATGGCCGGGCGCAAGCAGTCGGTGACCGTGGCGACCAACATGGCGGGCCGCGGCACCGACATCATGCTCGGCGGGAACGCCGAGTTCCTCGCCGTCTCCGAGCTCGCGTCCCGCGGCCTGGACCCGGCCGAGAACGCCGAGGAGTACGAGGCCGCCTGGCCCGAGGCGCTCGCGTCGGCCGAGAAGCAGGTGGAGTCCGGCCACGACGAGGTCGTCGAGCTCGGTGGCCTGTACGTGCTGGGAACCGAACGGCACGAGTCGCGGCGGATCGACAACCAGCTGCGTGGCCGCTCCGGCCGTCAGGGCGATCCTGGCGAGTCGCGGTTCTACCTCTCCCTCGCCGACGACCTGATGAGGCTGTTCAACTCGGGTGCGGCTGAGTCGCTGCTGACCCGCGCGGGCATCCCGGACGACGTCCCGCTGGAGTCGAAGATGGTGTCTCGCGCCATCCAGAGCGCCCAGTCGCAGGTCGAGGCCCGCAACTTCGAGATCCGCAAGAACGTGCTGAAGTACGACGACGTGCTGAACCGCCAGCGCGAGGTCATCTACGCCGAGCGCCGCCGGGTGCTCGAGGGCGCCGACCTGCACGAGCAGGTGCGCCACTTCGTCACCGATGTCGTCACCGGTTACGTGACCGAGGCGACCTCGGGCGGGTTCGCCGAGGAGTGGGACCTCGACCAGCTCTTCTCCGCGCTCGGCACCCTCTACCCCGTCGGCCTGACCGTCGACGAGGTCGTCGAGGAGGCCGGAGGGCGTGGCCAGGTGACGACGGTGATGCTCACGGAGGAGATCCTCTCCGACGCCCAGCACGCCTACGAGCGGCGCGAGGACAGCCTCGGCGAGCAGGCGATGCGCGAGCTCGAGCGCCGTGTCGTCCTGTCGGTGCTCGACCGCAAGTGGCGCGAGCACCTCTACGAGATGGACTACCTCCAGGAGGGCATCTCCCTGCGGGCCATGGCCCAGAAGGACCCGCTGGTGGAGTACCAGCGCGAGGGCTACCAGCTGTTCCAGGCGATGACCGAGGCGATCAAGGAGGAGTCGGTCGGCTTCCTGTTCAACCTCGAGGTGCAGGTCGCGGAGCCGGTGGCCGGCGCGCCGACGGACGTCGCGGCCGCCGGCGAGACCCCCGCCGGCGAGACCCCCTCCGACGAGGTGCGGTCCGACGAGGCGCGGTCGGCAGTCGGGACCCCCGTCGTCCTCGCCAAGGGCCTGGACGCCCCCGAGCGACCGACGCAGCTGCAGTACTCCGCCCCGACGCTCGACGGCGAGGGCGGCGTGGACGTGCAGCGCGAGGACGGCACGGTCGTGTCCGACACCGAGGAAGGTAGCCGGGCGGAGCGACGGGCTGCGGCGCGTAAGGAGAAGAAGCGCCGCTGAGCCGGGTGACCGGGTCAGCCCACCTCGACGGCGGTCGCGCGCCAGCGACCGTCGAGACCCTCCAGGCGCAGTGCGACCGCCCGCACCCGCTCGGACTCGATGATGACGGCGCACGCCTCGACGACGCCGTCACGCGGCTGGCAGACCCGCACTCGTCGGACGACGGCATGGCACGGGGTCGGCGCCGCGCCCCGGCGCAGCCGTGCCGCCAGACCGGCGCGACGTTGCAGGCCCGCGTAGACGTCGGCGGCGAGCCACCGCGCGAGCTGCGCGCTGGGCCGGGAACCACCGAGGACCTCGACGATCGCCTGCACGAGCGCGGTGCACGCGACCGTGGGGTCGGGCAGGTCGTGGCTGGGGGTCGGACGCGGACCGAAGTCGGGGTCGGTCTCGTCGGGCGCCTCGGCGGCAGGAAAGGCCAGCGCGAGCGCCCCCTGGGTGGCCGGCACCGCGACCGACCGACCACGTGCGCTACGGACCGGGTTCGGCTCGCTGACGGGTATCGGCAGGCTCCGCAGCGCTCGCGCGGGCGGCGTGACACGCTCGACGTCGGTCAGAGTCCTCATGGTGGCTCCACCCTGGGTACCGCTGACGATCGTAGCCGTGCCCGTCACCGTGCGCTCGCTCCGCTCACTGATGGCTCCTCCTGCGTCGTCGCGACGAGCGTCGCCCTGCCTCGTGCGCCCGCTCACGGCCGGGCGTCCGCGGCGGGGACCCGCAGCCGCTGGCCCGGGACCAGGAGGTCCCGGTCGGATCCGACGACGTCGACGTTCGCCGCGTACCAGCGTGGCCACTCGGTGGCGATCTCGGCGTCCGTCGCGGTCGCCGGCAGGGTCCGCGCGGCCAGGTCCCACAGGGTGTCGCCCCGCCGGACGACGACCTCGTCCTGCTCGGGAGCGCATGCCTGACGGGGGGTCGGCGTGAGCAGCTCGGGCGAGAGGGCCGGGCGGGGCGCCGGGGGCGGTGCGGCCGGCGTCCAACCAGGGTCGAGGTCGGCTCCGTCCGCAGCGCCGGTGCCGGACGCGCCGGGGCCGTCGACCCTGCCCTCGGCCGGCTCGTCGTGCGACGCGGACTGGTTCACGCCCGCAGGCACGACGTCTCCGGAGCCAGCCGTCCAGGCAGGCCCGTGGGCGTGGACGGCGACGGGTTCGTGGGCGGCTGCCGACCCGACGGTCGAGGTCGCCGCAGCGACGCCGAGCAGCGCAGCCACGACCCGTCGGACCAGCAGCGGGGAGGTGGCGACGCGCGATCGCGCGGGCCGGTGATCGAGCTGCTCCAGCGCCGTGATGGTGACGCAGACGGCGAGCCATCCCAGGATTGCGGCCGAGCCCGCCGCAGCCAGGGCGGTCAGTGCCGCGGAAAGGGAGGTCGCGACGCCGGCCGAGCCTGCCGCGTCGACGGCCGTGGCCGCCAGCCCGGCAGCCGCTGTGACCAGACCGAGCACGACCAGAGCGACGAGCAGGACGCGCGGGTGCCGCCTGCTCGCCCTCACGACGTCAGGAATTCCCCCGCGTGGTCCGCGGGAAACGAGTGTCGCCCGGGCGGGTGCAACCATCGTAGCCTCCATGATGACTTGATGCCAAAAACAAACGTTGAACGTCGTTTGACATTGTTTGCTGTCGCTGGATGTCTACACCATGCGGAAGGCGACTGTCCAGACGTCTCTGCCAGCCGTCGGGAAGGGCCGACGGCCTACGGTGGGCCGATGCGCTGGGACGCCCTGTTCGCCGACCTGGAGGCCCAGCTCGATGCCGGGCGTGGCGCCGAGCTGGACGCGGAGGTGGCCGAACGGACCCGGGCCGAGCTCGGGTCGGTCCTGCTCGCCGACCGGCTGCGCGCGCACGTCGGCCAGCCCGTGCAGCTCGTGCTGCGCGACGGCAGCCGCGCCGGGGGTCGCTGCGCCGACGCGGCCGCGGAGTGGGTGGTGCTGCACGACGGGACGGCGCAGGTGCTGGTGCCCTGGACGGCGGTGTCGTCGGTCTCCGGTCTCTCCCGGGCCTCGGCGCCACCACCGGGGCAGGTGCTGGGCCGCCTCGGCCTGCGGCACGCGCTGCGAGCACTCACGCGCGACCGCAGCGCCGTCCGCCTGCGCCTGGACGGCTTCGAGCTGACCGGCACCATCGACCGTGTCGGCGCCGACCACGTCGACGTCGCGGAGCACCCGACGGGCGAGGCCCGACGCCCTGCCGATGTCCGCGGCGTCCGGGTCGTGCGGACGTCGGCCCTGCTGTGGGTGCGCAGCGGCTGAGTGCCGCCGGGCCGCTCGATCAGCGCGCGGCTGCTCCCGGGGCGCTCAGCTCTCGACCTCTGCGTCGTCGCTGGCCATCAGGGCGCGCGTCTGCTCGTACATCCGCGTGATGTAGCCCTCCAGCTCGGTGGTCTCGACCCGCCACTGCCCGCGGCCCCCGACCTTGATGGCCGGCAGGTCACCCGACCGGACGAGGGCGTACGCCTGGGCCGACGAGACGTTCAGGATCTCGGCCACGTCGGTCAGCAAAAGGAAGCGCGGAGCCATCCGCGGAGTCTGCCACGTCGGCACCGACCGCCACGGCGCTCCGGCAGCCGGCCTGTGGACGACCGGGTAGGGGCTGACCGTCCGTGGGCAACCCGGTGCACCTGTTGACGAATCCGGCGGGCGCGAGCGGATCTGGGCCAGGATGTGCTGGTGACCCAGCATCCCGGCGCCCTGCCCGCGCCGCCAGCATCCCGTCTGCGGCCGCCGTCCTGGCGCGACCCACGGCTCGTTGTCGGCGTCCTCGTCGTCCTGCTGGCCGTCGTCCTCGGTGCCCGCGTCATCGGGGCGGCCGACCAGACCGAGCCGGTCTACGTCGCGGCCCGCACCCTGACACCGGGCGACGCGGTGGACGAGGGCGATGTCCGCGTCGTGCGGGTTCGGCTGGACGACGCCTCGCGGTACCTGACGGCGGCGACGGCGGTGCCGCAGGGCCTGGTCGCGCTGCGATCGGTGGGCGAGGGTGAGCTGCTGGCACGGTCCGGGCTCGGCGAGGCGGCCGCGCTGGACCTCAAGCCGGTCGGGGTGCCCGTCGAGGGCGCCCGGCCGGCGGGGCTGGTCAAGGGGGCTCGCGTCGACGTGTGGGTGGCTCTGCCGGACCTCGAGCGCACCGGTTCCTTCGCCGATCCCGAGCGGGTGGTCGAGGCCGCCGAGGTGTCGGAGGTGTCCCAGTCCGGGAGCACCCTGGGCTCGGGCGGGGCCTCCACCGTGCAGGTGCTGATGGCCGAGGAGCCCCTGCGCACCACGCTGTCCGCCCTGGCGAACGGCGCGGACATCGCGCTCGTGCTCGTGCCGGGCGGCACGAGCACAGGCAGCTGATGGACCTCCCGGTCCTCACCGCGGTAGCCGGTGCGTGGGAGGCGCCGGTGGTCGGGGCGCTGGAGCGGTCGCGCAGCGGTGTGGTCGTCGTTCGGCGCTGCGTCGACCTCGCCGACCTGCTCGCTGCCGCCGCGACCGGGCAGGCGCGCGCCGTGCTGCTGTCGGCGGACCTGCGCCGCCTCGACCGGGAGGCCCTCGCCCGCCTGGAGCTGGCCGGCCTCGCCGTGGTGGGCATGGCACCTGCGGACGACGTCACCCAGACCGGGCGGCTGCGCGCCCTGGGCGTCGACCACGTCGTCCCGGCCGACGCGCCCGCGTCCGACATCGTCGCCGCGGTCGTCGCGGCGGTGCG
>JBBSNO010000115.1:0-8837 GCA_038232615.1 Actinomycetales bacterium
CGATCCGACCGAGGCCTCCATCGCCGTCATGTCGGCCCGGGAGCACCGAGCCGAGGCGAGCAGCCTGCAGGCCCTGCTGCAGCCACGCACCGTGGTCGTCGTCGGCGCCAGCCGCAGCCCGGGGTCGGTCGGCGCGGTGCTGCTGCGCCACCTGGTCGAGGCCGGGTTCACCGGCGCCGTGCACGCGGTGAACCCCGAGGCCTTCGAGGTGCAGGGGGTCCAGTCGCACGCGCGGGTCGCCGACGTCCCCGGACCCGTCGACCTGGCGGTCATCGCCGTCCCCGCGGCAGTCGTGCCGGACGTCGTGCGCGACTGCGCGGCCGTCGGTGCCCGCGGGGTCGTGGTCGTCTCCAGCGGGTTCGCCGAGACCGGCGACGAGGGAGTGCTGCGCCAGCGCGAGCTGGTGCTCCTGGCGCGGGCCCACGGCATGCGCGTCGTCGGCCCGAACTCGTTCGGGATGCTCAACACCGACCCCGAGGTGAGGCTGAACTCCTCGCTCGCCCCGGCGTTGCCGCCTGCGGGCGGGCTCGGCCTGTTCAGCCAGTCGGGTGCGCTCGGCGTCGCGGTGCTTTCCTCGGCGGCCCGCCGCGGCCTCGGCCTGTCCAGCTTCGTCTCCGCCGGCAACCGCGCCGACGTCTCGGGCAACGACCTGATGCAGTACTGGGAGGAGGACCCCCGCACGACCGCCGTGGGGCTGTACCTCGAGAGCGTCGGCAACCCCCGCAAGTTCTCCCGCGTCGCCCGGCGCCTGTCTCGGGTCAAGCCGGTCGTCGTCGTCAAGTCGGGCATCAGCGGCTACGGGGTGCCGCCGGGTCACGCCGTCCGGCAGACGCGCGCCCCACGAGAGGCCCTCGACGCGATGCTGCGCCAGGCCGGCGTCATTCGCGTCGAGAACATCCACCAGCTCTTCGACGTCTCCCAGGTGCTGGTCCACCAGCCCCTGCCCGCCGGGCAGCGCGTCGGCGTGGTGGGCAACTCCGACGCCCTCGCCTCGCTCGTTGCCGACGCCGCGGTCTCGTGGGGGCTGGAGCTCGGGGCGGCGCCGGTGTCGCTGCATCCCGAGGCGACGGCTCACGAGTTCCGCGAGGCGCTCGAGCAGGTCTTCGCGGACGACGGGGTGGACACGGTCGTCGCGTGCTTCATCCCCCCGCTGGCCACCGACGACACCGCCGTGGCGACGGCGCTGGCCCAGGTGTCGGCCGGGGCGGACAAGACCACGGTGGCCTGCTTCCTCGGCACCCGCGTGGTGAGCGAGCAGCTGTCGGTCGCCGACGACGGCGGCCAGGCCCACGTCGTCCCCGCCTACCCGAGCCCGGAGGACGCCGTCCGCGCCCTCGCCGCGGTGACGCGGTACTCCCAGTGGCGCAGCCGTGGTCCCGGCGTCCGACCGCACCTCGAGGGCTGCGACCCCGGCGTCGCCCGCGCGCTGGTCGACCGGGTGCTGACCGCAGCAACCGATGACGACGCGGCCGCCGCCGACGCCACCGCCGACGAGGGCGCTGGGGACGCAGCCGGGGTCCTGGTGCCGCAGGACGTGGTGGCGCAGCTGCTGGGGTGCTACGGCGTCCGGCTGTGGGCCGCGCGAACTGTCAGGACGCACGACGAGGCCGTCGCGGCAGCCGGGGAGCTGGGGTGGCCGGTCGCCCTGAAGTTCGCCGACGAGCGCCTGCGTGACCGGCGCGACCTGGGCGGCGTCCGGCTCGACGTCGCCGACGCCGCCGAGCTGCGCGCCGACGTGGACGCCATGACGAGCCGGCTCGCCGACGCCGGAGAGGCAGGTGCGGACGGCGGGCCGGCGTTCGTCGTCCAGCCGATGGCGGCCTCGGGTGTGGCTGTCGTCGTCCGCACGATCGAGGACCCGCTCTTCGGCCCCATCGTCTCCTTCGGGATGGCCGGAGACGCCAGCGAGCTGCTCGGGGACGTCGCCCACCGCATCCCCCCGCTGACCGACGTCGACGTCGCCGACCTCGTGCGCTCGGTGCGCGCGGCGCCCCGGCTCTTCGGCTACCGCGGCACCCCGCCGATGGACGTCGCCGCCCTGGAGGACCTGGTCGTCCGCGTCTCCCAGCTCGCGGACGACGTGCCCGAGGTCGCCGAGATGGAGCTCGGCCCTGTCGTCGTCGCCCAGCACGGTGTCGCCGTGCTCGCGGCCCGGGTGCGCGCGGCACGTCCCGCCGGGCGAGCCGACGCGGTGGGACGCCGGGCGCTCGGCTGAGGCGCACCGGTGCGGTCCGCCTCGGACGTCGTGCTGGTGGGCGCGTGCCAGGATGACGCCATGCCAGGACGACGGACGCGACCGGTGATGGCCGCACTGCCCGACGAGCTCCGCACCGAGATCGAGCGGGCCGGCTACTACCCCGCGCTCGTGGCCGACGTCGTCTCGACGGCGCTGGCCGGGGACGACGTCGGCGCGCACCTGGTGCACCAGGAGACGACCTTCGACTCGGAGGAGGTCCGGCGGCACGTGACGGTGATGGCCCTGACGCCGACCCGCCTGGTCGTGGCCCACGCCGACGACCACGGCGCCGACGACGAGTTCTCCAAGCCCTACGCGGTGGCCTCGACCGAGTCCGTGCCGCTGCACCAGGTGCGTTCCGTCGTCCTGTCCCACGTCGTCACCCAGCCGGAGGAGTACCGGCCGGGATCGTCCCCGGGAGAGGTCACGCTGACCGTCTGCTGGGGGGCCGTGCAGCGCGCCGACCTGCAGCCGGCCATGTGCGCCGACCCCGAGTGCGAGGCCGACCACGGGTACACGGGCACGCTGACCTCCGACGACATCGTCGTCCGGGTCAGCGCCGAGGCGGAGGGCAGCAAGGCCGTCGCCCAGACGCTGGTTTTCGCCAAGGCGCTCTCGGCCGCGACCGGTCCGCGGGCCACCGCCGCACCGTGACGCCGGCCGCGCCGGCAGGTGCCGTGGGGGGACTCGCCGACGTCCTGCCCGCCGCGGCCGTGGCGCTCGGCGTCCCCGGCGGCCGCGCGCCGGACCTGGAGCTCCCCCCCGCGCGCCGCGTCGTCGTGCTCCTCGTCGACGGGATGGGGGAGCGGCTGCTGGCCGAGCGTGGCGGCCACGCCCCGTACCTGCGCTCGCTGGCCGAGCACGGGCACGTGCTGGAGTGCGGGTACCCCTCGACCACGGCCACGTCGATGGGCACGTTCGGCACGGGACTGATGCCCGGCACCCACGGGATGGTCGGGTACCAGGTCCTCGACCCCGACACCGACGCGCTGATCAACGAGCTGTCGTGGGAGCCGCACACCGACCCGCACCGCTGGCAGCCGGAGCAGACGGTGTTCCAGCGCGCCGTGGCCGACGGGGTCGACGTCGTCCAGATCGGGCCCGGCTTCTTCTCCGGCTCCGGGCTGACCGAGGCCGCGCTAAGGGGGGCACGGTTCGTCGCGGCCCAGCACCTCGACCGGCGGGTCGACGAGGCCGTCACCGCCGTCCGGTCCTCGAAGCGGTCCCTGGTGTACCTGTACTGGGGCGACCTGGACAAGGTCGGGCACGTCCGGGGCTGCGGCTCGTGGGAATGGGGCGAGGAGCTGTCACGCGTGGACCTCGCCGTCCGCACGCTCGCGGCGCGGTTGCCGGACGACGTCCTGCTGCTCGTGACGGCCGACCACGGCATGGTGGACGTCCCGGTCGAGGCGCGCCTCGACATCGCCGGTGACGCCGAGCTCGTGGCCGGGGTGCGGCTCACGGGCGGCGAACCGCGCGCGCCGATGCTCTACTGCGAGCCGGGGGCGACGCCGGACGTGCTCGCCTGCTGGCGCGAGCGGTTCCCCGGCCTCATGGACGTGCTCTCGGGCGACGAGGCGGTGGCCGCCGGGTGGTTCGGACCCGTCGCGCCGCGGGTGCGACCCCGCATCGGGGACGTCGTCGCGGCGGCCACCGGCACGCTTTCGGTGCACGACTCGCGCCACCAGCGCCCCGAGCTGCTCACCCTGGTGGGCATGCACGGCGCGCGGACGGCGCAGGAGACGCGGGTGCCGCTGCTCGTCGTCCCGCCCCGCGCCTGAACCGTGCCTGAACCGGGGCCTGGCAGCGTGCGGCAGGATGGTCGCCCGTGGCGGAGCTGGTGTTCTTCTCGGGGACGATGGACTGCGGCAGTCGACACTGACGCTCCAAATGGACCACAACCACAGCGTCGCCGGGCGGGCCGGCACGATCTTCACCCGGTACGACCCCGGGTCGCAACGGCTGATCGAGCTGGCCGACCCGGTGCAGGTGCTGCAGGTCGAGGCCCTGTGCTGGTGCGGGGCCCGTGCGACCCACAACGCCCGCACCGTAGACGGCGTGATGGTGGTCGAGGGCGAGCAGGTGGTCCTGGGCGACGTCGACCCCGCCGAGGCCGACCGCGTGCGCTACGAGACGCTCTGCCGCCGTCACCACATGCGACGGATGACGGCGCACGCGGCCCGCGCCGCTGCGATGTCGCCCGACGTGCTGCCGTTCGACCTCGCGGTCTGCGCGGTGCCTCCGGCTTCCTGATCGTCATTGCCGCGGTGCGCCGGTCAGCGTCGTGAGCGGCGTCAGCGCACCGTGCGCGGTCGTGGCACGGTCCGGCCGTCCGCCCACGCCAGGTCCCAGCCGAACTCTTGCGCGGCCTCCGCCTGCTGGCCGCGAACCATCTGCGCCTCTCGCCGCAGCACCAGCTCGTCGCCGACGCGGTGCAACGACGCGAGCACGCAGCTAGACCCGGCGGGGTCGGCGGGGTCGATGACGTCGCCGTCGCGGTCGACCCGCATCTCGACGCTCGCACCCTTCAGCTCGGCCACCAGCACGGGCGCCAGGGGCCTCCACTGCGGCGTCCGGGACTCGGCGTAGACGAACAGCACCAGGCGCTTCAGGCGGCGCACCTGCGAGAGCGCCACCGTCAGCGTCTGACCCTCGGTCTCCTTGCGTGGCCCCAGTCGCAGCACCGTCGACCCGTGACCGGGAGCGTGGTCGGAGCCCGCGCCGAGCGACTGGACCACACCGGACTCCCCGTCGGTCATCTCCCACAGGCAGCCGAGGTGGACGTCGGTGCTGGGCTTGATCCCGGCCCGCACGCCGCGCGGGTCGGTCGGCTGGTTGCTCCACCCGAGCGTGAGGTGCAGGGCACCGGTGACCGCCTGGCTGCCTGCGATCGTCACCGCAGGCGACGACGACGTCAGCACGGTGCGGCCGGTCAGCCGCGGGCCGGCGTCCGGGGGCGACGGTGTGGGTTCCGGTGTGGGCGGGCCCGTCGGTGTCGGCGTCGAGGTGGGTGTCGGCGTGGGCGCAGGGGGCGCGGACTCGGGCTCGCGTGCCGTCGCGGACGGGGCAGGGGGTCTCGGACGGCGCGGACGGTGGCGCAGGAAGCCGAGGTCGGGGCGACCGGTGACGGTGCCTGCCGGACGCCGCGGCCGGTGGCGGATGAACGACAGGTCCGGTGCGGTCACAGGTTCGCGCCGAAGTCACGGGCGATCCCGGCGAGCCCGTCGCTCCATCCCTGGCCGACGGCACGGAACTTCCAGCCGCTGGGGTGGCGGTACAGCTCGCCGGCCACCATCGCGGTCTCGGTCGCCGTCTCAGCCTCGACGTCGTAGCGCGCGACCTCGGTGCCGGTGGCGAGGTCGACCAGGCGCACGACCACGTCCCGGACGTCACCGAAGGTCTGGCGTCGAGCATCCGCCCCCCGGATCGACACGGCGAAGACGATGCTCTGGATCCCCTGCGGGACGGCGTCGAGGTCGACCTCGACCTGCTCGTCGTCCTCACCCGCGGCGCGGTCCCCACCGCCGGGGTCGGGCGGCTCCATGTCGTCGTAGGACACCACGTGGGCGTCCGAGACGACTGTGCGGTCGTCCCCGCACAGCAGCACGGTCTCGTCGAGGTCCACGCCGGCGCCGGACGCGGTGTGGGCGTCCCAGCTCAGGCCCACCAGCACCCGTCGGACGGGCGGGTCGGCGGTGGACAGGGCGATGTTGCCGCCCTTGCGCAGGCTCACCCCCACGTGTGTCCTTCCTGTCCCCACTCGTCGCCGTACGCCGGCCGGCTCACGCGGCCCACGCTACCCAGGAACGCTTCACCACCGCGGTGGATGGGCACGGACGAGGGCTCGGTGCGCTCAGGGCAGCAGCGCGACCAGGCGGTCGAGAAGGGCCCGCTGTGCCGGAATCACCTTCTCGGGCGCCGCCGCCAGGTCGAACCAGGCGAAGCGGTCGAGCTCGGGGAAGGCCTGCACGTGGCCGGACCCGCGCGGCCACTCCATCTCGAAGGTGCCTGGGACGACCGCGGTCACGTCGAGGTCACCCTCCAGCGCCCACGCGGTGACGAGCTTGCCGCCCGACTGCCTCACTTCGCCGAGCGGGAGCAGGTCGCCGTCCGGGACCCCGCAGCCCGTCTCCTCGGTGAACTCGCGCCGGGCGGCGTCCACCGCGGCCTCGCCGTCCGCGTACTCGCCCTTGGGGAGCGTCCACGCGCCCGCGTCCTTGCGCGCGAAGAACGGCCCGCCCAGGTGGCCGAGCAGCACCTGCGGCACCGCGCCGCTGCGGCGGAAGAGCAGCAGGCCGGCGCTGCGGGCAGGTGCCATCACCCAGGTCTACCCCACGGTGGGCACGCGTCGTCCGCGACCCGGACCGAAGCCCTAGGGTTCGCCCATGGCTGAGTCCGGCGACGTCACGTACCTGCTCGTGGACGGCGAGAACATCGACGCCACCCTGGGCGCCTCGGTGCTGGGTCGGCGGCCCAACCCGGACGAGCGTCCGCGCTGGGAGAAGGTCCGTGACTTCGCCGGCGACGTCTGGGACCAGCCGGTGAAGGCTCTGTTCTTCCTCAACGCCTCCAGCGGCCACCTGCCGATGTCGTTCGTGCAGGCGCTGCTCGCCATGGACTACCGGCCGATCCCGCTGGCCGGAGGTCCCGGCGAGAAGGTCGTCGACATCGGCATCCAGCGCACCCTGGACGCCATCGCGTCGCGGACGGGCGACGTGCTGCTCGCCAGCCACGACGGCGACTTCCTGCCCCAGGTCGAGCAGCTCGTGGGCGGTGAGCGGCGCATCGGGCTGCTCGGCTTCCGGGAGTTCTTCAACTCCGGTTTCCACGGCCTGGCGGACGCCGGCCTGCAGCTGTTCGACCTCGAGGACGAGGTCGGCGCCTTCACCCGGATGCTGCCGCGCGTGCGGGTCATCCCGCTGGAGTCGTTCGACCCCGTCAGCTACCTCTGACCCGCGCTCCGGTCTGGCCGGGGTCGCTAGGCTCCGCCCCGACGAGCGCCGGAACTCCGGCGGCGCCGCGACACCGAGGAGACCCAGACGTGCCCGACCAGGCCGAGACCCCGACCGAACGCTCCCTCGTGCTGGTCAAGCCGGACGGCGTGCAGCGGAACCTGGTCGGCGAGGTGCTGCGCCGCGTCGAGGCCAAGGGCTACCGGCTCGTGGAGCTGCACAGCCGCCAGGTCGGGCGGGACACGCTCGAGCAGCACTACGCCGAGCACGAGGGCAAGCCGTTCTACGAGCCGCTGCTGGAGTTCATGTCGTCGGGGCCGGTCGTGGCCGTGGTGATCGAGGGCGAGCGCTGCATCGAGGGCTTCCGCTCCCTGGCCGGTGCCACCGACCCGACCGCCGCCGCACCGGGCACGATCCGCGGCGACCTCGGCCGCGACTGGGGGGCGAAGGTGCAGCAGAACCTGGTCCACGGCTCGGACTCGCCGACCTCGGCGGCCCGCGAGATCGGCATCTGGTTCCCGTAGGCAGCAGGCTCCTCCCGGACGGGCACGCACGATGAGACGGTTCGGCGGCATCCCCCTGCTGGGCCGCGACCTCGCCGTCGACCTGGGTACCGCCAACACGGTCGTCTGGGCGCGCGGCCGCGGCCTGGTGCTGGACGAGCCGAGCGTCGTCGCCGTCGACACCCGTGACGGGAGCGTGCGTGCGGTAGGGCACGAGGCCAAGGCGATGCTCGGGCGCACTCCCGAGCACGTCGTCGCCGTCCGTCCGATGAAGGACGGCGTGATCGCGGACTTCGAGCTCGCCGAGCAGATGCTGCGGTACTTCGTCCAGCGCGTGCACCGGCGTTCCTACCTCTCCGCGCCGCGGGTCGTGGTCGCCGTCCCCAGCGGCATCACCGGGGTCGAGCGCCGGGCGGTCCGTGACGCCGCCGACAGCGCCGGGGCGCGGACCGTGCACTTCGTGGAGGAGCCGATGGCGGCCGCGATCGGGGCAGGCCTGCCGGTCACCGAGCCGCGCGGCAGCCTCGTGGTCGACGTCGGCGGCGGCACCACCGAGGTGGCGGTGATCTCATCCGGCGGCATCGTGGCGTCGCGCTCCGTACGCACCGCCGGCGACGAGCTGGACACCGCCATCGCCGAGCACGTCAAGAAGCACCACGGGCTGCTGCTGGGGGAGCAGACCGCCGAGCAGGTCAAGACCTCGGCGGGCTCGGCGTTCCCGTCGTCCGTCGCGCCCTCGGCACTGGTGCGCGGCCGCGACCTGGTCACCGGCCTGCCGCGCACCGCCGTCCTGCCCGGCGAGGAGGTCCGCCACGCGCTCGACCCTGTCGTGCAGCAGATCGTCGACGCTGTCACCGCCACCCTGGACACCTGCCCTCCTGAGCTGGCCGGCGACGTGCTGCGCGACGGCATGGTGCTCACCGGCGGCGGCGCGCTGCTGCGTGGCCTGAACGCCCGCATCCAGCACGAGACGGGTGTCGCGGTCCTGGTCGCCGACGACCCCCTGGCGTGCGTCGCGGTGGGAGCGGGGGCCTGCGTCGAGGACGTCGGTGCGTTCCGGCTCGTACTGACCGAGCGGGCCTGAGCGCGTGGGCGGCGGGCGGGGCACGCCGGCGGGCCGGCCGGCCGGCCGCCGACGGCTCGTGC
>JBBSNO010000116.1:0-8801 GCA_038232615.1 Actinomycetales bacterium
CCGACATGGTCGACCGCTCCGGCGCGCTGCAGTCGGCGTTCACCGCCGTCGCCAAGATCCCCAAGCCGACGGTCGCCGCGATCACGGGGTACGCGCTCGGCGGTGGCTGCGAGCTCGCTCTGTGCTGCGACGTCCGCGTGGTGGGCGAGAACGCCAGGCTCGGCCAGCCGGAGATCCTGCTCGGGATCATCCCCGGCGCCGGCGGCACGCAGCGGCTGCCGCGGCTGGTGGGACCGGCGCGCGCGAAGGACATTGTGTTCTCCGGGCGGTTCGTCGACGCCGCCGAGGCGCTCGCGATCGGGCTCGTGGACGAGGTGGTGGCCCCCGATGCCGTCTACACGGCGGCGGTCGCGCGGGTCCAGCGATACGTGGGTGCGGCTGCCTACGCGTTGCGGGCCGCCAAGGAGGCGATCGACCGCGGCCTCGAGGTCGACCTCGACACCGGCCTGGAGATCGAGCGGATGCAGTTCGCCGCGCTCTTCGCGACCGCCGACCGCGCGACGGGCATGACGTCGTTCGTCGCCGAGGGACCGGGCAAGGCGAAGTTCGAGGGCCGGTGAGCGCGGGGCGCCCGCGACCAGCCGGGTCAGGGGGTCAGGCCAGCTCGGCGATGAACTCGGCCGAGGTCGTCGGCTCCGAGAACATGGGGTAGTCGTAAGCGATGGCGTTGTCGTGACCCTCGATGGAGGTGCCGGCCACGCAGTCGGCGAGGGTGATGACCTTGTAGCCGTTCTCGTAGCCCGTCCGCATCGTCGACTCCACGCAGCAGTTGGTGAGAAAGCCACCCAGCGCGATCGTCGTGATGCCCTTGTTGCGGAGGATGAAGTCGAGGTTCGTGCTGGCGAACGTGTCGAGCCCGCGCTTGCCCTCGACGACGATGTCACCCTCCTGCGGGGCCAGGTCGTCGACGATGGCGGCCCCCCAGCTGTCCTTCTCGAAACAGTTGCCGTCGACGACGCCCTTCAGGATCCCGTAGGGGTGGTCGCTCAGCTCACCGTAGCCCGGGGCGAAGGTGATCGGGGCGTGCATGACGGTGACCCCGGCAGCCCTCGCGGCGTCGACCACCCGTCTCGTGTTCGCGAGCATGTCGGTCTTGGTCATGACTTCCTCCACGGCGCCGTGGAGCGCGCCGCCGGTGGACGTGAAGTCGTTCTGGTACTCGATCAGCACGACGGCGGTGGTCTTCGGGTCGATCGCCATGGCTGGCCTCCTTATCCGGTGCGGGGCGTGGCCCGCATGGTGCCGAGCTACGCTTTGTCAGACAAGCAGGCAAGGGGTTAGCGTCAATCCCATGGCACACGAGGCCGATGCCTATCGACCGCTCACCCGGACGCCGCTGTCCGTCCAGGTCTCTCGCCGGCTCCGGGACGCAATCGTCTCCGGGGACCTGGGCGTCGGGACCGAGCTGCCGACCGAGAAGGAGCTCACGGACAGCTTCGGCGTCAGCCGGTCGACCATCAGAGAGGCCCTACGGATCCTCCAGGCCCAGGGACTGCTCTCCGGCGGCGACACCGTCTCCACCAGCCGTCCCCGGGTGTCGGCGGAGCTCACGGTGCCCATCGCCGCCGAGGCGCTGGAGAACGTGCTGCGCCTGGGGCGGGTCCCGCTGGCCGACCTCGTCGAGCTGCGGCTCCTGCTCGAAGGGGCGGGGCTGGGGCGGGCGTCCGCCGACGCCGACGAGATGGGGGACGCCCGGCGTGCCCTGGAGGAGATGCGTCGGCCGGGCGTCGACGCGGGCGCCTTCCACGACGCCGACGTGCGGTTCCACATCAGCCTGGCCGGCGCCGGCGGCAACCGGGCCTTTCCCCTGGTCATGAAGGTGCTGCGCCACGCGATCGCCACCCACCTGCTCCAGGGGCTCGAGTCGATGGACGACCCGCGGCCCACGCTCGACCGCCTCGCCGGCGAGCACGCCGCCATCCTGGAGGCGGTGGAGGTCGGTGACGACGCACTGGCCGTCGAGCTGCTGCGCTCGCACGTCCACGACTTCTACGCCCAGGAGGTCGCCCGGCCCTGAGCCGGACTGCCGCCGCGGCCTGCCACACGGGCGGTGCCGGGACAGGGTCCTTCGCCGTGCGGCAGGCAGGCGTGGTCGGCGACGTTACGGTCACCGACCTCTCGCCCGGGATGGTCGAGGCGGCGCAGCGCAACACGCGCGCTGCCCTGTGACCGCCGCACCGATGCTCGTGAGAACACCGCTGGACGGGGCGCAAAGCGGTGGCTGCGCGAGCGTCGCCGGTTACACCCAGGGCCTGCGGCGCACGGTCCCCACGGAACAGCTCACGATCGCCGCGGCCGAGCTCCTCCTGCACGCTACGCGCCCAGCGGGCCTCGTCGCGCAGGTCGCGCGTCCCCCAGCGCACCACGTGGGCGCCGACCCGTCGCAGCTCGTCCTCCCGGTGCTTCTCCTTCTCCAGCGCCCGCCGCGCCGACTCCGGGTCGAGGTCCGTCCCGATGCCGTACTTGACACGCCCGTCCGCCTCGCCGACGACGGCCACCTCGTCCCACCACGCGTCGACGCGGGCGATGAATCGGCCGCCTGGACCGTAGATGCTGACCTGAGGCTCGGGCACCGGGAGCCCCTGCCGGGCCATGGCCACGTACGACCACGACTCGGCGGGTGACTCACGCCGTCCGTCCACCAAGGCCCACGAGCGAAGAGCACGGCCTGAGTACGGCCATCCCGCGGTGGAGCCCAGCATGAAGGCGATCGCCTCCCGTAAATCAGGGTCGCGGTGCAGGGCGGCGTCCGCGATCACCACGCCGTCGACGGTCGTCAGGTGGCGGAGGCAGTCCGCGACGCAGCGGTCCTCGGTGGTGACCGGCATCCCCCGGCGCATGGTGCGCTGGCCGGTGGGGAGGGGAGCGGACATGATCTTGAGGCCGCTCAGGTAGCGCGTGGCCGTGCCGGGCGGATGCGTGAGGTGCACGCCAACGTCGGCGAACGGCTGCGGCACTGGCGTGGCTGGCCCAGTGGTCCGGTCCCGTGGCCAGGATCGCGGCCGCGGTCAGCAGCAGGTGGCGCCGTGACCGGTCCGCCTTCTCCCACGCCACCGCCAGGCATTAGCAGCCCTGGCGAAGCCGTCTCCACCACCCGGTGGCGACCCGGCGTTGGACCTGCTGCTTCGTCAGACCGGCGCTCACGGCCGGAGCGGCGCTCGGCCGTCGCTGAAGGGGACGGCTCTGTGCACAGTGGGACGGGTGGAGGCGCTGTGGACGGGACGTCCCGCGTCATCGGTCGACCGTGGGCGTTGGCCACCAGCGCGGCCAGCGATGCCTCGCGCTCGGCGCTGGCACGGTCTGAGCGGCTTGGCGTCGCGGGCCAGGCAGGGGGAGAACGTCAGCCGGTTCGGCTTGGTCACGACGAGCCGGCCACCCGGCCGCCGGACGCGCGCGCACTCGGACAGGAGCTCCTCCACGGCACTGCAGGTGCTCGACCACCTGCAGTGACACCACGGCGTCCACGACGCCGTCGGCCCGAGGGAGATCCGCGAGTTCCGGCGAGTCGCACCCCGCGTCTGACGACGAAGCTCGGGCGCCCGCGTCTGCCTACTGGCAGGTAGCGTCAGGGCGTGGGCTGCGTCACCCCGTCTGTCCTCCGAGCCCGGGGACTGGCAGGCTGACCAGCGGCACAGGGGTGGACCGCACCCGCACCGGCCACGAACCGGTGTAACCCAGCACAGGAGGGGTCGGCCAGCGACCATGAAGATCGTCGTCTGCGCGAAGTACGTCCCGGACGCCCAGGGGGACCGCTCGTTCTCCTCGGACAACACCACCGACCGGCAGGGTGCCGACGGGCTGCTGTCAGAGCTCGACGAGTACGCCGTCGAGGAGGCCCTCAAGCTCGTCGAGACCGCGGACGGAGAGGTCGTCATCCTGACGATGGGCCCGGACGACGCGGCGGACGCGGTGCGCAAGTCGCTGCAGATGGGCGCCCACTCCGGCGTCCACGTGCTCGACGACGCCTTGCACGGCAGCGACGCCCCGGCGACCTCGCTGGTGCTGGCCAAGGCGGTCGAGAAGATCGGCGAGTCCGGCGCGGTGGACCTCGTGGTCACCGGCATGGCCTCGACCGACGGCTCGATGAGCGTCGTCCCGGCGATGCTGGCCGAGCGGCTCGGGCTGCCCCAGGTGACGTACGCGTCCGAGCTCACCGTCGACGGCCGGACGGTGACGATCCGCCGCGACGGTGACGCCTCGACCGAGACGATCGAGGCGAGCCTGCCGGCGCTGGTCAGCGTGACCGACCAGATCAACGAGCCCCGCTACCCCTCGTTCAAGGGGATCATGGCGGCCAAGAAGAAGCCGGTCGAGACCTGGTCCGTCGCCGACCTCGGCGTCGACGCGAGCGAGGTTGGCCTCGAGGCCGCGTGGACCAGGGTCGCGGCGTCCACGGAACGGCCGCCGCGCGAGGCCGGCCAGGTCGTCGCCGACGAGGGGGACGGCGGCGCGAAGCTCGCCGAGTTCCTCACCGGCCGCAAGTTCGTCTGAGCCACCCGCACCGACAGGAGAGTCATGGCTGAGGTCCTCGTGCTCGTCGACCACGTCGACGGCACCGTCCGCAAGACCACCCACGAGCTGCTGACCATCGCCCGGCGTCTCGGCGAGCCCTCGGCCGTGTTCGTGGGGAACGGGTACGACACTGCCAAGGAGTCGCTCGCGACGTACGGCGCGGTCACGGTCTACCAGGTCACCGACCCGGAGGTGGACCAGTACCTGGTCGCCCCCAAGGCCGAGGTGCTGGCTCAGCTGGTCGAGCAGACGTCCCCGGCGGCAGTGCTCATCGCGAGCAGCGCCGAGGGCAAGGAGATCGCGGCGCGCCTGGCGGTCAAGACGTCGTCGGGCCTGATCACGGACGCCGTCGACGTGCAGCCCGGTGGGAGCGGACCCGTCACGACGCAGTCGGTCTTCGCCGGCTCCTACACCGTGGAGGCGACCGTCACCACCGGCACGCCGATCATCACCGTGAAGCCGAACAGCGCTGCGCCCGAGCAGGCCCCGACCACTCCGCAGGAGCAGGCCGTCGAGGTGACGCTCAGCGACGCGGCCAAGACGGCGCGGGTGACCGACCGCAAGCCGCGCGAGAAGTCCGGGCGCCCCGAGCTGACCGAGGCCGCCATCGTGGTTTCGGGAGGCCGTGGCACGGGCGGCGACTTCGCTGCCGTCGAGGCCTTCGCCGACGCGCTCGGTGCCGCCGTGGGCGCCTCGCGCGCGGCGGTGGACGCCGGCTGGTACCCCCACGCCAACCAGGTCGGTCAGACGGGCAAGACCGTCTCGCCGCAGCTGTACGTGGCGGCGGGGATCTCAGGAGCCATCCAGCACCGCGCAGGCATGCAGACCTCGAAGGCGATCGTGGCTGTGAACAAGGACGAGGAGGCGCCGATCTTCGAGCTCGTCGACTTCGGGGTCGTCGGCGACCTCTTCGCGGTGCTGCCGGCCGCGGCCGAGGCGATCGAGAAGCACAAGGCCTGAGGGCACGGGCGTGCCGGACGACGTCCTGGTTCGGCCGCGCCAGCGCCTAGACTCGGAACAGTGACGGCCTACCTCGACCACGCGGCGACCACGCCGATGCTCCCCGAGGCGCTGGCGGCGATGGCTGCGGAGCTGGCCGAGCCCGGGAACGCCTCGTCGCTGCACTCCTCCGGCAGGCGCGCGCGTCGCGTCGTCGAGGAGTCGCGCGAGCAGGTCGCGGCCACCCTGGACGCCGGACCGCACGAGGTCGTGTTCACCGCTGGTGGCACCGAGGCCGACAACCTTGCCGTCAAGGGCCTGTACTGGCAGCGGATCGGGCAGGACTCGCGCCGCCGGCGCATCCTCGCCGGCGCCGTCGAGCACCACGCGGTGCTGGACCCGGTGGCCTGGCTGCGCGAGCACGAGGGTGCCGAGGTCGTGTGGCTGCCGGTCGACCACCTGGGTCGCCTGGACGTCGACGTGCTGCGCGCAGAGATCCAGCGCGACCCGGCGTCCGTCGCGCTGGTCACGGTGATGTGGGCCAACAACGAGGTCGGCACCGTCCAGCCCGTCGCCCAGGTGGTGGCCGCGGCGCGGGAGCACGGCATCCCCGTCCACTCCGACGCCGTCCAGGCCGTCGGCGCCCTGCCCGTGGACTTCGCCGCCAGCGGGCTCGACGCCCTGACCCTGACCGGCCACAAGCTCGGTGGGCCGGTGGGTGCCGGGGCCCTGCTGCTGCGCCGTGGTGTCGACCTGACCCCGGTGCTGCACGGCGGTGGCCAGGAGCGGGGGGTGCGCTCAGGCACCCTCGACGTGGCCGCCGTCCGAGCCCTGGCAGTGGCCGCGGTCGCTGCTGTCGCTCGCCAGCCGCACGAGTCGGTGCGCGTGGCGGCCCTGCGGGACTCGCTCGTCGCCGGCGTCCGCTCGGTCGTCCCCGACGTCGCGCTCTCGGGCGACCCCGACCCCGCCGGCCGCCTGCCCGGCAACGCCCACCTGACCTTCGAGGGCTGCGAGGGTGACTCGCTGCTATACCTGCTCGACGCGCGCGGGGTGGAGTGCTCGACCGGTTCCGCCTGCCAGGCGGGCGTGCCGCAGCCGAGCCACGTGCTGCAGGCGATGGGCGTCGAAGACTCCCGGGCGCGCGGGGCGCTGCGGTTCAGCCTCGGCCACACCTCTACCCCTGCGGACGTCGCGGAGCTGGTGGCGGCGATCGGGCCGGTCGTCGAGCGTGCCCGGACGGCCGGCCTGGCCCGCGTGCACGGTGCCAGTCGATGAGGGTGCTGGCCGCGATGTCCGGTGGGGTCGACTCCGCGGTGGCCGCCGCGCGCGCCGTCGACGCGGGCCACGAGGTCGTCGGCGTCCACCTGGCCCTCTCGCGCAACCCGGCCACGGCCCGCAACGGCGCGCGCGGCTGCTGCACCGTCGAGGACGCGCGCGACGCCCGACGGGCCGCCGACGTGCTCGGCATCCCGTTCTACGTCTGGGACCTCGCGGAGGACTTCACCCGCGAGGTGATCGACGACTTCGTCGCGGAGTACGCCGCGGGTCGGACCCCGAACCCGTGCGTGCGCTGCAACGAGAAGATCAAGTTCTCGGCCCTGCTCGACAAGGCGCTGGCGCTGGGCTTCGACGCGCTCGCCACCGGCCACTACGCGCGGGTGCTGCGGACCGGCGACGGCACTCCCGAGCTGCATCGCGCGCTCGACGCGGCCAAGGACCAGTCGTACGTGCTGGGGGTGCTGACGCCGGAACGGCTGGACACGGCGCTGTTCCCCCTCGGCGACGCGGCCGACAAGAAGGCGGTGCGGGCCGAGGCCGACCGACGCGGGCTGATGGTCGCGGAGAAGCCCGACAGCCACGACATCTGCTTCGTGCCGGACGGTGACACGCGCACCTGGTTGGGAGCGCGGATCCCCTCTCGCCCAGGCGATGTGCTCGACACCGACGGCGAGCTGGTCGGCGCCCACTCCGGCGCCGCGGGCTACACGGTCGGGCAGCGGCGCGGGCTGAACCTGGGCCGGCCCGCCGCCGACGGCCGGCCCCGCTACGTGCTGGAGGTCTCGACGGCTGACAACACGGTGACGGTCGGGTCGGCCGAGGAGCTCGTCACCGACGTCCTGGCTGCGGGACCGCCGACGTGGTGCGGTCCGGCGCCCTCGGTCGGGGACACGCTCGGCGTGCAGGTGCAGGCCCACGGACGAGAGGTCGGCTGCGTCGTCGAGCAGCTGGAGCCGGCGCTCGTCGTCAGCGTGCCGGACGGTCTGCGCGCCGTCGCGCCGGGGCAGACCGCCGTCCTGTACGACGGGACGCGCGTCGTCGGCTCGGCCACGGTGGGTACGGCCTCGTGAGCGAGCGGAATGAGCGAACCGGAGGGCGCGGGGCGACGCCTCCGACGACGCGGGAGGAGCCGGTGACCCAGGCTCGGGTCACCGCGAGCGGGATCGGCTCCTGGCCCGGCACCGACGTGCTGGAGTCCGCACGCACGGTGATGGGCGAGCTCGCGCACACCGACGCCGTCCCGCACCTGGTCGAGCTGCCCGGACGGGGTCCGGGCACCGACCTGGTGGGCCGGGGTGCCGCCCTGCTCGTGGACATGCCGGTCGACCTGCAACCGTCGGGATGGCGCCTGGTCGACCACCCGGGCCGCGACCACTCCCGTGCAGCGTCGATGCTCACCCACGACCTCGACGTCTTCGCCGAGACCGCCGAGGGGTGGACCGGGCGCCTGAAGGTGCAGGCGGCGGGGCCGTGGACCCTGGCGGCCGGCCTGGCGCTGACGCGCGGGGAGCGCTCCGTCGTCGACCGGGGTGCCCGCCGTGACCTCGCCGACTCGCTTGCCGAGGGCCTGGCCCGCCACGTGGCCGACGTGCGGCGCCTGGTGCCGGGTGCCCAGGTCGTCGTCCAGCTCGACGAGCCGTCGCTGCCGAGCGTGCTGGCCGGCGGCATCCCCACCACGAGCGGGTTCGGCCGCCTGCCCGCGATCGAGGACCCCGAGGCGCAGGAGGCGTTGCGCCGGGTGCTGGCGGCGGCGACCTCCGCCGGAGCGGTGGAGACGCTCGTGCACTGCTGCGCCCCGGACGTACCGCTCGCGCTGCTGCGCGGTACGGGGACCGGGGGCCTTGCGCTTGACCTGTCGCTGATCTCCCAGCGCGCCTGGGAGGACCTCGCGGCCGCCGTCGAGGCCGGCGTCCGGCTGTGGGCCGGTGCGCTGCCGACCGGCGCCGCCGCTACCGGGGGACGGCTGCCGGCGGCGACCGAGGTGGCGAACGCCGTCCGCGGACCGTGGCGACGCGTCGGGCTGCCGGACGCCGACCTGCTCGCCGTCGTCCTGACCCCGGCCTGCGGTCTCG
>JBBSNO010000117.1:0-8673 GCA_038232615.1 Actinomycetales bacterium
CGACGCCGGCGAAGGCGAACTGGTTGGTGACGTCCAGGCCGGGCAGCCGTTGGGCGACGTACGCCAGCCCGCTCAGCGCCATCAGCGTCCAGGTCACCAGCGGACGACCGTCGCGCACCCGGCCGCCGAACGTCGTCCGCGCCTGTCGGGTCCCCGAGGAGGACTCCCGGACGCAGTCGACGCACTGGACGCCGACCGCCGCGTCGCGCTGGCACTGGGCGCAGACGGGCCGCTCGCAGCGCTGGCAGCGCACGTAGGACTCCCGGTCCGGGTGCCGGGGGCACACCGGGACGGGCAGGGCCTCCCGAGAGCCGGCGTCCGTCACGTCAGGCGTCGTCGCGCTCGATGGTCACGCGCTCGATGACGGCGTCGGCCTGGGGCCGGTCGCCGCTGCCGGTGGGGGTGGCGGCGATCTTCTCCACGACCTCGCGGCCGGCGGCGTCCGCGACCTCGCCGAAGATGGTGTGCTTGCCCTGCAGGTGCGGGGTCGCGCCGACCGTGACGAAGAACTGGGAGCCGTTGGTGCCCTTGCCGAACCGCTTGCCGGCGTTGGCCATCGCGAGCTTGTAGGGCGCGTCGAACGCGAGCTCGGGATGGATCTCGTCGTCGAACTCGTACCCGGGGCCGCCGGTGCCCTGGCCGAGGCGGTCACCACCCTGGATCATGAAGCCGGGGATGACCCGGTGGAAGATGACGCCGTCGTAGAACGGCTCGGTCCTCGCCTGGCCGCTCTCGGGGTCCTTCCACTGCGCTGAGCCGTCGGCGAGCCCGACGAAGTTGCGGACGGTCTTCGGGGCGTGATCCGGGAAGAGCTGGAGCCGGATGTCGCCGTGGTTGGTGTGCAGTGTCGCGAACATGTGCCCAATCCTAGGCGGAAGGACTCACCGGAGCCGATCCGGAGCCTTGACCAGGGTCCTGACCCGGACCGACCCGACCACCTCGACCGGGTCCGGCAGGGCGGCCAGCGCGGTCTCGACGTCGGCGGCCCCCAGGTGGAAACCGCTCGGCCCCATCAGGGCGACCGACACGGCCTCGGCGCGGTCCAGCCGCATCGTCCAGCGCACCTGCTGCTCGTCGTCCGGCACCAGCAGGCCCTCGACACGGGCGATGAGGCGGGCGTCCTTGCGTTCCTCCACACCGACCAGCCCCAGGGGTCCGGCGAGGCCGGTCAGGTGGTCCGGCTGCGGTGAGGTCACGAGCAGGCGGCCGCCGGGTGCGAGGACCCGCGCGACCTCGTCGAGGTCCCGTGGTGCGAAGACCGCGAGGACGACGGCGGCGCAGCCGTCCGCCAGTGGCCACCGCGACCAGGCGTCGGCACCGACCGCCGCGGCCCTCGGGTGCGCTCGCGCGGCGCGCCGCAGGGCGGCCGTCGAGACGTCGAGCGCGACGCCGACACGATCGTGCAGCGCGTCGAGGACGGCCGCGAGGTGGTGCGCCGTGCCCGCACCGACCTCTACCACGGCACCCTCCGGCGGGTTCGGCCCGCTCGCCAGCTCCACCAGCGCCGCCGTCAGTGGCCCGAAGAGCCCGGCGGACAGGACGGCAGCGCGGCGCGCGACCATGGCTGCGTCGTCGCCGCCGGGACCTCGGCGTCCGCTGAGCAGGTTGACGTACCCCTGGCGGGCGACGTCGAACGCGTGACCCGATCGGCAGTGCAGCGTGCCCGCGGCGAGGGTGAGCCGTTCATCGCACCGGGGGCATCGCAGCAGGGGGACCGCCGCGGCCAGCACCCGGGCACGCTAACGCGACCTCGCGGCCGCCGCCGAGGCCCCGGTGGGCGGCGCGCCGCCGTTCGCGGCAGGATGGTCGCCAGTCCATCGGTCCGGGGCACGCCCGGACCCGAGGGGAGGATGCGTGTTCCGGACCAAGAGCCGCACGGAGCGGGCCGCCGACCAGGCGCGCGCCCACGCGGTAACCATCAAGGACCAAGCGGGTGGGCTCACCGAGCGCGTCCGCCCCACCGTCTCGCAGGCCAGGGCCACCTCTGCCCACGCTGCCGGTCAGGCGAGGGACTGGGCGTCGCCGCACGCCGAGCTCGCCAGGGACTGGGCGTCGCCACGCGTCGGCGCCGCCCGGGACTGGGCCTCCCCGCGACTGGAGAAGGCCCGCGACCGCAGCGTGGAGGTGGCAGCTCCGCGCGTGGAGCAGGCGGCCGAGGCGCTGGCACCCCGGGTCGACGCCACGCGCGACAAGATCGTCGACGAGCTGCTGCCGCGCCTCGTCGAGGCGGTCAGCGCGGCGGCTGTCGTGGCCGCGGCGAAGACCGAGGAGGCGCGCGACGCCAGCCAGGGTGCGCTCGGCGTCGTCGGCAAGGAGGCCAAGAAGAAGCAGCGCACGGGCCGCAAGCGCAAGGCCCTGCTGGTGCTCGGCGTCGTCGGTGCCGCCGCGGGTGCCGGGTCCGCCGCGTGGCGCCGTGGTCAGCCGACGGACGACCCGTGGGCGACCGCGACGGCGACGGGCAGCTCCAGCACGTCGCCGTCCGGGCCACGCCTAGGTGGCGGTGACGCGGCCGGAGGGCTCGGCACCGGCAGCCTGGCGAGCCAGTCGGCCGACGTCGACACTCCGGTGCCCGACGGCGAGAAAGGTTCCGCCGGGGGCGGGCCGGCCCTAGACGCCACTGGTAACGCAGCCGGTGACGGGCTCGCCGACGGCAGCGCCGAGAAGGCGTTGGACGACACCGGGACCGCCGAGATCCCCGGCGTCCCAGCCACCGGTGAGGAGCCGTCCTCGGAGGCCGAGGGCTCTCCAAAGCCGGGTGGCCGGCGTCGCGCGACGGGTGGCGGGGCGGACAAGGCCTGACCGCCGGTCGTCCCGACGCGAAGGTTCCGGTTCCCGCGGGAGCCGGAACCTTCGCGTTCGCCCCCTGCGGACCGCTGACCACGGGTGGAGGCGAGGGGACTCGAACCCCTAACCCCCTGCTTGCAAAGCAGGTGCGCTACCAATTGCGCCACGCCCCCCGGGGACTTCGTGAAGAGGCGTCAGCGCACCGGGTCGGTGGCCTCGGCCCAAAGGTCCTGCTCGGCCCTGCCGGCCTGGACCTTGCGCCAGGCCACCAGACCGGCAGCCGCAGCGACCAGGACGAGGAGCTTCTTCACGTGGGCCTAAGAGGACTTGAACCTCTGACCTCTTCCTTATCAGGGAAGCGCTCTAACCGTCTGAGCTATAGGCCCGTGCACGCGCGAGCGGGCGGGACCGAGACTACCGCAGCGCCACCGACGCCGAGAAACCGGTAGAACCACCCGGCCCGGCGGGCCGACTCAGTCGTCGGACAGGGTGACGTGCAGCCCGCCGACGAGCGACGACGACACGTTGTACAGGAACGCGCCGAGGGTGGACAGGGCCGTGATCAGCACGACGTTGACGACGGCGATCACCGTCGCCAGCGAGAGCACCTTGGCGAACCCGACGTACTCCAGCACGTCGAAGGGCTGCGCCAGCACCTCGCTCGTCACGCGGTTGATGTCGGCGAACACGCCCATCCCGTCAAGGATCGTCCACAGCACGCCGGCGCCGACGACCAGCGCGATGCCGATGGCCACCGACAGCAGGAACGACAGCTTCATCACCGACCAGGCGTCGAGTCGCGCCACCGTGAGCCGGACGCGGCGCGGGGCCCCGGGCCGGGAGGCCGACGGCGTGGGGCGTGAGGGCTGCTGACGGCCGGTCGCTGGGCGCGCCTCGCGGAGCTGGTCCCGCTCCTGGGTCGGTCCGGAGCGCTCGGACTGCGGCCGTGACGCCGTGCGGGCGGCGAAACCCGCGCCTTGCGCCTGCTCGGACGAGCTCACGCCTCACCTCCAGGATCGGACTCCGACGACGTTACGCCATTCAGCTCCGCGTTGGGCGGTCGCACCGCCGGTGCGTCGTCCGCTGACGCCGGCTCCCCATCCTCGCCCTCCGCGACCTCCACGGCACGCTCGACGCCACGGGTCACCGCGATGATCGAGTCGCCGGGGTCGGGGGTAGCGAACCGGACGCCGCTGGTATCACGGCCGGTCATCCGCACCTCGCGGACGCGCGAGCGCACCACCTTGCCCTTCTCCATCACGACGAGCACCTCGTCGTCCGGCCCGACGACCAGGGCCCCGATCAGGTCGCCGCCCTTGTCCGAGACCTTGGCGACCTTGATGCCCAGCCCGCCACGACCCTGCACCCGGTACTGCTCCACCAGGGTCCGCTTGGCCATGCCGTTCTCGAAGACCACGAACACCTCGGTCCCGCCCTCGGGGCTGACGACGTCCATCGCCAGCAGCACGTCGCCGTCCCGGAACCTCATCCCCGAGACGCCGGACGTCGCCCGACCCATCGGGCGCAGCACGTCGTCCGTCGCCGCGAAGCGCAGCGACTGGCCCTTGCGCGAGACCAGCAGCAGGTGGTCGCCCTCGCCCGCGAGCCGTGCCGCGACGAGCTCGTCGCTGACGCCGTCCGCCCCGTCCTCGCCGTCGGTGCGACGCAGGTTCACCGCGATGAGGCCACCGCTGCGCGGAGAGTCGTACTCGGTCAGGCGCGTCTTCTTGACCAGGCCACGCTTGGTGGCCAGCACCAGGTAAGGCGACTGCTCGTAGTCGCGCAGGGCGAGCACCTGCGCGATCTTCTCGCCGGGCTGGAACGCCAGCAGGTTCGCGACGTGCTGGCCCTTGGCGTCGCGGCCGCCCTCGGGCAGCTCGTAGGCCTTCGCGCGGTACACCCGACCGAGGTTGGTGAAGAACAGCAGCCAGTGGTGGGTGGTCGTGGTGAAGAAGTGGTCGACGACGTCGTCCCCGCGCAGCTGCGCGCCCCGCACGCCCTTGCCACCGCGACGCTGCGACCGGTACAGGTCCACGCGCGTGCGCTTGGCGTACCCGCCGTGGGTGATCGTGATGACCACGTCCTCCTGCGGGATCAGGTCCTCCATGGACATGTCGCCGTCGAAGGGGATGATCCGCGTGCGCCGCGCGTCGCCGTACTTGGCCAGGATCTCGGCCAGCTCGTCGCGGACGATCGTCCGTTGCCGGTCGGGCGAGGCCAGGATGTCGTTGTAGTCGGCGATCTCGGCCTGCAGGCGCTCGTACTCCTCGGTGATCTTCTGCCGCTCCAGCGCCGCCAGGCGCCGCAGCTGGAGGTCGAGGATCGCCGTCGCCTGGTCGGCGTCGATCCTCAGCAGCGTGATCAGACCCTGGCGCGCGTCGTCGACCGTCGACGACGCCCTGATCAGCGCGATCACCTCGTCGAGCGCCTCCAGCGCCTTGAGGTAGCCCTGCAGGATGTGTGCCCGCTCCTCGGCGGCCCGCAGCAGGTAGCGGGTGCGCCGCTGGATGACGTCGATCTGGTGGTCGACCCAGTGCCGTACGAACGAGTCCAGGCTGAGCGTCCGCGGCACGCCGTCGACGAGCGCGAGCATGTTCGCGCCGAACGTCGTCTGCAGCTGCGTGTGCTTGTAGAGGTTGTTCAGCACCACCTTGGCGACGGCGTCGCGTTTGAGCACGATCACCAGGCGCTGGCCGGTGCGGCCCGAGGTCTCGTCGCGGATGTCGGCGATGCCGGCCAGGCGGCCCTCGCGCACCTGGTCGGCGATGGACGACGCGAGGGTGTCGGGGTTCACCTGGTACGGCAGCTCGGTGATCACCAGGCAGGTGCGGTTTTGAATCTCCTCGACCTCGACGACCGAGCGCATCGTGACCGAGCCACGGCCGGTGCGGTACGCGTCCTCGATGCCACGGCGCCCCATGATCAGCGCGCCGGTAGGGAAGTCGGGCCCGGTGATGCGGGCCATCAGAGCCTCGAGCAGCTCATCCTTGGTCGCCTGCGGGTTGTCCAGGAACCAGTCGACGCCGGACGCGACCTCGGTCAGGTTGTGCGGCGGGATGTTGGTCGCCATCCCGACCGCGATGCCGGCGGACCCGTTGACGAGCAGGTTGGGGAACCGGCTCGGCAGCGGCAACGGCTCCGCCGTCCGGCCGTCGTAGTTCGGGAAGAAGTCGACGGTGTCCTTGTCGATGTCGCGGACCATCTCCATGGCCAGCGGCGCGAGCTTGCACTCGGTGTACCGGGGCGCGGCAGCGGGGTCGTTGCCCGGCGACCCGAAGTTGCCCTGCCCCGAGATCAGCGGGTAGCGCAGACTCCAGTCCTGCACGAGGCGCACGAGCGCGTCGTAGATCGCCGTGTCGCCGTGCGGGTGGTACTGGCCCATCACGTCGCCCACGACGCGGCTGCACTTGGAGAAGCCGCGGTCCGGGCGGTACCCGCCGTCGTACATCGCGTATAGCACCCGGCGGTGAACGGGCTTCAGACCGTCGCGGACGTCGGGCAGCGCGCGCCCGACGATCACGCTCATCGCATAGTCGAGGTAGGAGCGCTGCATCTCCAGCTGCAGGTCGACCTGCTCGATGCGGTCGTACTGAGGTGCTTCCGGCGGCTGCTCGCTCACTCCTCCTCCTTCGTCGTCGGCGCGAGCGCCGCCCTATGTCCTCTGGTTCGCGTCCTTCGCTCGCTCACGGTTCGCGTCCTTCGTTCTCAGATCGGCTCGTGCGTGCGTGGGTCGTCGTCCGGCCTCTCGGGGCGTCAGATGTCCAAGAACCGCACGTCCCTGGCGTTGCGCTGGATGAAGCTGCGGCGCGACTCGACGTCCTCGCCCATCAGGACGGCGAAGATGTCGTCGGCCGCGGCGGCGTCGTCGATGGTGACCTGGCGCAGCGTGCGGTGATCGGGGTCCATCGTGGTGTCCCACAGCTCGGTGTAGTCCATCTCGCCCAGGCCCTTGTAGCGCTGGATCCCGTTGTCCTTGGGGATCCGCTTGCCGTTCGCCTGACCGTCCTTGATGACGGCGTCACGCTCGCGGTCGGAGTACACGTAGTCGTGGGGGGCGTTCGACCACTTCACCCGGTACAGCGGCGGCTGGGCGAGGTACACGTGCCCGTGCTCGATCAACGGCTTCATGTACCGGAACAGCAGCGTCAGCAGCAGCGTCGCGATGTGCTGGCCGTCGACGTCGGCGTCCGCCATCAGCACGATCTTGTGGTACCTCAGCTTGGCGAGGTCGAAGTCCTCGCCGATGCCGGTCCCGAACGCGGTGATGAGCGCCTGCACCTCCTGGTTGCCCAGGGCCTTGTCGATACGGGCCTTCTCGACGTTGAGGATCTTGCCGCGGATCGGCAGGATGGCCTGCGTCTCGGGGTTGCGACCACGCACCGCCGAGCCACCGGCCGAGTCGCCCTCCACCACGTACACCTCGCAGCGCGAGGGGTCGTTGCTCTGGCAGTCGCGCAACTTCCCCGGCATGCCACCGGACTCCAGCAGGCCCTTGCGGCGCGTGGCCTCGCGGGCCTTGCGGGCGGCCATCCGGGCGGCGGAGGCCTGGATCGACTTGCGGACGACGTCACGCGCCTCCGTGGGGTGCTGCTCGAGCCAGTGCCCGAGCTGATCGTTCATCACGCGCTGCACGAAGGTCTTGGCCTCGGTGTTGCCGAGCTTGGTCTTGGTCTGGCCCTCGAACTGCGGCTCACCCAGCTTCACCGAGATGACGGCGGTCAGCCCCTCGCGGATGTCGTCGCCGGTGAGGTTGTCGTCCTTCTCCTTGAGCAGGCCCTTCTCGCGCGCGTAGCGGTTGACCAGGCCGGTCATCGCCGCGCGGAAGCCCTCCTCGTGCGTACCGCCCTCGTGCGTGTTGATCGTGTTCGCGTAGGTGTGGACGCTCTCGGAGTACGCGCCGGTCCACTGCATCGCGACCTCGACCGAGATGCGGCGCTCGACGTCCTCCGCCTCGAACGAGATGACGTCGGGGTGGACCGCGTCGACCTTCTTGGACGAGTTGAGGTGCTTGACGTAGTCGATCAGGCCGCCGTCGTACCGGAAGGTCACCGCCCGCGAGTCGACGTCGCCGTCCGCCTCGTCCGGGTCGGTGGCGTGCCCCGGGCGCTGGTCGGTGAGGGTGAGCGTCAGGCCCTTGTTGAGGAAGGCCATCTGCTGGAACCGTGAGCGCAGCGTCTCGAAGTCGTAGTCGGTGGTCTCGAAGATGTCGGCGTTGGCCCAGAACGTGACGGTGGTGCCTGTAACGTCCGTCGGCTCTCCCTTGGCGAGCGCGGCGACCGGCACGCCCATCGCGTACTCCTGCGTCCACACGTGTCCCTGGCGCCGCACCTCGATGGCCAGCCGCCCCGACAAGGCGTTGACGACCGAGACGCCGACGCCGTGCAGGCCACCCGAGACCGCGTAGCCGCTGCCGCCGAACTTGCCGCCGGCGTGCAGCACGGTGAGCACCACCTCGACCGCCGGGCGCCCCTCGCTCTCGACGACGTCCACCGGGATCCCCCGGCCGTCGTCAGTCACACGCACACCGCCGTCCGCCAGCAGCTCGATGCCGATGGTGGAGCAGTACCCGGCGAGCGCCTCGTCGACCGAGTTGTCGACGACCTCGGAGACCAGGTGGTGAAGACCGCGTGGCCCGGTGGACCCGATGTACATGCCGGGGCGCTTGCGGACGGCGTCGAGGCCCTCGAGCACCTGCAGGTCGCTGGCGTCATAGGTGACCCGGGCCGCCGTCACCGGGCCCGCCCGGCGGCCAGGACGGGAGCGTCGAGGGCCACCCCGGTGGCGTCTCGGCGGCGGGGGGCCACGTCGAGGGGCCGGGGCTCGGGGTCGGCCTTGGCGAACAGACCCTCCCCCTCCCCGACCACCAGGCGGGCCGCCTCGGCGGGCCCC
>JBBSNO010000118.1:0-8613 GCA_038232615.1 Actinomycetales bacterium
CGTCGACGCGCTGGTCCTGTCGGCCTGCGTCCAGATGCCCTCGCTGCCCGCGATCCAGCCGGTGGAGGACATGGCCGGCGTCCCGGTGCTGTCCGCCGCGACCGCGACCGTGCACAGCATCCTGGAGGCGCTCGGGCTGAGGCCGCAGGTGCCCGGGGCCGGTCGCCTCCTCAGCGGTGACGTCCTGGCCGGGGCGACGCGTTGAGGGCCGTCCTGGTCCGGCGCACCGGCGGCCCGGAGGTGCTGGAGGTCGCCGACGTCCCCGAGCCCCAGCCCGGCACGGGACAGGTGCGAGTCGACGTCGCCGCCGCCGGCGTCAACTTCATCGACGTCTACCACCGCACGGGCAAGTACCCGCTCCCCCTGCCGTTCGTCGCCGGGTCCGAGGGGGCGGGGACCGTGTCGTCGATCGGTGAGGGCGTCAGCGACATCGCGGTCGGCGACCACGTCGCGTGGGCGATGGTGCAGGGCAGCGGCTACGCGGAGCAGGTCGTGGTCGCTGCGGACCGGGTCGTCCCGATCCCGGACGGTGTGCAGGACGAGGCGGCGGCAGCCGTCATGCTGCAGGGACTGACCGCCCAGTACCTGACGTCGGCGACGTACGCCGTCAGTCCGGGCGACGTCGCCCTCGTGCACGCCGCCGCGGGGGGTGTCGGGCTGCTGCTCACCCAGGTGGCGACGGCGCGGGGAGCGCGGGTGATCGCCACGACGTCGACGCCCGAGAAGGCCGAGCTCGCCGTCGCGGCCGGCGCGTCGGACGTCGTGCTGTACACGCAGGCCGACGTGCGCGAGGAGGTGCGCCACCTCACCGGTGGCGAGGGTGTCCACGTCGTCTACGACGGAGTGGGCCGCGCGACGTTCGAGGCGGGGCTGGACTGCCTGCGTCCGCGCGGGACGATGGTGCTCTTCGGCGCATCGAGCGGGCCGCCCGCCGCTCTGGACCCTGCGGTGCTGGGCGCGAAGGGCTCGCTCTTCCTGACCCGGCCGTCGCTGGCACACCACATCGCGTCGGCCACCGAGCTGCGGGAGCGTTCTGCCCAGGTGCTGGGCTGGGTCGCGGACGGCGTGCTCGACGTGCGGGTCGGCGCCCGCTACGCCCTGGCCGAGGCGCCCCGCGCGCACGCGGACCTCGAGGCGCGCCGGACGACCGGCAAGTCGCTGCTCCTGCCTTCCGACTGACGCCGTGGCGGGCCAGGACGCCCGGCCTGCAACGGTACCCGCCGCCCGTACGCTGGCCGGCATGAGCCTCGCCGTCCGCGTCATCCCCTGCCTCGACGTCGACGCCGGCCGGGTCGTCAAGGGCGTGAACTTCGTCGGGCTGCGGGACGCCGGCGACCCGGTCGAGCTGGCCCGCCGCTACGACGAGCAGGGTGCCGACGAGCTGACGTTCCTCGACGTGACGGCGTCGTCCGCCGAGCGCGAGACCACCTACGACATCGTGCGGCGCACGGCCGAGCAGGTGTTCATCCCGCTGACCGTGGGGGGTGGCGTGCGCAGCGCGCAGGACGTCGACCGGCTGCTGCGTGCAGGCGCCGACAAGGTCGGGGTCAACACGGCGGCGATCGCCCGCCCCGCGCTGGTGGCGGAGATCGCCGACAGGTTCGGGGCCCAGGTGCTGGTGGTCTCCCTCGACGTCCGCCGCTGCCTGCCGGACGGTGAGCAGACCGGGTCCGGGTACGAGGTGACGACGCACGGTGGACGTCGGGGCACCGGTGTCGACGCGGTCGAGTGGGCGGCGCAGGTGGCTGAGCTCGGGGCGGGGGAGATCCTGGTGAACTCGATGGACGCCGACGGCACCCGCGACGGGTTCGACACTGAGCTGCTCCGGGCGGTCCGAGCGGTTGCCGCCGTGCCGCTGGTGGCCAGCGGAGGGGCGGGGCGCGTGGAGCACTTCTCACCGGCGGTCGAGGCGGGCGCGGACGCCGTCCTGGCCGCCAGCGTCTTCCACTTCGGCGAGCTCACGGTCGGTGACGTCAAGGCGGCCCTCGCCGCCGCCGGGCACCCCGTCCGCTGACCGGCCGGCCTCCCGCTTCTGGCGCCGAATCGCGTGCAAGGCCGGCCGCGGCAGCTGCAGCGACCGGATCAGCCCCCGGACAGCATGAACTGCTCGACGGCCGAGCTGTCACCGCCGACCTCGACCCGCGCGTGCTCGCCGCGACCGAAGACGTGCAGCAACAGCTCCCCCGGCGCGCCGGTCAGCGTCACGGACCTGGCGCCGCGGTGCACGACCTTGCGCGGCCCGTCGGGGACGACGAGCACGACGCCGACCGGTGCGTGCCGGTACCTCAGGCGAGCGACCCCCGTCGCCTGCCGCCACAGTGCCCGCTCCTCGTGGAGCGAGAGGGTGCGTGGCTCCCAGCGGGGCCGGGCACGCCGCACGTCCTCCGCGTGCACGAAGTGCTCGCTCAGGTTCGCGCGGGCATCGACACCCGGCATGCCCGTCCAAGCCAACATGGGAGGCCCGGACCGGAAGGCTTGCACCAGGTCGGCGAAGGGGCGGCGTACGTAGCCGGACTGCACGCGCTCGGTCCACGGGGCGAGGGGGCCGCCGCGTGCGCCGGCCGCCGCGTCCAGCCGGTGCTCGCGGGAGACCAGGTGCGCGGCCAGGTCGTGCGCCGCCCGCCCCCGGTCGTCCCATGACTGTCGTCGGCGTGTGAGACAGTGACGTCCTCCCACCCCGCCGTTCGAAGGAACCCCTGTGCCTGACCGCTCCGCGCCTGCCAGCGCGAGCCAAGGCACCATGCGACAGGGCTTCGGGGTGCTCCGGCGGGGGATCCGGGAGTCGCCGCGCACCTTCGCGATCGCGGTCGCCGCCAGCGCCGTCTACGGGGCGGGCATCGCGGGCACCGGCTGGCTGCTGGGCCGGATCACCGACCGGGTGCTGACGCCGTCCTTCGACGCCGGCCGCATCGACGAGGGGGCACTGTGGACCGCCGTCGGCCTGCTCTCTGGCATCTCGGTGCTGACCGCCCTCGGCGTCGCGGCCCGGCGCATCTTCGCCGGCATCACGGCGGCGAACCTGCAGGCGCGCTACCGCCGGGCGGTCACACGCCAGTACCTGCGTCTGCCGCTGGCCTGGCACCACCGCCACCCGGCGGGTCAGCTCCTGTCGAACGCGAACGCCGACGTCGAGGCCACGTTCATGGTCTTCAACCCGTTGCCCTTCGCGATCGGCGTGCTGGTGATGCTCGTGGTCGCCGGGGCCGCGATGCTCGCCGCGGATCCGGTGCTGGCCGCTATCGGGCTGACGGTGCTGCCCGCGGTCGCGGCGGCCAACGTCGTCTACCAGCGCATCATGTCCCCGCTCGTGGTCCGGGCACAGCAGCTGCGGGCCGAGGTGTCGTCGGTCGCGCACGAGAGCTTCGACGGTGCACTGGTGGTCAAGGCGCTCGGCCGCGAGGACACCGAGACCGCCCGGTTCCGTGCCACCGCCGACCGGCTGCGTGCCGCGAACGTGGCGGTGGGCCGTACTCGCGGGGTCTTCGACCCGTTGATCGAGTCGCTGCCCACCCTCGGCACGCTCGTCGTCCTCGGGGTGGGAACGGTGCGCGTGGCCGAGGGCGCGGCGCAGGCCGGGGACGTCGTCCAGGTGGCGTACCTGCTGATCCTGCTGGCGTTCCCGGTGCGGGCGATCGGCTGGGTGCTGGGCGAGCTGCCGCGAGCCGCCGTGGGCTGGTCGCGCGTGTCGTCGGTGCTCGACGCCCGCGGCGGCATGGTCTACGGCGACATCCCGATGCCGGACGGCGGGGCGCTCGACCTCGACCTGCGCGGCGTCACCTACGCCTTCGAGGGCTCACGCGCGGACGACGACGACGCCGGACGCCGGTCCGACCGCGAGTCGGTGGACGTCGCCGACGTCACGGTCCTGCACGACGTCGACCTGCCCGTGCGCGCCGGCACCACCGTCGCGGTGGTGGGCCCGACCGGCGCGGGAAAGTCCACGCTCGCCAGCCTCGTCGTCCGACTGAAGGACCCGAGCTCCGGACAGGTGTCGCTCGACGGCATCGACGTGCAGCAGGTGGCACCTGCCGGCGTCGCGCACGTCGCCGCCCTCGTGCCGCAGTCGACGTTCGTCTTCGACGACACCGTGCGCGGCAACATCACGTTGGGCACCAGCGACGACGAGGGCGACGACGAGCAGGTCTGGCAGGCGCTCCGGCTGGCCCAGGCGGAGTCCTTCGTCCGCAACCTGCCCGAGGGTCTCGACACACGGGTCGGTGAGCGCGGCACCAGCCTCTCCGGGGGCCAGCGGCAGCGGATCGTCATCGCGCGCGCCCTCGTGCGCCGCCCACGCCTGCTGGTGATGGACGACGCCACGTCCGCCGTCGACCCGACCGTCGAGGCCGCCATCCTGGCCGGGCTCCGGGCGTCCTCGCCGGAGGCGCCGGGCCAGCCCGCCACCGTCGTCCTCGTCGCGTACCGCAAGGCCACCATCGCGCTCGCCGACGAGGTCGTCTTCGTCGAGCACGGGCGCGTGGTCGACCGTGGCACGCACACGGAGCTGCTCGAGCGGCAGTCCCGCTACCGGCACATGGTGAACGCGTACGAGGAGGAGGCCGCGCTCGGCCGCGGCGAGCAGGTGGCAACGTGAGTACGGGGTCGGTGATCGAGAGCGCAGCGCAGACGACGGTCCTCGGCACGCTGAAGCGGGGTCTGCAGCTGTCCCCGGAGATCCGGCAGGGCCTCGGCGTCACCCTGGCGATGGCCGCCCTCGCCACGGTCGGGAGGGTCGTCGTCCCCGTCACGGTCCAGCGCACCGTCGACAACGGCATCAACGCCTCCGGCGGGCCCGACATCGGCTCCGTGACGCTGCTCGTGGTCGTCGCCGCGTGCGTCGTCCTGCTGACCGCGGTGCTCTCCTACCGGGTGAACCTGCGGCTCTTCACCGCGACCGAGGCCGGCCTCGCGTCGTTGCGCACGGGGGCTTTCCGTCGCGTGCACGACCTGTCGGTGCTCACCCAGAGTACCGAGCGCCGAGGTGCCCTGGTCTCGCGCGTCACCAGCGACGTCGACACCATCTCCACCTTCATGCAGTTCGGCGGGCTGCTGCTGATCCTCTCGGTGGGCCAGCTCGTCGTCGCGACCGTGCTGATGGCGTTCTACTCGGTGCCACTCACGCTGCTCGTCCTGGCGGCGTTCATCCCCTTGGTGCTGCTGGGACGCTGGTCGCAGCGGTACGTCTCTGTCGCGTACGGGCGGGTGCGCGAGCGCGTCGGCGACATGCTCGGTGCGATCTCCGAGACCGTGGTGGGGGCGGACACGATCCGCGCCTACGCGATCGAGGAGCGGACGGCGACGCGGGTCGACGCGAGCGTGGACGCGCACCGCTCCGCGTACATTCGGGCACAGACGCTGGTGGCGTTCAGCTTCTCCTCCGGCGTGCTGATGTCGGGCATCGCCGTCGCAGGCGTCGTGGGCGTAGGGACGTGGCTCGGCGTCGGCGGCTCGGTGACGCTCGGCGAGCTGCTGGCGATGCTGTTCCTCGTGCAGCTGTTCACCGGGCCGGTGCAGAGCGTGACGGAGGTCCTCAACGAGCTGCAGAACGCGGTCGCGGGCTGGCGGCGCGTGCTGGCCGTGCTGGACACGCCCGCCGACGTCGCCGACCCGGGGGACGACGGTGAGGTACTGCCGCGCGGCGAGATCACGGTGCGCTTCGACCACGTCTCGTTCGCCTACCCCGGTGGGCCGCAGGTGCTCACCGACGTCGACCTGCAGATTCCTCCGCGCACCAAGGTCGCCGTCGTCGGGGAGACGGGGTCGGGCAAGACGACGCTGGCCAAGCTGCTGACACGGCTGCAGGACCCGGGGGCAGGTCGCGTGCTGCTGGACGGTGTGGACCTGCGCCGCCTGCGCTTCTCCAGCCTGCGCGAGCGGGTCGTGATGGTGCCGCAGGAAGGGTTCCTGTTCGACGACACGCTGCTGGCCAACGTGCGCTACGGCCGTCCCAGTGCGCGCGACGCCGACGTCGACCTGGCGCTGACCGAGCTCGGGCTCGCGGACTGGGTCGAGAGCCTGCCCCTGGGGCTGCACACGCAGGTCGGTCAGCGCGGCGAGTCGCTGTCGGCGGGGGAGCGGCAGCTGGTGGCCCTCGCCCGGGCGTACCTCGCCGACCCCGACCTGCTCGTGCTGGACGAGGCGACGTCCGCCGTCGATCCGGGCACCGAGGTACGCATCCAGCGCGCGCTCGCCGGCGTCACCCACGGTCGCACCGCGGTCTCGATCGCCCACCGGCTCTCCACCGCCGAGGCGGCGGACATGGTGGTCGTCGTGGACGCCGGGCGTGTCGTGGAGGTCGGCCACCACGACGAGCTCGTCGGCGCCGGAGGCGTGTACTCGCGGTTGTACGACTCCTGGACGGCGCAGCAGCGCGCCGGACCGCGCAACCGCAGGGTCTGGGAGGATCCCGCCGTGCCCAGACCGAGCCTCGACCCGGACGTCGCCACGCGCCTGAAGCGGGACGGCGACGGCCTCGTCTGCGCCGTCGTCCAGCAGCACGACACCGGCGAGGTGCTGATGGTGGGGTGGATGGACGACGAGGCCCTGCACCGCACCCTGACCACCGGCCGTACGACGTTCTGGAGCCGCAGCCGGGGTGAGTACTGGCGCAAGGGCGACACGTCCGGGCACACCCAGCATGTGGTGGCGGTGGCGCTGGACTGCGACGGCGACGCCGTTCTCGTGCGCGTCGACCAGGTGGGGCCGGCCTGCCACACCGGCACCCGCACGTGCTTCGACGGCCGCGAGCTCACGCTCGGCCCCGACGAGGTCGACACGGTCGACACAAACGGCACGGACGATGCGGTCGGGACGCCGTGAGCGTCGGACCAGGGCACGAGCTCGGGGGTGTGTGGCCCGACGCGGCGACCTTCCGCGAGCTGGCACGGGACCGTCGGGTCGTCCCGGTCGTCCGCCGCCTGCTCGCCGACGCGGAGACGCCGCTGGGCCTGTACCGCAAGCTGGCGCGCGACGAGCCCGGCACGTTCCTGCTCGAGTCGGCCGAGCACGGCGGGGTCTGGTCGCGGTACTCGATCGTCGGCGCACGGTCGCGCGCGGTGCTCACCGAGGCAGGGGGCCAGGCGACGTGGCTGGGGGAGCCCCCGGTCGGCGTCCCCACGGACGGTCCGCCGATGCAGGCGCTGGCGGGCACGCTGGAGGCGCTGCACACCCCGCGGCTCCCGGGCCTTCCGCCGCTGACGGGAGGGATGGTCGGCGTCATCGCCTACGACGCGGTCCGGCACTGGGAGCGGCTGCCGGACGGGGCGACCGACGAGCTCGGCGTCCCGGACCTGATGATGGCGCTGGCCACGGACGTCGCGGTTCTCGACCATACCGACGCGACCCTGCTGCTGGTGGCCAACGCCGTCAACTACGACGCGACGGACGAAGGGGTCGACGACGCCTGGCGCGACGCGGTGGCTCGTCTCGACCGGATGACCGCCGACGTCGCGGTCGGGGCACCTGCCACCGTCGCCGTCCACGACTCACCCGCCGTGCCGCCCCCTCGCGAGCGCACGCGCCGTGAGGACTACCTGGCCGCCGTCCGCACCGGTCTCCAGGCGATCCGGGACGGCGAGGTGTTCCAGGTCGTGCTGTCGCAGCGGTTCGACGTCGACTGCGACGCCGACGCCCTGGACGTCTACCGCTGCCTGCGTGCCTCGAACCCCAGCCCGTACATGTACCTGTTCCGCGGCACCACGCCCGACGGCGTCGCGCTGGCCGTCGTTGGGTCGAGCCCGGAGGCGCTGGTCAAGGTCGAGGGCGGACGGGTGATGGCGCACCCGATCGCGGGAACGAGGCCGCGGGGCGAGAAGCCCGAGGAGGACGCGTTCCTCGCGCAGGACCTGCTCGGTGACGCCAAGGAGCGGGCCGAGCACCTGATGCTGGTCGACCTGGCGCGCAACGACCTCGCCCGGGTCTGCACGCCCGGCAGCGTCGAGGTCGTCGACTACATGTCCGTGGAGCGGTACAGCCACGTGATGCACCTGGTCTCCACGGTGACCGGGCAGCAGCGGTCCGGGGCCAGCGCGGTCGACGTGCTGCGAGCCGCGTTTCCTGCCGGCACCCTCTCCGGTGCGCCCAAACCCCGCGCGATGGAGCTGATCGATGCGCTCGAACCGGTGCGCCGGGGCGTGTACGGCGGGGTGGTGGGGTACCTGGACTTCGCCGGTGACCTCGACCTGGCGATCGCGATCCGGACGGCGGTGCTGCGCGACGGGGTGGCGCACGTGCAGGCCGGTGCCGGCATCGTCGCGGACTCCGTGCCGGAGAACGAGGATGCGGAGTGCCGCGCCAAGGCTGCCGCGGTCCTGCGCGCCGTCGCGACGGCTGGGACGTTGAGGAACGCGAGCACACAGCGGGGCCGGAGCACGCGGCATGGTGCGAGTCCGCAGGCTGCGGCTCCGTGAGGACGAGCGGACGGGCCGCCGTCGTCGTCGGTGGCGCGATGGCTGCCGTAGCCGTCCTCGCGGTCACGACCCGCACCTGGGTGGAAGCCATTGTCCCGGAAGGGGGTCCGGGGTCGGGCACGGTTGCGGGGCACGGGGGGCGCGCCGCTCCCGTCGTCCCCGCCCTGGCCCTGGTGGCCCTCGCAGCCGCGGGCGCGCTGACGATCGC
>JBBSNO010000119.1:0-8581 GCA_038232615.1 Actinomycetales bacterium
AAAGGCGACCCCATTCACCTGACCCACTGAGCGACGGACCGTTCTGGGGGTGATTGCCCCCACAACGGGCCGACGATCAGTGGGTCGGGTCAGGCGAGGTGCTCGGTCAGGAACGACCGGGCCAGCGACCACACCCGCGAGTCGGGGTCGAGGTGCTCGAAGTGGCCCTCACCGGGGACCACCTTTAGCGTGACGTCGTCGCCGGCCGTACGCGCGGTCTCCGCGTAGGAGGTGGACTGGGACGGCGGGACGACGTCGTCGGCCTCCCCGGTGACGACGAGGGTCGGGACGCCGAGGGGCACCAGGGCCGCCGGCGAGGCGAGCGCGTACACGCCGTCGGGGTCGTCGTCCGGCCAGACCCCGAGCAGCGCCTGGACCGCGCCGCCGCCCAGACCGTCGCGGACACCGGCGACGAGGTCGTTGACGCCGGCCTGGGTGACGACGGCCACGGGCAGCACGGCGGGTCCCGCACCGGGGGCGTCGCCCGGCAGCTGGTCGCGCGCGGCGGCCCACAGGGCCAGCGCGCCACCGGCCGAGTGTCCCACCAGGACGACGCGGGCGAGGTCGAGGTCGTGCGCCGGCGCCACCAGCGCGAGCAGGTCGATGCCGGCGGCCACGTCGAGGAACGTCTCGGGCCAGCCACCACCGTCGCCCACCGCCCGGTAGTCGAGGTTCCACACCGGGACGCCGCGGCCGACGAGGTCGGCCGCGACGGCGTCCTCCAGGCTGCGGTCGTAGCCCGCCTGCCAGTAGCCGCCGTGGACGAGCACGACCACGCCGTCGGTGGTGCGCTCTGCGGGGAGCCGCAGGTCGGCCACCTGGGCGTCGGCGTCGGCGTAGACCTGGGGCAGCAGGCGCTCGCCGCCGGCGCTGCGGGCCGCTCCCGCCGGCGGACCAGGACGGGCGCACCCGGTCAGCGCCGCGACGGCGGAGGCTGCGAGACCGGCGAGCACGCGGCGGCGTGGCAGGGGGGTCACGTCCCTCTTCGGAGCCGCGCCCGCTACCGGTAGTTGGTGAACTGCAGTGCGACGTCGAGGTCGGCACCCTTGAGCAGGGCGATGACCTCCTGGAGGTCGTCGCGGCTCTTGGCCGAGACCCGCAGCTCGTCACCGGTGATCTGGGCCTTGACGCCCTTGGGGCCCTCGTCGCGAACCAGCTTCGCGATCTTCTTCGCGTTCTCGGAGTCGAGCCCCTCCTTCAGGACCGACTCCATCCGGTACTCCTTGCCCGACGCCTTGGGGTCGCCGCTCTCCAGCGCCTTCAACGAGATGCCGCGCTTGACGAGCTTGCTCTGCAGGACGTCGAGGACTGCCGTCACCCGCTCCTCGCTGTTCGCGGCGATGACGATGGTCTCCCCGCTCCACACCACGGACGCGCCGGTGCCCTTGAAGTCGTAGCGCTGGCCGACCTCCTTGCTGGCCTGGTTCAGGGCGTTGTCGACCTCCTGGCGGTCGACCATGCTGACGACGTCGAACGACGACACGCTGGCCACGGTGGGTCCTCCCGGTGGGTTCGTGAGGGGCGTGCACGGCTTGCTATCCTCGCACCGCACCGAGGCAGGTTGCCCGAGCGGCCAATGGGAGCGGACTGTAAATCCGTCGGCTGATGCCTTCGAAGGTTCGAATCCTTCACCTGCCACGTCGAGGGGCGTCCCGCGAGGGTCGCCCCTTCGTCGTCCCGGTACGGGTCGCAGGCTCGGCTACTGCCCCTGGTAGCCTCAGCCAGCGACGGCCGCGGTGCTGACGCGCCCTCGGGAGAGGCCGGGCGCGCCGCCGCGCGGGGGCTCCGAAACCGTGTGCGCCCACGTGCTCAGGTCGAGCGCGCCGACCCACTGGCGCCGTGTGTGCCGGACGACCTCGCTGTGCGCGGGCTCGTGACGCGCCCAGCACGGGGCGTGCTCGCCGCGGGCCGTGTCCTCCAGGCCCTCCAGCAGCCCGCCGCACGAGCGGCACGCCGCTGTGGCCGCGTGCCGCCCGGGCCGCGCCACCGACGGCACCCGGGCCTGCTCCAGTACCCGCTCGCGCGCGTCGACCTCCGCGCCGTCGGCCGGGACGGGCTCGATCCACACGTCCTGGGGCCGGGCTCCGGTGGCGGTGAGCACGTCCAGCAGGAGGTGCGCCATCGCCGCCGCGTCGGGCTCGGGCCGGACGAGGACGAGCCGGTCGGCGGGCACGGCGTGGTACCGGGGTTGCACCGGGTCGCGGCCGGGCTGCCACCGATCCAGGCCGTTGGTCTCCCAGCACGCCCAGTCGGGCAGGTTCTCGCGCCGCACCAGCGTCACCTGGTCGACCCAGGCAAGGAGCCAGCAGTGGTGCGCGTCGTGCACCTTCGCGACCCGGAACGTCCGGGTCCGGCGGTCGTCGTCCAGGCGCCGGGCCAAGGGTGAGAGCGGAGCCTGCGGCAGGGGCGGGTACGCCGCACGCAGGGCGAGCACGCGCCACCACGAGGCGCCCAGCTTGCGGGTGAGCCGGTCGTGCACCTGCTCCCGCGAGATCGTCGGACCCGCGGGAGGCTCCGCGCCCTCCGGAAGCAAGAGGAACTCGTCGCCCACCCGCAGGAACACCGTGTCGGCGCGCGTCATCACGTCGTCGAGGTGGCCGGCGTCCACGGTCCAGCCGCGTGCCTGCAGGTCCATCGCCAGGTCGATCGCGGAGCGCTGGACGCCCTCCAGCGAGAGCAGCGTCCGGGTGGCGCGGACGAGGTCCTCACGCGGGGCAGGCAGCAGCATGCAGTCAGTGTCGGCAGTAGCGCCGAGCGCACTGATAGCCCGACCGGGGGAGCGCCACGACCGCGCGGCCAACCGATTTCCGGCGGTGCCTGGCACGCGTGTACCCTCATCCTCGCCGTGCCCCGATAGCTCAGTCGGTAGAGCGTCTCCATGGTAAGGAGAAGGTCTAGGGTTCGATTCCCTATCGGGGCTCTCCCGGCACCCGACACGTCTGCGGGTGCCGACCCGGCGGGGTAGCTCAGGTGGTAGAGCAAACGGCTCATAATCGTTGTGTCGCGGGTTCAAGTCCCGCCCCCGCTACTGCACCGGATTCGACGGGCTCATCGGCCCCGGCGTACCCTGGGTCCTTCTGGTGTGCGCGCAGTTGCGCCGCCGTCCCACCGATCGCGCGAGAGAAGGCTGTGCCGTGGCCAGCAAGACCGCTGACGTCCGTCCGAAGATCACCATGGCGTGCGTGGAGTGCAAGGAGCGGAACTACATCACGAGGAAGAACCGTCGGAACGACCCCGACCGCCTCGAGATGAAGAAGTACTGCCCCCGCTGCGCGAAGCACAACCCGCACCGCGAGACCCGCTGACTCCAGCACCCCGCCTCGACAGGGCGCTGCCGGCTCACCGCCTGGACCCGGTCGCGCAGGGCCAGCTTGGTCAGCAGCCGGGTCACGTGAGTCTTGACCGTCGCCTCGCAGAGGTGCAGCCGGGTCGAGATCTCCGCGTTGGACCGAGCAGCTCGGGGGAGGTGCCCTTGAGCAAGAACCTGAGGTAATGCGGCAGGTTACCTGTGTGGACCTTCGCACTTCTGTCGGTGCCCTGACCTGGGCGTGACTGGGTAGACCGTCGTCCTGTCCGTCGCTGTGGGGCTTGTTCTTGTTGGCGACACGCGCCCCGGTTGATCACTGGCACCATGTGGACGATGCCCGGTCGAAAGTCGCAAGGGACGCCGCGGATGATCCGCGGCTCTGTGGTGCAGCGACGCCGCTGCGGCAAGGCGAACTGCCAGTGCGCCGATGGTGAGGCGCTGCACGAGGCCGGCAACGCGGGGCTGGCCGCGCTGTTGGCCGCCCAGGCGGCCAGCGGCCGGGGCCGGTGATCGCGTGGACGGCGCTGTTGGAGAGCACCCGCACGGTGTTCGGCGCGCCGAGCTTCGCCATCTTCACCCAGCTGCTGACCGGTTGGGTGTGCGCCCCGGGCCGGCGCACCATCACCGCGATGATCACCATTGCCGACCCGGGCGGGGCGCGGGCGCACGACGCCTACCACCGGTTCGTGCGCGACGGCGCCTGGGCGATGAGCGGGCTGTGGCAGGCCGCGTCGTCTACGCCCTCGGGGGCAACGTCATCTACGCTGTGGCACGCGGCCACCGCACGGCCATTTGCAGTCTCCACAACCTCGAATCGTCCGAGCGGTGGCCGCCCCTCGTCCGGCACCGCCACGCCGACAACAAGATCACGAACTACGGCTGGAGTACTAGGTGCAGCGGAACACGCTGCGACCCGCGGCGTTTCCCGCGGCCTGGACGGCGAGCACGTCGCGCATCACGTCGAAGACGTGCTCGACCGGCAGGGGGTCCGGCGAGACCCGCAGGTGCGAGTTGGTGACGCCGACCGGGTGCCACCAGGCGCCGTCGACGGCCAGCGTCGGCTCCGGCTCGACCGTGTCGAGGCTGATGTGGACGCCGGAGTCCGCCGCGCCCTCGTTCGCCACCGGGCGGAGGAGCCGGTCGTCGGCCGCGACGCCCAGGTCGTCGCAGAGCGCGTGCAGTGGCCCGGCCTCCTCGAGGTCGGACGGGTACAGCGTGGCCGCCACCCGCACCCGGAAGCCGACCTCGCGCGCTAGACGGATGCCGGCGACCGCCCTGGCGTGGGACCCCTTCCCGCGCAGCCGGTCGTGCAGCTGCGGCGAGCCGGAGTCGAGGCTGACCTGCAGGGTCACCCGCGAGCGGTCCATCGCCTCGAGCACCGACCGCCGCGTGCCCCGCGAGAACACCATCGCGTTGGTGAGGATGGTGACCGGGACGTGCCCTCCGGCGTGCCGGACGATCTCGCCGAGCTCGGGGTGCAGGAACGGCTCGCCGCCGGTGACCAACAGCTCGCGGCCGCCGAGTCCGGCGAACTCCTCGACGGCGGCGGCCGCGACCCCCGCCGGGAGCAGCCGCGCCGCCGCCCGCGGAGACGACTCGGAGCAGCAGTAGTCACAGGCCAGGTTGCAGGGAAGTTCGAGTACAGCCACAGCCTCTCGCCCAGCGGCACGGCCTCGCCGGAGCTGAAGTCGACGGCCGGGGCGGGCGCGGGGCCACCTCGTCGCACCCACAGGCTCCACTCCACCGGGGTGGCGTCCTGGCGGCGGACGTCGAGCACGTCGTGGCTGGCGAGCCGGGCCCAGGCCGGCAGGTCGACGGTCACGGACCGCTCGCGGGTGCGCACCCGCAGTACCTGGCCGACGTCCAGCCGGCGCATCGCTGCCGTCAGCGACAGCAGCAGGCCGCTGCCGCAGTCCTGGTCGCCGCCGTCCAGTTCGGCGTCGGCGGCCACGGGGTCGCCGCGTGTCGTCGCGGGATCGCTGACGCTGGTCACCGGATCAGAACGACAGCGAGCCGGCGCCGTCGGCCAGCAGCGCGACGAGCGTGGCCCCTCCGACGATCTGCGCGCCCTGGATCAGGTCGTCCTCGCCGATGCCCCGCTTCTTCGCGCAGGGGCTGCAGACGAGGAACGTCCCCCCGGCCTCGACGTAGGAGGTGACGAGCTCGGACATCGACGCGAAGCCCTCCTCGTGCAGGGTGTCTGCTGTGCCCTTCTGGGCGAGGCGGACGCCCTCGGACGACAGGAAGACGGTGGTCGTCTGCGCAGAGGCGACCGAGGCCCCGGCGACGACCATTGCGACGCTCGCGCGGTCGACGTCGTCGGCTGCGTGGGTGAGAGAGATGACCAGACCGTTCATGGTAGGTGGTGCCCTTCTGTCGGGGTGGCTGGGTCGGTGGTGGGGGTGGAGTCGGTGGTGGGACGCAGGTGCCAGGGCCGCGCGTCGTCCGTCTGGCTCGCGTGGGGCGCGACCTGCAGGTCGTAGTGCGGCCGTCCGTCCGGACCCCGGCCGCTGCCGAGGTAGGCGTGGCCGGTCAGGTGGCACCAGGCTGGTAGGTCGATCGGGGCCGCCGGGTCGGTCGCGACGAGACGGACCACCGCCCCGGCCGGTTGGTGGCGCAGTCGGCCGACCAGCCGCAGCAGCAGCTCGCCGCAGCCGACGTCCCCGCCGTCGACGACCTCGGCGACGCGGTCGGTCTCCGGGTCAGCCAACCGCGACCCTCTCGCGAGCGCCCGCGGCGGCGAACCTGCGGGCCGGCAGCCCGGCGACCGCACCGGTGAGCAGCAGCGCGGCGGTCGTGAGGTTCGCACCCAGCCACACCGACGACCCGGCGGTGACCTGGACGTAGATGCTGGCGGCGGCCACGGCCGCGAGGCCGGCCGCGGCCATCGCGAGGCGTGGGGCCCCAGTCCGGGAGGCCGCGAACAGCAGGCCGCCGACGACGGCGAGGACGATGGCCCCAGCCAGGTTGTACTCGCCGAGCGAGAGCTCGTACCCACCGGGGGCGAGCCGGACGGTCCCGGCGAACAGGGCGATCACGGCGACCACCACGCCCAGGCCGGCCAGGATCGCGCCCCAGGCGCCGACGAAGACGCGCGCCGCGCGTCCCGGGTCGGCGGCGGCCCGGACGCCGTCCGCGCCCCAGGTGTGGCCCGCGGCCGCGAAGAACAGCACGACGTGCACGCCGACCATGAGGTAGTACGACCAGGGCCACTCGCCCGGGGTCATCAGCACCGAGAGGCCGATCGCCGCCGACTGGGCGACGCCCAGCAGGGCCGCCGGCCGGGTGAGGGTGCCGGTGAGCAGCAGCACCGCCAGCGCCGTCTCCGCGACGAGCACACCCCACCCGAACGGGATGAACATCGGTTCGACGATGTTCTCCATCGCCCAGCTGAACGGGGGGAAGACGGGGTGCTCGATCGCGTCGACGACATAGCCGTACAGCAGCGCCTCCCGGTCCCGGCCGAAGTCGGGGGGCAGCTTCCAGGACACGTTGTAGAGCCACAGCAGGCCCGCGAGCACGCGCAGCCCGGCGACAGCGCGGCCGACGGTGCCAGGGTCCGGCTCATGGTTCCCGAGCAGCTTCGTGAGCATTCGCCGAGTATGCATGCTCGCGCCGCCGATGGGGAGGGGCCAACACGCCGACGTCATCGCCCCGTAGTCGGGTGCCCGTTCACAGCAGCGCGGCCGCCGTCGCCCGGGTGACCGCGAGGGCGTCGTGGACCCCGCTGTCCACGCCCTTCTCGAAGTCGTCGCCGGCGGTGGCCATCGTGTTGGTCACGTGCGCGAAGCACACGAGACGGGCACCGCGGGCGGTGGCGAAGGCGTACAGGCCGGCGGCCTCCATCTCCACGCACGCGACCCCCAGCGTGGCCGCGGCGTCGATCGCCGCGACCGTCTCCCGGTAGGGGGCGTCCGTCGTCCACGAGGCTCCCACCTCGACCGGCTCGGCCAGGTCGTCGAAGGCGCCCTCCAGACGCTCGAGCAGGGCCGCGTCCAGGTGGCTCCACCGCGCCGGGGGGACGTAGTGGCTGCTGGTGCCCTCGTCGCGCAGAGCGCGGTCGATGAGCACGAAGCACGGTGTCCGGGCCAGCGGCGAGATCTGACCGGCGGAGGTGATGCTGACGACGAGCTCCGCTCCGGAGGCGACCAGCTGCTCGGCCACCAGCACGGCGAAAGGTGCGCCCACGGCCATCGGGACGACACCGACCTCGATGCCGTCGAGATCCACCGTCCACATCGCCGTGTGGTAACACGCCCATCCGGCGTGCCGGCGCCCGCGGCCTGTGGCTTCCAGGTGCCGGGCTACGTCGCCGTCGGGGTCGAGCAGGCACACCGCCGGGACCGGCACGTCGGGCAGGAGGAGCTGGCGCCGCGCCTCGCGCAGCAGGTTGGCGGGCTCGAAGAGCGAGGCGGCCCCGTAGCGCTTGGCCCACAGCAGGGGGTGGTCTTGCGCCGGGTCGGTCACGAGACGGCCTGGTCCTCCCGCACGGCGGTCGGGTCGTGCGCCGTGTCCGCCGCGGTGATGGTGCCGGCCTCGATCTCCCGCGCCCAGTGGCACCCGACGCGGTGCCCGGGCCGCAGCTCGACCAGCTGCGGCTCCTCGTCGTGGCAGCGGGTCTGCTGCCGGAACGGGCACCGGGTGTGGAAGCGGCAGCCGGACGGCGGGTTCGACGGGCTGGGCAGGTCACCGGCGAGCAGGATCGGCTCCCGCCGGTCCTCGACGTCCGGGTCCGGCACCGGGATCGCCGACGTCAACGAGATCGTGTACGGGTGCAACGGGCGGGCGTACAGCTCGTCGCTGCCCGATTCCTCGACGATCCGCCCCAGGTGCACCACGCCGATCCGGTCGGAGATGTGCCGGACCACGGCGAGGTCGTGGGCGATCACCACGTAGGTCAGCCCGAGGGAGTCCTGCAGCTCCTCGAGCAGGTTGATCACCTGCGCCTGCACCGAGACGTCGAGCGCGCTGACGGGCTCGTCCGCGACCACCAGGTCGGGGCGCAGCGCGATGGCCCGGGCGATCCCGATCCGCTGGCGCTGGCCGCCGGAGAACTCGTGCGGGTACTTCGAGGCGCTGTTCGTGGGGCGTCCGACGACGTCGAGCAGCTCACGCACGCCCCCCGCCCAGGCCTTGCGGCCCCCTCCATCCGGTGCGTCGCCATCGGCTCGGTCAGCAGGCTCTGCACGTTCTGCCGCGGGTCGAGGCTGGCCATCGGGTCCTGGAACACCATCTGCATGCGCGACCTCATGCACCGCAGCGGTTCCGGCTTCA
>JBBSNO010000120.1:0-8438 GCA_038232615.1 Actinomycetales bacterium
CCAACGCCTGGTCCTGCACCTGCTCGACGACCGTCGACATGCGTCCTCCCGTCCCCTGCGGTGCGCGGACCCTAGGGCCGGATCGGTCGCTCGCCAAACCGTCCTGTGGACGGGCCGGTGTCCTCGGTGTGGAGACGCGGAGCCGGCCGTGTGCACACGCTTGTGGACAGCCCTGTGAACTCCCGTCGATCAGCGCATGCGAGGCTGTGGACGGAAATTTCTCCGCCCAGCTCCACGACGTCGCGGCCGCGGGCGAGCAGCCTGGCGACGATCGTGCGGGAGCTCGCCTGGCGGCAGCGGGCCGCCGGAGGGCACGGTCACGCGCGGCTGGCGCGGTCATCGAGAGGGGGCGTTTTCCCGACGCTGCCACCTCTGCCGATGTTCAGGCGGGGGATGACGAACTTCTGACGATCCTTGTCCCACAGCAGGGACCACATCTCCTCGGGCCAGGCATGACCTTCACGTGCGGCCAGGACGCCGATGCCGAACGGGAGCTCCTGCGGCATCGTCGCCCCGACGACGATCGTTGCGCCCGGATGCTCGTGATGGACCTGCTGCAACTGCTGAACAGCTGCCTTCGCGAGCCTGGGGTAGTCATCCCACAGGATGTCCCGCTGGTGCCCCGAGCTGCAGACGATGAGCGTCGCGGGCCCGCTGGTCACCTCACGGACGGCGGACTGACCGATCTCGATGACGGTGCCAGCGGGTGGAGCCGCACCGGGCGCGAGTGGTCCCCAGTGCCCCTTGCTGAACGCCAGCAACACCACGACGACCGGCGCCGACGACTCCGGCCGCTGCGCGAGACCGGATGCGGGATCCGCAACATGGAGCACGCACGGGGCGACATGCGTCTCGAGGGGATACGCGTTCAGCCCCGGGGGGTCGTCCCGGAAGGCGTGCCTCTCCTTTCGCCAGTCCGTCCCCTCCCTGCGCTGTCCCCCGCGGTAGGATGACGGGCGGTGCCGAACCTCTAGTTCGAACCCAACCCGGTCGCGCATCGCGCGCGAGGCCATGGCGACCGCGACCGACCACCAGCACCACAGGAACAGGCCGTTGGCCGTCGCCTGATCGTCATTGCGCCGGGCCACCCACAGGCACTTGACGACGTCCTCGACCGCGTCGTCCCACGCGTGAAGCCGGTCCGACAGTCCCCAGTCCCACCGGCCGTCCCAGTCGCTCGGGCCGCCGATCTCGAAGGTCCTCGCGAACTTTGCGCGCACGTCAGCGAAGACGTTCCCGTCCTCCTTCGTCCAGGCAGACGATTGGAGGCGGACGATGTACGCGGTGCCGAGCCGCCGCTTGTCCTTCTCACGGCGGAGCAGCAAAATGTAGGCGAAGAAGAAGACAGTCGCGCCGACGACGAACGTCGGCCAAAAGACGAATGGACGTCGACCCTGCCAGCCTTCAGCCACCAGGTCGGCAAAGATCCCGAAGGCGGCGGACAGCAGGACGACGCCGGCGGACCCCAGGGGCGCGATGACCTCGTTGACCGCCAGCCGGTTGAGCAATCGACCGCCCGCGCTCGAGGGCACGTCGGTGAGTCGGCGCCTGCCTGAGGGCTCATCCCGCCGCGACGCGCCAGGCACGTCCTAGCCCACCGGGGTCATCGGCGCGTCCCAAAGACGCCGAACCCGCGGACACCCACGATCCGCCCGCCCGCGTCACGTCGCTCACCGAGCGGGAACAGAACGTCCGGGCGGTCGAGTGCCGCAGCAGCCACACGCGAGACGATATAGCAGACGTCGGTCTCCGGCGGCGGCAGCCCGTCCGCTGACTGCCGGCGCTCGAGAGTGACCACGCGCACGACACCCCCCTCGATATGGATGGTTGCCTCGGTGACCGGCTCGTCGGGCAGACGTACCGGTTCACCCTCCGGCTCGAGGACGAGAGGCCGCCCGGAAGTGTCCACCGTGATCGGGTGCGGTGTGAAGTTCCTCAGCCGGACCGGCGCCTCATCGCTCACGGAACGTCCAACAGCCGCAGGAAAGTCGTCGTGTGCTCATCCAGGACGTCGACGACCTCCCAGGTGCGCCCAGCGACCGCACCGCCGGTGACGTGCGCGGCGTCCCAGGAGCTGGCCCGACCTCGGCTGATCGGGACCGGCACGCCGTCGCCGTCCTCACTGAGGAATCCGAGCACAGCGCGCTTCCCGTCGATGCGGACGCGGGCCAGCCGGCCTACGGCGTTCCAGGCCCACAGGTGAGTGCTGCCCACCGGCGGACCCTCGGGCGCCGAGCCGACGTGCACGCCCGCCAGGTCCACCCAGGCGCAGGTCCAGTCCCGCAGGAGCGGGTGAACCTCGGACCAGGGCATCCAGTCGGTGCCGGTCCAGCGCATTTCCGCCGCGTCAGGCATCGCCGCCTCCTCCAGGTGCGGCGGTCATCGCCGGTACGGCGGCCCGCAACCGGTCACGCCAGCCGTCGAGCTCCTGTGGTTGACGCAGCTGCACGAAGCCCAACCCGCGGGTGGTGCCGTGTCCGACCCCTAGGTAGCCCTCGTGCAAGTCGGCGAGAACCGCCCAGAGAAGCGGTAGCGCCCAGCCGGCGACAGTCTCCGGCAGCTCCACCCGCAGCGTCAGGTGCGCACCGGGCAGCACGACCTGCTCGGAGTACAGGGCTCCCGATCTCGCCCCGCCGGTGAACCGGTCGATGGCGACGTGATCCCGCACCTGCTCCTCGGGCGACGACCCATCTGGCGCCTGCACGAGCGAGTCGTGCACGACCAGCAGCGCACGGGCTGCGACGGCACCGGTGTCACCTGCGCGTCCGGTCCAGCCGAACAGCAGACAGGTCGGGCACGTGCCGCACGTTCCGGCAACGGACGTGGAGTCGCAAACCTGAACCTCCAGGCTGCGCAGCACGAACTCGCAGCGACTGCGCAGCAGGCCCTTCCAGGACGAGCCGGGCAGAAGCGGCCGACCGCCGGCACGTGACAGCTCCGCAGCCTTGCGGCCCGGGGACACCTCGACGTACTCGCCTGTCCCCACAGCCAAGTCGCTCGCCGCAACGAGGTCCACCTCCAGCGCCAGGACTCCCGGTGACAGTCCTGTCAGCGCGGTCACCTTTATCGTCTGCCACCCAGGCCCGGCGCCGAAGGACGTCGGTCCGGAGGCAGCGAGCCAGCGGGTGAGGTCCTCCTGCCGGTCGAGGTCGAGCACGAGCATGCGTGCGGAGGTGACGTCGGCGCGCCCGAGGCCGGTGCTGCGGCCGCCGCCGAGCGACGGCCGCCACCCCGCGACGAGCTGCCGCAGGTGCGCCACGTCCTCGGGCGACCCGTTCTCGACAGCCAAGTACAGGTGCACCTGCGTCCCCGGCGGCAAGTGCTCACGTCTGCGGAGCATGCGGTCGGCGGCGGCGCCCCGTGTCCGGTCGACGGCCGTCTGCATCCGACTCTGCACCGGCGCGTCGGTCGGCAGTCGCGTCGTGGTCCCCAGCGCCCGGACCAGCGAGGAGCAGCCGGTCGCCTCACCGTCCTCGTCCTCGTCGCGGCCGATACCGGCACCGAAGAGCCGGTCTGCGACGCCCACTCCGTGCGCCGCCGCTGCTGCGCGGAGGCTGCCGACCAGGCCGCTCGCCGGAACGACCGGCTGTTCCCAGGCATCACGCGCCACCGGCAGTTCGGCCTTGCCCTTGACGGTGGCGCGCTCCGGAGCCGCCACCGACACGCCAGCCGTGGCGGTCAGCGCGATGTCGACCAACGTCACCCTCATGATCGGGCCGCCAGCGCAACGACGAGCAGCCTTGCCTGCTCCCCTTCGGATACGGCGAGTGCCGCGTCCACCGCCTGCCGTGCTTCCGGTACCAAGCCGCTGTAGGAGGTGCGACGCAGCAGCTCGTCCCGCGTCAGACCCTCCCGCAGCCAGCCGGCGACGCGTCGGGTCAGCGGCCGCCCCAGCCGGGCGAGTGCGTCCGCGATCGACGTCACTGCCAGGTCCCCGGTCGCCCTTGCCGGCGCGGGACTCGCGGGCGCGGAGGGCTGCCAGCGGCGCGTCGTCAGCCACCCGAACCCGTCGGCCCGGCGCACGCCTAGTCCTTCTTCGAGCGCGCGCACCGCGTCCTGCGGTGTCACGTCCCGCCCGTAGTCGAGCACGAAGACGCTGCCCGCGGCCGCGGCGACCTCTGCCGACGTGGGCAGACCCGCCGCGGCGTTCCACCCGCCGACCGGCTCCGGCCGGGTCCAGCTGCGCCTGAACCGCGGAGGCTCACTGCCCGACGGCACCAGCCGGGACAGGTCCCCCTGCCCCGGGACGAGCGAGCTCCGACCCCCGATGCCGACGAAGACCGCCGCGGAGGTCAGGCGGACCACAAGACTGCTCCCGGACACCTCCGGCTGCGGCGGCGGCTCCTGGCGCACGGTCACCCGGGCCTGGCCGCCGACGGACCGGCGACCCCCAACGCGCAGGCGCAGGCCCTCCGCGGGCACCCAGGACAGGTCGCCGTAGGACTCCGCGACGAACACCTGCTCGGGCGCGAGGGCCTCGCGCCGGTACAGCCGCCCCGCCTCGGCCCGCTCGTCGGGCCCGAGCGCTGTGCGCGCCACGGTCTCCACCAGCACGCCGCTCCAACCGCCGCGGCTGAGTTCGAGCGGCCCGCTGCAGACACGGCACGTCTCCGCCTGCTCGTCGAAGGCCATGTCATACGCCACCGTCGAGCACTCCGCGCGCTGCCGATACTTGCAGACCATCGCCGACAGCGGCTCCTGCACGCCGGCCTGGGGCAGCCCCGGCCCGACGCGCAGTGACCCGATGTCGCGCTCGAAGGCTGCTGGGTCGTTCTCCGGCTGGCCGTGCGTGCGCATCCACGCCGCGGCGAGGGCGCCGCGGACCGCCCCTCCGGGCAGGTGGCGCTGCGTCGGGACGAGGAAGCCGCGCTCGCGGGTGCGGCCGGCGCTCACCTGCCCCTCCGTCTCCAGGCGTACGACCCACCGCCTCATGGGGCACCCGCCGCGCGGGCGGCGACGACGGCGGCCGCTGCCTCGGCAGGCGGCACCGGCCGGCCGTCGACCCGCGGCTCGAGGGTCACCCAGCCGAGGCCTCGGCGCCGGCCGCTGCCGATGCTCTTGACGGCAAGCGCTGCCGCCGCGACCAGCAGCGCGTCGTCCTGCTCGCCGCGTGTCGGTGGGGCGATCCGCTCCACCGCGAAGACCGGCACTCCACGCACCCAGAGCTCCTCGGCGTGCTGGAGGCTGCGGCGAGACGCCGCTCCGGATTGCTCGTCGACGGTGATCCGCACCCGCGAGGTGACCTCGGTGGTGACCCCTTCCCATTCCAGCCGCAGGTCGTTCCAGACCCACGCCCCGGCGCGGCGGGGGCTGCCGAACGCCGTCAGCACCGCGCCCTCGGGAAGCCCGAGTCGGAGCGCAGCAGCCGCGCGCATCACGCCCTTCAGGGAGGACGCAGGGATCCACCTGCGGTCGACGATGTCGTCGAGCCCGTTCGCGGACTGTCCGCGCGCGACCCGCACCGGTCCGTGGAACGTCACGCCGATCTCCAGGACCGTCATCTCCACCACCGCGCCAGGTCGAGCGCGACCTCGAGTTCGATCCCGCTGCCGGCGCCGGACAGGAACGGTGCCGCCTGGTCGGCGATGCCGAGCCGTTGTGCGTGGCGCCGGAGGTACCCGGCGGCGTCGTCCTCGGGGAGCATGCCCACCAGTCGCTCCAGCTCCTTGCGCGTGCCAGCCGGTAGTGCCGCCAGGGACGTCAACGCGGCGCCGTGGTGCAGGACGACACTGAGCCGGAGGGCGGGCCGGTGCGCGAGTCCGGTCTCGGAGCCTTCTGTCGTCAGGTCGACCCAGGCCACCGCCGCTGCGCGCCCTGACTCGCTCCGCTTCGCCTGCCGCATGAGGTCCTGCGCGACGCCGAACCCGTCCGCGACCGGACTGGCGTAGTGCTGCACCACGATCCCGGCGGTGAGGCTGGGCTCGACGTCCGCCACCGCGGCAAGGCCGGCGAGCCGCTGCCTGATCTCGGCTTCGAATGTCGTCAGCAACTCGCGTGTGAAGCGCCAGGCGGCATGTGCAGCCACCAGCACGGCGACGTCGTCGCCGCCGAGGACGACCGGTACGACGGGGACGAAGCCGTCCGGTTGCTGTACGGCACGCGCGCTGGCCACCAGCGCCTCGCGTGTGGCCGTCGTGAGCTCACGCGAGACCCGCAGCCGCGTCCCCGCGTTAACGTGTCCGGAGGACAAGGCGGTGAACAGCGCGCCGACCCCGTTGCCGTCAGCCATGACGAGGGCGATGTGGTTGCTGTGCCGGGTGCCGGCGTCGCCACCCCGGGGGAGCCCGCGCAGCTCCTTGACGAACGTGCCGCCGGGCAGCCGCTGCTCGAGCAGCCGCTGAGCCGCTCCGGAGCGCCCGCGCAAGTCCTCGCGCTGACGGCAGTCGGGGCAGGTGATGACGTCGCCCTCACCGGGGCGGGCCAGCGCGGGTCGCGAGCCGCAGTCGTCGCAGGGCGTGAGCATGGGTGCTTCGGCCGTCGCCGGGAACCACCGCAGGCCGTCGCCGGCCGATCGCTGCGCGTAGATGCGCGTGCGCGCCTCGGCGTAGGACTCGCCGGCTCCCCAGGACGCTTCGAGGTCGGCTCCGGGCAGTCGCCGGCGCACCTGGACGAGCACCTGCCGGCCGGCCGTCGCCGCGTCGACACCGCTGTCGAGGACCAGGTGCAGGACGCCGTCGGCCTCCCCCGCCTCGTCGTGCGCCTGCACGCCGTCGACCCCAGCAACGACCGTGGTGGCCGTTGCGGCCGTCACGGCGCTGCTGGCGCCGCGGATCCCCTGCAGCCGGCGCACCCGCGTCACGTACTCGCCGATCCGCACCACCCCGACGTCGAGGTACTGCCGCGTCATCGGCCCCCCCGCTCGGGCGGGTCGATGGGCAGGCTGACGTCCGCTGCCAGCGGCTCGGGCAGGACGCAGTACTCCGTGTTGGTCATCTCGACTCCGCGTGCCTGCGACCACCACCTCAGCCCGGGCTTCCAAAGAGCCTGCTCGTCCCCGCCCGCCTCGTTCGGCCAAGGACCCGCCCGCGGGTAGGAGACCATGTTCGGGTTCACCGCGTCGAGGGTCAGCAAGCGGACGAGCGATGGCCAGGTGTCCTGGACCGCCTGCGAGCTCGCCGCGACCAGTGCATCAATCCAGGCCTGCTGCTGGTCGGCGCCCGCGGGCGACGGCTCGGCCGAGTAGCGGCCCGCCCCCTCGTCGACGCGAACCTCAATGCGCACGCAGCAGACACTGCCGAGCCCAAGCGGCCGCCCGCCACCGACATGCCAGCACCGGGGGCCGTCCTGCTCACCGGGCAGCAGCGAGGGGTCGAGCGCGACCAAGAGCGCACCGAGCTGAGCGGGCTCGAGGTTCTCCACCACGATCCGGCCGGTGAAGCGGGACCCGGTCCGCACCACCTCCGCGCACGACTGCATGTTGCCTGCGTTCTTCGCCCCGCGGGGGCTGCCGTGAGCCTGATAGCGCGGTGCCTTTGGCCGTGGGGTCGTGTGCCAGTAGTACTTGCGTCCGCGCAGTTGCCGGGGCGGGCCGTCGCGCGCGGAGCCCCACTCCGCCAGAGCGGGCTGACCGGCCCTGGGTGCAGGCTGTGGGACGGTGTCGCGCAGGTAGAAGTTGCCGCTCCCGGGACGGGGCGGGCCCATCGGGGCGAGCTGCTCCTGCACGACGACAGCCGAGGCGACGCCGAGCAAATCGGTAAAACGCACGTGCCCGCGGTAAGGCAGCGGGCGGGTGTCGTCGCCGCGCCTGGGGGCGGGGCTCGCGCCGAACATGCGGCAGGCGGGACAGAGTGCTGGCTCGTCGCCGCAGGGCAGGAAGCCGCCGTTCAGTCGCCTCTCATCGCCCGCGGGGTGCTCACCCCGGTGCCGCCACGTGTGCGACAACGACAACCCAGACACCCTGTCCCCGGCGACGCGCACCCACAGGACGTAGCCGGGGAGGAACCGGTCGGTGGGCCTGAGCCGGCTCGCCTGCACGACAGGTGAGGAGACGTTCTCGTACAGGTCTTGCAGGCTCTGGGGCTTCAGCTCCAGGCCGTCTGCTCCGTCGACGGCGGCCAGGTAGTCACTCCAGGCGCCTTCCGTCACCGGCCCGACTCGTCGTTCGGTGAGGCGGCCGACCGCGAACAGGTGGGTCCGATGCGGTCGACGCGCCCCGGTGTGTGTCACGAGCAGGACCCATTCGCCGCCGGGGTCGGCGGTGACCGATCCCGGCGCGCGCAGCTCCTTGCGCCTGTTGGTGTTGTTGTACTGCGGCTCGGTGTCCAGCTGGAGCCGGGCGCCTGTGCGCGCCTTCGACGGGGGAAGGGCAGCTCTCAGGACCTCCCAGGCGACCCAGCACACCTCGTCGCACACCTGCAGGGACGTGGGCCGCCCGTTGTCGACCTGCTCGACGACCGCGAGCTGCCAGCCCTCCTTGGCGTCGACGTGGAGGACGTCCC
>JBBSNO010000121.1:0-8280 GCA_038232615.1 Actinomycetales bacterium
AGTCCTCCCGAACGCGAACCACCTGTTCTTCACCGACCAGCCCGAGCGGACCAACGACATCCTGCTGGACTGGCTCGCGCGCCACCAAGACAAGGCGGGGGCGTGAGGGATCGACACCTGGCGCGAACTGGCGTCCTGTACCGAGAAGTAGGGAGGGGTTACCCCTGCGTCAGCCGTTCGTTGATCCAGATTCAATCCCTCGCGCGTCGGGTCATTGTGTCGGCGGCGTCCGGTATCACAGCCGTGTCTTGTGGAACGGCGTCCTGCTGTGCGGGCCGCACCACACCACCGTCCACCACGGTGAGTGGACGATCGTGATGCGCGACTGCGTCCCCTGGTTCATCCCATCCACCCGCATCAACCCCCTGCAGACCCCCATGCGCAACACCGTCCACGACGCCATCGCCGACGACCGGCGCCTCGGACAGCAGATGCACCTCGGCGTCGACCCACCCGGTGACCCTGGCCCCCCGGCGGCTGCGATTCGCCCGACTGACGTGGAGCCGGTCAGAGCCACCGCATCGGGTCCGTCGTCGCGCCGTCGATGTACACCTCGAAGTGGAGGTGGCAGCCCGTCGAGGAACCCGTCGTCCCGATGTACCCGATGACGTCACCGCGGCTCACCCTGCCCACGGTCCGCTCGTAGCCGCTCATGTGGTTGTACGAGGTGGCGACTGGCTGGCCGTCCACGATCCCGTGGTTGACGACGACCTGGTTGCCGAAGCCGCCGTTGGTGCCGGCGCGGACGATCTCGCCGTCCTCCGCGGCCTTGACCGGCGCCCCGCAGGGCCCGCCGAAGTCGGTGCCGCCGTGCAGCCGGCGCGTCTCGTAGATGGGGTGGACCCGGTACCCGTACTGCGACGTGATGCGGGTGCCGACCGGCCGCAGCAGTGCGGCACTGGGTGCCTGGGACGCCGCACGGGAGCGAGTCGCGCGATCGGCCGCTGCACGCGCCGCAGACGCCCGCTCCGCGGACGCTCGCTCGGCCGCTTCGCGGGCAGTAAGCTCGGCGGCCTCTCGGCGCGCGATCTCCGCCAGCCGGGCCAGCTCGGCCTCCAAGGCCGTCCGCTCCGCCTCGAGTTGGTCGAGCCTCGCGGTCTCCTCGGCCCGCCGGGCCTCGATGACAGCGGTGGCCTGCTGCTGCTGGACGACGAGCTGCTCGATCTCGACCTTGCGCTCGGTCGCCGCAGCCTGCGCCTGCCGCGCGACCTCGAGGTTGTCGGCCGCCTCCTTCCGCAGCCGCGTCACCTCGCCCTGGACAGCGACGAGCCGAGCCTCGGCGTTCGCGCGTACCGCCTGCTGCTCCTGCAACCTGGCCAGTGCGCCGTTCTGGCTCCGCAGCGCCGTGTCGACGAGCACGAAGCGTTCGGCGAAGTCGTCCGGGGTGCGGGCATCGAGCACGATCGACAGCTCGGGGGCCAGGCCTGCCCCCCGGTACGCCTGGGAGGCGATCTGGCCGATGGTCGTCTCGGTACCCGCGATGGCCTCGGTGCCCTCCACGATGGCCGCCTCGGCGGCACCCTGGGACTCACTGGCGGCGGCGAGCCGGCCAGCAAGCTCGACGTCCTTGCGCTGCGCCTGCGTACGCGTCTCCTCGGCCTGCGCGAGCTCGGCCTGCGCCTGGGGCAACCGGGCCTGCGTCGCCTGCAGCGCGGCGAAGGCCGCCTGCAGCTCCGCCGACGTCCCCTCCAGCTGGTGCTCCAGGTCGGCGATGCCCTGGTCGACCTCCCGCTTGCGCTCGCGCGGGTCGTCCAGGTCGGCCGCCTGCGAGGGGCCGGCGAAGGCCAGGAGACCGACGCACAGCAGCGCGGTCAGCGCGATCCCGGCGGGCGCCAGCATCTCAGGCCCGGGCGTGCGCGGGCAGCACATGACGCGGCGCTCCTTCTGCGGGTCGGGCAGACCCACGTGGACTGGTACCTCGTCCCGACGCGCCGGAGCGACGGGGCACTCACACCTTGAGGTATCGACCCAGCGTGATCACGGAGGACACGCCCGCGAGGACGATTCCGACACCGAAGAGGAACGGGGCCACCAGGGCGACCTCGCCCACCCCCACGTAGCTGAACAACGGGAGGTTCTCGGTCAGCCAGCCCTGGACGCCGTAGTTGACCCCGGCCCACAGGCCCAGGCTCGCCAGTGCGGCCCCGATGCTGACGGCAATGATCCCCTCGAGCAGGAATGGCAGCTGCACGAGGATGTTCGACGCCCCCACCAGACGCATGATGCCGGTCTCCCGCCGTCGACTGAAAGCGGCGAGCCGGATCGTCGTCGCGATCAGCAACGCCGCGGCGACGATCATCACCCCCGCGAAGACCGCCGCGACGAGCGTGGCCACGTTGAGGGCCGCGAAGAACCGGTCGAGCAAGCGGCGCTGGTCCTGCACCTCCTCGACGCCGGGTCGGCCGGAGAAGTACTCGGCGATGACCTGGTACTCCTCCGGGTCGTCGAGCTTGACCCGGTACGACTCCGGCATCTGCTCCTCGGTGACGTTGTCTACGATCGCCGTGTCGGAGAACTGCTCCTTGAAGCGCCCGAACGCCTCCGTCTTGGACTCGTAGTAGACGACGTCGACGTACGGGGCGAGCGTCTCCGACTCGAGCTCGGCCTGGATCTCCTGCCGCTGCGCGTCCGAGATGGCACCCGCTGCGCAGGTGGGAGCCTCGCTGTCCTGGACGCAGAGGAAGATCGACACCTGGACCCGGTCGTACCAGTAGTCCTTCATGGTGCCGATCTGCAGCTGCAGCAACGCGGCGGCACCGACGAACGTCAGCGACACGAACGTCACGAGGATGACCGACGTGGTCATCGCCAGGTTGCGGCGCAGGCCGATGCCGATCTCACTGAGGATGAACTGCAGACGCACGGGTGAGCTCCTAGCGCGAGTAGCCGTAGACGCCGCGGGACTGGTCGCGCACGAGCGCGCCGTCCTCCAGCTCCACGACCCTCTTGCGCATCTGGTCGACGATCTCGTCGTCGTGGGTGGCCATGACGATGGTGGTCCCGGTGCGGTTGATCCGGTCGAGCAGCCGCATGATGCCGACGCTCGTGGTCGGGTCCAGGTTCCCGGTCGGCTCGTCGGCCAGCAGGATCGCCGGCCGGTTGACGAACGCACGCGCGATCGCGACCCGCTGCTGCTCACCTCCGGAGAGCTCGTGCGGACGACGCTTCTCCTTGCCCGCCAGCCCCACCAGCTCGAGGGTCTCGGGCACCGTCTGGGCGATGGCGTGACGGGACTTGCCGATCACCTGCAGCGCGAAGGCCACGTTCTCGTACACGCTCTTGGTCGGCAGCAGCCGGAAGTCCTGGAACACGGCCCCGATCTGACGACGCAGGTGCGGCACCTTCCACGACGACAACCGGGCGACGTCGCGGCCGGCGACGTGGACCGTGCCGTTCGAGGCCCGCTCCTCCTTGAGCACCAGGCGCAGGAAGGTCGACTTGCCCGAGCCCGACGCTCCCACCAGGAAGACGAACTCGCCCCGCTCGACCTCCAGGCTGACGTCGTCCAGGGCCGGTCGTGACGTGCGGTCGTAGATCTTGCTGACGTGCTCGAAGCGGATCACAGGGATGTCCGGCCAGTCTCGGGGACAGAGGGGATCAAACGCACCTGGCCTGCTGGAGTCTACGTCGGCATCCGGGCGCTCCGACTGAACACGCCATCGGCGCGTGTCGGCAGGCCCATCCGGCGTCCCGGCGTCCGGCGGTCCCGGCGTGCGACCTGTCAGCCGACCGGCTTGTCCTGCTGCCGCCTCCAGCGGATCCCCTGCTCGAGGAAGTCGTCGATCTCCCCGTCGAAGACGCCCGAGGTGTTGCCGACCTCGTGCTCGGTCCGCAGGTCCTTGACCATCTGGTACGGGTGCAGCACGTAGGAGCGCATCTGGTTGCCCCAACTGCCGGAGTCGTCACCCTTGAGCGCGTCGAGCTCGGCCTGGCGCTCCTTGCGGGCCCGCTCCAGCAGCTTGGCCTGCATCACCCGCAGCGCGGCGGCCTTGTTCTGCAGCTGCGACTTCTCGTTCTGGCACGAGACCACGATGCCGGAGGGGATGTGGGTCAGGCGGACGGCGGAGTCGGTCGTGTTGACGCTCTGGCCGCCGGGCCCGGACGAACGGAACACGTCGACCCGCAGGTCGTTCTCCGGAATCTCGATGTGGTCGGTCTCTGCGACGTCGGGGAGCACCTCGACGCCGGCGAACGACGTCTGGCGCCGGCCCTGGTTGTCGAACGGCGAGATCCGCACCAGCCGGTGGGTCCCCTGCTCCACCGACAGCGTGCCGTAGGCGTACGGGGCCGAGACACGGAAAGTGGCGGACTTGATGCCCGCCTCCTCCGCGTAGGAGGTGTCGTACACGTTCGTGGGGTACCCGTGCCGCTCGGCCCAGCGCAGGTACATCCGGAGCAGCATCTCGGCGAAGTCGGCGGCGTCCACACCCCCCGCCTCGGCGCGGATGGTCACCAGCGCCTCGCGCGGGTCGTAGTCCCCGGTCAGCAGGGTGCGCACCTCGAGGTCACCGAGCTGGGCCTGGACGGCGGTCAGCTCGCGTTCGGCCTCGGCACGGGTCGACGCCGACTCGGCGGCGTCCCCGGACTCCTCCCCGAGCTCGACGAGCACCTCGAGGTCGTCGATCCGGTCCCCCATCTTCTCGACCCGGTCCAGCTCGGTCTGGAAGTGCGACAGCTTGCTCGTGACCTGCTGGGCGGCGTCCGGGTCGTCCCAGAGGTCGGGCGCCGACGCCTGCTCGGAGAGGTCCACGATGTCCGCACGCAGGCGCTCGAGGTCAGTGACCTCCCGGATGGACGCAAGGGTCGCCCGGAGTGCTTTGATCTCGGCGGAGAAGTCGACAGCAGCCACGTCCACGCAGGGTACGCGAGGTGAACGCACCACCATGGCGCACCACCACCCCCATTCCGCACCCCGGCCCGGAGGCGGCCTCGACAGCCTGACGATCCCCGCGGCCCAGCGGTCGATGGACGACGGGTCGCTCACGGCCGCGGGCCTCACCCGCGCCTACCTGACCCGGATCGAGTCGGTCGACCCGCTCGTGCGCGCCGTCCTGGCCGTCGACCCCGGCGCGGAACGCGCGGCCGAGGCCAGCGACCTCCGCCGACGTGCCGGCGACACGCGCGGCCCGCTCGACGGGATCCCGGCGCTGGTCAAGGGCAACATCGCCGTCCGTGGCCACGGTGCAGCGGCCGGGTCGAGGGCCCTGGTCGGATCCCGCCCGGCCGAGGGGCCGCTCGTGACCCGGCTGCGGGAGGCGGGTGCGGTGGTGCTCGGGACGGCGAACCTGTCCGAGTGGGCCAACTTCCGCTCGACCCGCTCGACCAGCGGGTGGAGCGCGCTCGGTGGCCAGACCAACAACCCGCACGTGCTCGACCGCAACCCCTGCGGCTCGTCGTCCGGGTCGGGCGCCGCCGTCGCCGCTTCCCTCGCCCAGGTCGCGATCGGCACCGAGACGGACGGCTCGATCCTCTGCCCGGCCGGTGCCTGCGGCGTCGTCGGGATGAAGCCGACGCTCGGCCTGCTCAGCGCCGAGGGCATCGTGCCCATCTCGGCGGAGCAGGACACCCCCGGCCCGATGGCGCGCTGGGTGGTCGACGTCGCCCTCACCGTGTCGGTGCTGGCCGGACGACGTGCGGCGCCGCTGCGCCCCGACTCCCTGCAGGGCGCGCGGATCGGGGTCTGGCGGCTGGAGACGAGCTGCTTCGACACCGACGCGCTCACGGACACGGCCACCGACGCGCTGAGGGCTGCGGGCGCCGTCCCGGTCGACGTGGTCCTGCCGGGTACCGACGTCGTCGACGCCCACGAGCTGCCCGCCCTGCTGGCGGAGTTCCGGCGTGACGTCGAGCGGTGGCTGCAGGAGACCCCGGGCGACCACCCCCGCACGCTGGCCGGGCTGGTGGCCTTCAACGCGGGCGACCCCGACGAGCTGCAGCACTTCGGGCAGGAGCTGTTCGAGCAGGCCCTGGCCGCCGCCCCGGCGGGGTCCCCCGAGGCGGTCGCCCACCGGCGGCAAGCCAGGGCAGCGGCCCGGTCGGCCATCGACTCGACCCTGGCCACCCACCGGCTGAGCGCCGTGATGGCCCCCACCAACAGCCCGGCCTGGCGCACCACCCTCGGCCAGGGCGACGCGATCTGCTTCGGTTCCTCGAGCCCCGCCGCGGTCGCCGGCTACCCCAACATCACCGTGCCGGCCGGCTCCGTCGGGCCGCTTCCGGTCGGGATGTCGTTCATGAGCACGGCGGGGCGGGACGACGAGCTGCTCGCGCTCGCGCACGCGTTCGAGCAGGCGACGCGCGCCCGGCGTCCGCCCACCTTCCTGCCCACCTCCCCGTGACCGAGCGCGTCGTCACCCCCCGTGCTTACCTGAAGAGGTCGCCGAGCACGCCGCCACCACCGGTGCTGCGGCCGCCGGGCTGGGCCGGACGACCCTCGCTGGGCTGGACGACGACGAACCCCGGGCCGTGGAACGCCAGCTGCACGGCCTCGCCGGAGCCGCCGCGCAGCACCGACCGCATGTTCATGCTGCTGACGGCGCGGGGCACGATCGACGACGACCAGGCGACCACGGCCTGGGGGTCGACGAAGGTCGGCTGGGCGCAGTCCAGGAGCATCGGCGGCCCGTCGCACGTGAGGGCCACCGTGCCGTGGCCGGTCAGCTCGAGGTTGAACAGGCCGCCGCCGAGCAGCCCGGCTCCCTGCACGCGGCGGATGTCCCAGGTGACGGTGCCGTCGAACGCCAGCAGGTGGCCGCCGTCCACGCTGATGCCGTCGCCCTCCAGCAGGATCGTGAAGACATGCTCGGAGAGCCGGGCGAGGAACACCTCGCCCTGGCCCGACACCCGCATCAGCGGGGTGTTCTCGGCGGTCAGCACCTTCTTCAGCAGGCGGCCGATGCTGCCGGCGCCCTCGTGGGTGAAACGGACCTGGCCGCGGTAGGCCACCATGACGCCCTTGCTGGCCAGCACGTCCGCTCCCAGCCGGACCTGGAGCATCTTGTGGCTCTGCAAACTCCACCGCTGACCGTCGCCGGGCTGCGAGTGGGCCTTGTCGAACAGGTGGCTGCGCATGCTCGTCTCCTCCGTAGGTCCCCTGCCGCCGCTCGTGTCCGCGCCGTCCAGGGCGCGTCACCACCACTCCTCGTCGAGCTTGGCCTCGATGTTGCGCAGGTTCTCGCGCGCGCAGCCGGGGCAGAGCCATGCCGGGCGGCCGCGCTCGGTGCCGGGCGACCAGCCCAGTGGCGGGGCCGACCCGGCCACGAGGGCACCGCAGCGGCTGCACGCGACCCGGTCGCCCATGGCACCGACGCTAACGGAGTGGGCTCCCAGCGCGCCGCCGGAGTCCAGGACTGGTAGGCAGGCCGGATGCTGATGCGATGGGTCTACCGAGGACTGGCCGTGTTCGTGGGACGCAAGGCGTGGGACGCCTACCAGCGCCGCAGGGGTAACCCGCCCGCCCAGCGCTGACCCTGCGACCCGTCGCCGCGCGAGCTCTACGCCGGGGCCTGCCCCTTGCGATCGGGCGCCGGCCACGACCTCGGGGGCCCACATCAACTCCGCCGTCAGCGTCGCGCTCGCCGCGACCGGTCGGTTCCCGTGGCGCGACGTCGGCCCGTACGTCGTCGCCCAGATCGTCGGGTCCGTGCTGGGCGGGCTGGTCGTGGTCGGGCATCTTCGGCACCGGGGCGGTCGACCTCGGCAACGTCGGCGGCGTCGCCTTCGCGGACGGCGTCGGGTACGGGCAGGCGATCCTCGCGGAGGCCGTCGCGACCTACCTGCTCGTGCTGACGATCATGGGCCGCCGTCGACCGCCGGGCACCGGCCGGCTGGGCCGGCCTGATGATCGGCCTCGCCGTGACTTGCCTCATCCTGTTCGCGGGCCCCCTGACCGGCGCGGCCGTGAACCCCGCCCGCGCGTTCGGCCCGAACGCCGTCGCGGCCCTGTTCGGCGGCGACGTCGTCTGGAGCCAGTACCCCGCATACGTGATCGGGTCGTTGGCGGGAGCGCTCGCGGCGGCGTTCAGCTACGACCTGGTGGCCCGACCGCGCGATCACGACGAGGCCGACACCTCCCAGGGCACGCAGGGCGACATCGTCGGCGAACGCGTCTGACGCACGTCTCCCGCCCCCACTACCGGCCCCGCCACCGGGCCCCCCCCCACCCACCGTCCACCCGCACGACACCCACCGAAGGAACCACCCCAATGCAGGCCACAGAGCAGTGGCGTACATCGAGCCGGGCAAGGTCGAGGTGCAGGAGATCGACTACCCCAAGCTCGA
>JBBSNO010000122.1:0-8224 GCA_038232615.1 Actinomycetales bacterium
CGGCACCCTGCTCGCCGACGGCTGGAGCATCGTCGTGTTCCCCGAGGGCACCCGCTCCTGCGACGGCTGGACGGGGCCGTTCAAGCTGGGTTCGGCGTTCATGGCGGTCAGCTCGCAGGTGCCGGTGGTGCCGGTGTCGCTCAGGGGCACCTTCAACGCCATGCCGGTGGACCAGGGCTGGACCTCGTCGGGACGGCGCACCGTGAGCGTGCGCTACGGCGAGCCTGTCCTGCCCGTGGCCGACGAGGGCCCCCGCGAGCTCGGCCGGCGGGTGCAGCTGGCCATGGCGGCCCTGGCCGACGAGGACAGCACCGACTGGTACTCCGCGCGGACGCGCGCCGCCGTGGGGCCAACCCGAGGACGTCCGGCCCCGACGCCGCCCGCTGGCGCCGGGTGTGGGAGTCCAGCCAGAACCCGCGCACCCAGGGCCGCCGCAGCATCTGGCGCTGACCCCGCCTTCCCCCGTGATCTTGCACGGTTGCAGGTTCCCGTAGGGCCCGTGGCTCCCCGACGACGTGGGACGAGCACGTGCAACCTTGCAAGATCACGGGGGAGGAGGGGTGCGTCAGCAGGAGGACTGGTAGACCGCCTCCTGGGACTCGGGGTCGTCGATGTTCTCCGCGGTGAGGATGGTGAAGCCGGTCTGGATCTCCGGGTCGACCTCCTCGCCGTTGAGCGCGGCGACGGCCTGCTCCACCCCGGTGCGGCCGATGAAGTTCGGCTGCTGGGCGATCAGGGCCTGGACCGTGCCCTCGCGCAGTGCCTCCACCTGGGCGGGGCCCGCGTCGAAGCCGACGATGGTCACGTCCTCGGCGCCGGCCTGCCGGATACCGGTGGCCGCGCCCTCGGCGGCGAAGAGGTTCGCCGCGAAGATGCCCACGATGTCCGGGTTGGCCTGCAGCGAGCTGGTGACGATCTGAGCTGCGCGTGCCGGCTGGTTCTGGCTGTACTGGACGCCGAGGGACTCGAAGGCCGGGTCCTCGGCCGCTGCAGCCTCGAAGCCCTCCGCGCGGGCATCGGTGGTGCTGATGCCGGGCTCGACACCGATCACGAGGACCTTGCCACCCTCCGGGTTCGCGTCCTGGATGGCCTGGAAGGCCGCCGCACCGCCGCCGAGGTTGTCCGACGCGATCTGCGAGACGACACCCGAGGGGTCCTCCAGCGTGGTGTCGACGAGGACGACCTCGATGTCGGCGTCGATGGCGGCCTCGATCGGGCGCCGCATCGCCGTGTCGTCGGTCGGGGCGATGAGCAGGGCATCGGGCTCGGACGCGACGACGGAGTCGACGATGGGGGTCTGCAGCGTCGCGTCGAACTGCCGCGGTCCCTGGGTCTCGACGGTGGCGCCGAGCTCCTCGGCGGCCGCCTCGACCCCGCACTGCATGGAGATGTAGAACTCGTCACCGGCGACGCCCTGGACGAAGGCGATCTCGTACGGCTCGTCGCCCCCCGCGGCGGGGTCCTCGGGGGCCGCCACCTCGTCGTCCCCGCCGCACGCGGCCAGGGACAGCACGAGGACTCCGATAGCTGCAGCTGTGGATGTACGTCTCATTACTGTGACCTCTCTCTGGATCCCCGGAACCACCTGGTGAGGAAGGCCTTGTTGCCTCCGCCACCTCTGACCGCGGCGTTTCGTCGCGCCTGGTCGACGTAGACAGCGGCGATGAGCACCGCGCCGACGACTGCTTGCTGCCAGAACGGCTGCACCCCGATGATCACGAAGCCGTTCTGCAGAACTGAAGGGATGAACACGCCGATCACGGTGCCGCCGATCGTGCCGATGCCGCCGAAGAGGCTCGTGCCGCCGATGACGACGGCGGCGATGGCGTTGAGGTTGTCGTTCGAGTGCCCGGCGATGGTCGTGGTCTGGTAGAAGGCCAGGTTGAGCAGCCCGGCGAAACCGGCGAACAGGCCCGTCATCCCGTAGACCAGTATCAGGTGCCGGTCGACGTTGATCCCCGAGCGCAGCGCTGCCTCCGGGTTCGAGCCGATGGCGAAGGTGTGCCGGCCGAACCTGGTGAGGTGCAGCAGCACGGCCGAGAAGAGGATCACGGCCAGCGCGATGAGGACGAGCACCGGGATCTTGTCGAAGACCCGGCCGAAACCGATGTTGTCGACGAGGACCTCCGGCGCCGCCCTGACGTCGATGCCCCCGGTGAGGATCTGAGCGAAACCGAGCGCCATGCCGAGGGAGCCCAGAGTGACGATGAGCGGCGGGATCTTGGCCTTGGAGACGAGGACGCCGTTGAAGACACCCCACGCCGTGCCGGACAGGCAGGCCACGACCAGGCCCACGAACGTCGTGCCCCAGCCCTCGCCGCCCATCGCCTCCATCGTCAGGGCCGCGACCACGCCGCTGAAGACGAGGACGGCCCCGACCGACAGGTCGATCCCTGCGGTGACGATGATGAACGTCATCCCCATGGCGAGGATCGAGAGGATCGACACGTTCGTCGCGATGTTCCGGAAGTTTTCGAAGCCGAGGAAGGCCTCGGGTGCCAGCGCCGAGAAGATCAGGACGATGACGACCAGGACGAAGAAGATCTGCATCGCCTGGGCGGAGAGTGCACGGCGCAGCAACCCCCTGCGGCCTGGTTGCTCCGGGGCGGCGCGGGGGGGCTTCGCGTTGGTCACGTCGGTGGTCACGAGGCCTCCTGGTCGTCGTAGTCGTCGTCGTCGTCGTCGTCGTCGGCGGCGGCGTTCTGCTCGATGGCGCCGGTCATGGCCCCCACGAGCTCCTCCATGGACGTCTGCTTCGCGTCGTAGGTGGCGACGCGCTGCCCGAGCCGCAGCACGTGGACCCGGTCGGCCACGTCGATGACCTGCGGCATCGAGTGGCTGATGAGCACCACTCCGATACCGCGGTCGCGGACCCGTCGGATGAGGTCCAGGACGTTCTTGGTCTGCACCACGCCCAGGGCGGCGGTCGGCTCGTCGAGGAAGACCACCCGGTCCGTCCAGGCCGCGGCGCGTGCGACGGCGATCGACTGCCGCTGCCCACCGGACATGCTGCCGACCGGTGCCCTGAGGTCCTGGATCTTGGCGCCCAGGTCGGCGAAGGCGGTGTCGGTCGCGGACCGCATCGCGGCGTTGTCCATGAAGCCGATGCGGCCGGCGAGACCGGGCCGCATGATCTCCCTGCCGAGGAACATGTTCTGCGCCGGGTTCAGGTGCGAGGCGAGGGCCAGGTCCTGGTAGACGGTCTCCATCCCGAGCGCGCGGGCCGCGGTGGGCGAGTCGACGGTCACCGGCTCCCCGTCGCTGTACAGCTGTCCCGCGTCCGGCGTGATGACGCCGGACAGCATCTTGACCAGGGTGCTCTTGCCGGCACCGTTGTCACCGATCAGCGCGACGACCTCGCCGAGGTGCACGTCGAAGTCCACCCCGCGCAGCGCCCGTACGTGCCCGTAGGTCTTGACGACACCGCGTGCCTCCAGGGCCGGGGCGGCGCTCACGACGCCGCCCGGACGCTCGCCCACGGCCGTGCACGGCCGTCGATGGCCGCCACGCACGCATCGAGGCGTCTGCGCCCCTCGGTCGACAGGAACTCCAGCCGCGCCGGACCCTCGAGGTCGACGGCCTCCTTCCAGAAGGCCCGGCCCGCGAGGAAGCCGGACGCACCGCCCTCGTCGCAGGAGATGCGCAGCACGTCGTAGAAGTCGTCGAAGGGGACACCGGCGGACAGCACCACCCACTGCCCCTCGACGACCTCGGCGACCCGGCGGCACGCCTCCGGCGAGCCGGGGTACTCCAACTTGAGCAGGTCGCAGCCGAGGTCGTCGAGCAGCCGCGCCGACTCCACGATGACGTCGGAACGCTGCGCGGGGCTCAGCGTCTCCCCCGGCAGGGAGTAGATGAGGTTCTCCACGACCGACGGCACGCCCTCCGCCCGGCAGTCGGCGACGATCGCGCGGACCACGTCGAGCACCTCCTCGACGAGGTCGGGGTCGCCGTCCTTGCGCGGTCGGCCCGCGCGCATCTGGACGAGGAACTTCAGCGCGTCGCCGCCCTGCTCACGCACCCAGGCTGCGTCGAGCGCGGGGTCGCGGGTGGCGCGCGGCTCGCCCTCCCAGGAGTCCTTGTCCGCCGGCTCGGCCGCGACGAGCACGCCGCAGCCGGGAGCCAGCACGCCCTCCCGGGCGACCGCCGGGGCACCGATGTCGGGGTCGACGAGCATCGCGGACGTGCTCGGGCTGAGCGCGCGAGAGATGTCCGCCTTGAGGTCGGTCATGTCCGCGTGGTCCGGCGTCCGGCCGACGGCGGCGTACATGCGGCGCAGGGTGTTCCGCTGGTCCATGGCGACCATGGAGAAGGTGCCGTCCGGCCGCGCGATCCGGTCCAGGCCGGTTGCTGTGCTGGCGTCTGTCACGTTCGGGCTCCTTGTTGTGGGGGGAGGGACTCTACCGTCCCGGCGGGGGCTGCCGAGAAGCCGAGGGCGAAGTCGACGGCCGTGCCGCCGCGCCCGGAGGCCGCCCAGGCGGCGAGGGTCGCCGCCCCGTAGGCGCCGGGCTGCTGTCGGGAGGAGAAGGTGATGTCCGCCATGGCCCTGGCCTTTGCGGCACGCACGCTGGACATCCGGGTCCAGCCGCCGGCGGCGACGACCCCGCGGCGCGGGGTGCCGACCTCGTCGTCGATGGTGGCGGCGAGCGCCCGCACCGTGGTGCCGCAGTGCTCGAGGGCGGCCGCCCAGACCGCTGCGGGGTCGACGCCGTCGCCGGTGGTCCGGACGACCACGTCATCGTCGGTCATGTTGGCACCGCCGACCACGGCACCGCGGAAGGCCGCGTCGGGGCTCCACGCCTCGTCCAGCCGGGCCCTGCTCTCGTCGTCGACCATGCCGAGCAGGCCGAGGACCCGGCGCAGCACCAGCCCGGCGCGGGTCGGCCCGCTGACGACCCAGCGGTCCTCGAGGACGTGTGCACCGGCGGTGAGCCCGAGGCCCACGATCCGTCGACGCTGGACCGGGTCGAGCGGGTGGGCGACCACACGCACGACGGACTCGGCGGTGCCGAAGGAGTCGAAGAGGTCGGCGGGCCCCCAGGCCCCGGCGCCGAAGGAGGCGACCGGGTGGTCGTGGCCCGCGACGACGACGACGGCCCCAGCCAGCGCGGGCGGCGCTGCGGGAGCGCCGACCTGGCCCAGCGCCGTGCCCGCGGGCAGCATCACCGGCAGCAGCCCGGTCCCGGCACCGACGGCGTCGAGCGCCTCCGGCCACGGAGCGGCGGTCGCCTGGTCGAGCAGCCCGGTCCGGGAGGCGAGCGACGGCTCGGTGGCCCGGTCCGCACCCAGGACGTGCGCGAGGTACTCCGGAACGTTCAGCCAGCACTCACCGGGCTGCGCGCCGACGCCCTGCCCGCGGAGCCGCAGCAGCTTGGACAGCGTCGGCAGCGTGCTCAGCGGCAGGCCTGTCGTGCCCGGGAACGCGTCGCGCAGGTGCGCGGGGAGCTGCGCCAGCTCCTCGGACCCGCGCGGGTCGAACCAGGCGATCACCGGTGCGCGCACCGAGCCGTCGGCGGCCAGGAGCACGCCGCACTCCGCCATGCCCGTGATACCGACGCCGACGGCGTGCACGTCGGTGCCGAGCCGCACGGCGGCCGCCTCCAGGGCGTCCGCGACAGCCTCCAGGGTCCCGGTGACGAGCGCGGCGGCGCTGGTCTCCACCCAGGCGCCCCGCTCCGTCCACGACGTGGGCACCCGGGCGTCGGCGACCTCGCGGCCGTCGGTTCCGACGACCAGGGCCTTCGTGTTGGTCGTGCCGACGTCCAGCCCGACCAGGACGCCGGCGCTCATCCAGCACCCGCCGCCGACGGCCGGCAGAGCACGGCCGAGACCTGCCCGGCGAGGGTCCAGGCACCCGTGACGTACGGCACGGCCAGCACGTCGCCGGAGGAGACCGGCACGTCACCGTCGGCGCAGGCGAGCACGCCCTGCCCGGCGACGACGACGAGCACCCCGAAGCCGGGGTCGAAGGCGACCGTGCCGCCCTCGACGGGGGCGAGCAGGTCGGCCCGGAAGAACGGGTCGGCGGTCGGCGGGAGCAGCCGGACCGAACCGGGGTGCCGGCTTCCCGGTGGGACGTGCCGGACGAGCTGCGCCAGCTCCTCCGGACCGGTGGCGCTGAGCCGGACGAGCTCGAGCGCCTCCCCGGTCTCCAGGCCGAGGAAGGCGTCCGCCTGCTCGCCGAAGCCCTGCCACTCCAGCAGCAGCGAGAAGTCGCTGGGCTCCTGGATTTCCACGACGAACACGCCGACGCCGATGGCGTGCGCCGTGCCCGCGGGGACCAGGATGACGTCCCCGGCGCGGGCCTGCAGCGGGTTGGTCCGCTCCAGCATCCAGTCGGTGTCCTGCTCGTCGACGGCGCGGCGCAGCTCCTCGACGGCCACGTCCTCCCGCCAGCCGAGGTGCAGCCGGGCGTCGGGGGTGGCCTCGAGCACGAACCACGCCTCCGTCTTGCCGTAGCAGGAGTCGAGGTGCGCGCTGGCGAAGCCGCGGTCGGGGTGCACGTGCACGGGCAGCCGCTGGCCGGCGTCGAGCAGCTTGACGAGGACCCCGACGTCGTCGGGGCCCCCGGGCATCGGGGTGGGGCCGAGCCAGGACGCCGGGTCCTCGCGGACCGCGTCGCGCAACAGTCTGCCGTCCGGCAGCGGGCTCAGCCCGACGGAGTCCTCGCCGTGGCGGGTGGTCGCCGACGCAAGCCACTCCTCGGGGCTGCGCTCGGCAGGTGCGGGCACGTGCCGCAGCCGCGTGATGGCCTCCCCGCCGAGGTAGAAGTGGGCCAGCCGGTTGGGTGGCATCAGGACTGGACGCATGGCAGCTCCCCCGATCCGCGTTGGATGAGCTGGACGCCCACGACGGTTGTTCGGGGCGCGTCGGTGGACCCGTCGATGCGGGACAGCAGCCGCTCGGCGCACAGCAGCCCGACCCGGTCCGGGTCCTGGTCGACGACGGTGACGGCGGGCGCGAGGACGTCGGCGAGCGGGAAGTCGCCGAAGCCGACCACGGCCACGTCGGTGCGGGACTCGGCGTGCAGGGTCGTGACGACGCCGATGGTGCAGCGCAGGTTGGAGGAGAACACCGCGCTCGGCGGCTCGGCGGCGGCGAGCAGCTCCCGCACCACCGCGGCCACCTCGGGCGGCTCGCTGCAGCCGGTCCGTACGAGGTCCTCCGGCACCGGCAGGCCGGCCTCGGCCATCGCGGCGCGGTAGCCGTCGAGCCGCAGCCGGCTGGTGGAGATGAGCGGGGAGTCACCGAGGAAGGCGATCCGCCGGTGGCCGTGGTCCAGCAGGTGCCGGGTGGCCCGCAGCGCGCCGTCGTGGTCGTCGCCGACGACGGCGTCGATGGCCGGCAGGTCGACGAGCCGGTCGGCGAAGACGATCGGGGTGCTGCGGCGCAGCGGCTCGAGGTAGTCCGGCCGGGCGGCGACGGGCACGAGGACCAGTCCGGACACCTGTCGCTGCAGGAACCGCTCGACGAGGCCACGCTCCCGCTCGGGGTCCCGGCCGCTGCTCGCGATGGTGACCGCGAGGCTCCGCTGCACCGCCACCTGCTCGATGGCGTGGGCGAAGGTGGCGAAGAAGATGTCGGCGAGGCTGTCGACGACGACGCCCACCGTGGCGTCGTGGCCGCGGCGCAGGCTGCGGGCGACCGCGTTCGGCTGGTAGCCCAAGGAGGCGACGGCGCTGTGCACCCGGTCCCGCACGTCGGCGCGGACGTTCGGACCGTCGTTGATGACCCGGGAGACGGTCGTGATGCTGACGGCGGCCGCGAGCGCGACGTCCTGCAGGGTCACCCGCCGGGACGTCATGATGCCCGCTGCTCCCAGGCCGGCAGCGGGACCGCCCGCGTGCCCTCGAGGAGCTCCTGTGCGCGGGCGGGGTCGACGCCGCCCGCGCGCACCTGTTCGCAGGAGGCGCTGGCGGCGGCGACACCGCGGCGCACGCAGTCCACCCAGTCCTCGCCCTGCTCCAGGCCGAGCACCAGTCCGCCGACGAAGGAGTCGCCCGCACCGACAGCGCTGACCAGCCGGACCGGCGGAGCCTGCACGGCAAGGTCGCCGTCCGGGAAGCAGCAGACCACGCCCGCGCCGCCGACGGTGACCACGGCCCGGCGGGCACCTGCCTGGACGAGGGCGCGTGCCGCGACCGCGGCCCGCTGCTGCACGTCGGTGGCAGTGTTGTCGACATGCTCTGCGGCACCGTGCCGGCCGGCGAGGACCGCCTCGGCC
>JBBSNO010000123.1:0-8221 GCA_038232615.1 Actinomycetales bacterium
GCGCGAGCAGGCCGTCGTAGCTGATCGACGTCGTCTCGCCCAGGACGGGGCGTCGGTCGTAGAACGAGATGGGGACGAGGTGGACCGCGCAGCCCGCCCACGGCAGCTGCAGGCGGGTGCCGCCGTCACGGCGGTACTCCGCCTCGAGCAGGGTCCTGACCGCGGGCCGCGGGTTGTCCTCGAGGTTGGTGCCCGACGGTGTGACGTGGATGCCGACGGACACCGCGCCCAGCGGCCAGCTGAAGGTCAGGTGCTGCCAGGTCACGCGCTGCACCAGTCGCAGGTCCGTGATGGACGTCGTCCGGCTACGCGTCGCCGTGTCACCGATGCGCGCGGTGCTGCCGCTGATGCTGACGGCCGTGAAGTGGACGCGCGCGAGCTCGGGCGGCCACGTCACGCCGGTCATGCGCCCGATGCCGCCGTGCACCGTCGGTGGCAGCCGCTGCCGGTCGGCCTCCGCGAGTCCGGCGGCGGGCAGGGCGCTGACGTCGAGGTCGTCGAGCCGTGCCCCGACGTCCGGGGGCTCCCTGGTGCGGTAGATGCGCACGTCGGCGTTGGCCGGTTGGTCCCACTCGAGGTCGACGAGGGTCCTGCCGTTGTCGACGCGTTCCGCCACGCGCACCTCGGTCACCGGGACGAGCGACGCCCTGACCTGGACCCGGTAGCGCGCCGGCTCCGACATCAGGTCCTGGCCCGTCCTCGGGTCGATCAGCACCGAGTAGAGCCGGTACTCGTAGGTCTGCCCCGGCTGGCAGCCGGTGTCCTGGTAGCTCGTGGCGTGCGCGTCGCGCAGGAGCACGTGCGACGAGTCGTGCACGTCCCGTGCGACCTCCTCGAGGGGGACGCGGGTCAGTTCCAACTCGGAGATGCCCGGCACCCGCCGCCAGGACACGACGACGGTGCCGTGGTCCTCCATCCACTCGACGCCGCTGGGCGCGCCCACCAGCGTCCCCTCGCGCAGCAGCATCGGCTGGGCGGCGCGTGCCGCCGCCTCGTCCCGTCCCTGGTGGGCCCACACCTGCACGTGCCGCAGGGCCGACGGCAGCGGCCGTGCGTCGTAGATCTCGACCTCGTTCGTCACGCCGATGACCTCGGCGTCGTCCGGCGTCCACGGCATGACGTCGTCGCGCGAGACGACGCGGTACAGCACGACGGGCGCAGGCTCCGGCGGCGGCTGCCAGCCGATCCAGAGCCTGCCGTCGGCCTGAGGCTTGAAGGTCGCCTGCAGCACGAAGGGCGGTGCCGGGGTCGACAGGTCGTACGGCACGAACGCGCCGGACGCGCCCGACGAGGGCCTGGTGTTCGACGCGATGGTCGCGGGCGCCGGCGGGGTGGGGGCGGTGGTGGGCGGTCGGCGGTCGGCGGTGGCACCGGTGGCGGTCGACCGGGTCGACGACGTCGTACGACGACGGGTCGGCCTGTCCTCGACGGGTGACGCCACGGGCTCGGCCACGGGGGGCGGCGCGGTGGGCGGCTGGGCGACAGGCGGCGCCGCGACGGGTGGCGGGGCAGCCAGGGCCGCGGCCTCCGCCGCGGCCAGCTCGCGCAGCGCGGTGCGGACGGCCGTCAAGACGCCCGACGCGTACGGCATCAGTGCGGCCGGGTCGATCAGCGGGAGGTCGGGCAGCACCTGTCGCGTCACGCCGGGCGTCGACGCGATGGTCTGCAGGTCCTCGACCCTCGGCAGCCGGCGCGCGTCGACGCCGCGCTCGAGCTGGTCGGCGTGCCACGACATGAGCGCTTCCAGGACGTGCGCGTTCGGCTTCGCCATCGTCAGAGGCCTCCTGCTCGGGGACGGCGGTCGGCGGGGTAGGACGCCATGCCGGCGACCGCCCATGCCGCGGCGAGGATGCCGCTGACGAGCAGCGGGACGGCCGCACCGAGCCCCGCCCAGAACAGCACCGACGTGAGCAGCAGCAGGCCGGCGGTGCGGAACAGCAGCGTGGTCTGGCCCGAGATCACGTCATCCGCTCAGGTTAGGCAGGTCGGGCGGCCGGACGGTCGGCGACGCGGGACCAGGCGGCGCACCGCCGTCGTCCCCGCCGCGCAGTGTGAAGGAGGTCGCCGGTGCGGACCGGCTCGACTGCACGACGACCAGGAACTGGTCGAGGCTGCCTTCGTCGCTCTCTGTCGGGGGCATCCAGGTGATGGTCGAGGAGGACGCGCTCGCACCGAGCGCCGCTACGTCCGGTCGGCCGAACGCGACGGTGCGGGCGACGCGGTGGACGTCCTGCGACTGCGCCTGGGGGGTGAACAACGACGGCGTGAAGTAGTGCCGGTCAAGGTCGCCGAGCGCGTCCGTCAGCCTGGTGAAGAACTCCCGGCCCGTGATGGGGTCCCGGATGCCGTGCGCCTGCTGGGCCTGCACCTCGACCGAGGTCAGCAGGCTCGAGGTCAGCTCCGCCGTGCCGCGCGCCAGGAGCGTGGACCGGGCCTGCGACCACAGGGCGTCGCCGGCGCCGCGCTCGACGCCGTGCGCCGCGACCAGGTTCGACCACCGGCGCAGGAGGCTGTCCTCCGCCCGGGCGGTGTCGTTCCAGAGGGCGAGCGGCGACTCCCGCAGTGCCAACCCGGCGGGACCCAAGCGCCGCGGGGCGTCGTCGACGAGCGCCTGCCACAGCGGGCTCAGCCAGCCCCGTTCGAAGACGGTGGTGCTCAGCTGGTGGGCGACGACCGCGATCTGCTCCTGCTCCGGTTGCACGACACCGAAGCCGACGGCACGCGGCAGCAGGCCCTCGAGCCGAGCCGCGGGTCGCGCCTCCACCGGAGAACCGAAGGGCTGCTGGAGGAAGCGCCCGAGCACGGGTGCCCACTGCAGGTACTGCTCGTACAGCGTGGTCGCCAGGAACAACGCGTTGGCCACGACGGGCACGTTGCGCGCCGCCACTTCGAGCTCGTCCTGGCGCTCCCGGTTCGCGTGGATGAGCGCGAAGATGCGCCGCTGCACCTTCACGGCGGCCAGGACGTGCCCGACCGTCCACGCGACGAGCAGCGCCGCGGCGAGGCCCACCAGGGCGAGGGCGCCGAGCAGCTCGAAGTACTTCACGATCCCCACGACGGCTGCGATGACGAGCAACCCCACCGCGAAGCGCAGGAGCAGCCGCCGCGCCTTCACCCGCTGCGCGGCCACGGCGTCCGCGTCCACCGCCTGCAGCTGCGACTGCAGCCTCTCCAGCAGGCTGCGCAGCAGCTGCTGCCGGTGAGTGACGTCGCCCGCCAGTCGCTGGCCGAGAATGCCGGTGTAGCTGGTCGTCACCCGCTGGCGCCAGCGCACGTACTGCTCCCCGGTCCGCGTCACCTCGGGGTCCTGGTTGCCGCTCCCGGCCATCGCCGTCGCGATCGCCTCGTGCTGCAGGACGTCGTACGGCGACACACTCGGGGTGCCCACCCGCGAAGCGACCGAGGGCGGCAACGGAAAGGCGGCGTCCGGCGCGGGGGCGATCTGCGCGGTCTCGCGCACGACCCCGGCCTTGCCCCCGATCAACACCGGGCCGACGTCGGGCGTCCGCTCGCCGCCGTCGGCCAGCGTGAGGGCGCCGTACACCACGCTGGTCCACAGGTCGGACACGTCCGGCGTCACGGGCTCCGACGGGAGCACCGTCGCGAGCCGGGACCGGACGTCCTGCGCGGCGAGCGCTAGGTCCCGGGCACCTGCCGGGAGGCCCTGCGCGTTCAGGCCGCGGGTGACGACCTCGTACCGGGAGTCGCCGCCGAACAGGGCCTGCTGCACCCGGCCGGAGACGGCGGTCGCCGTGCCGCTGACGATGCGCTCGACGAGGGCCCCGGGCGCCCGCGACGCGACGCCTGCGAGGAAGGTGAAGAACATCGTGACCGCAGCCCAGGCGCCGATCGCCTGGCGCGCCTTCGTCGAGGTGCGGAGCAGGTCGAGGGCGAACAGGTCCGCGTGCCGGGTGCCGATCGCGCCGATGACCTGGTTCGCCGCGCCGACTGGGTCCTGCAAGTGCTCGCAGCGCCCCTGCGACGTCTGCGGTCGCGGGAGCCCGCCGCTCACGTCCATCAGCGAGCTGCGCAACGCGGAGGTGACCTGCGAGGCGTCGAGCCGCCGCAGGAACGCCCTCACCGCCAACGGGTCCGAGCCCTGGTCGTCGACGTCGAAGGGTCCGGTGTCGATGCCCGCCCACAATCCGGACACCGCCGCCACGCCGGCCGCGGCGTGCGACGTGTGCTCGCTGCGATCGCCCCCGACCGTGAACTCCGTCGACGGCTGCGTGGGGCTCGGGCTCCAGCTGTCCTCCGGCGCGAGGACGAGCGTCTGCCAACCGGGGATCGCGATGCCGGAGACCCAGCCGCCGCTGCCCTGCAGCGGCAGCACGCACTGCAGGGCGATGACCCGTCCCGGCAGCAGCGTGCGAAGCGGGGTCTCCAGCGTCCGGGCGATGTCGGCGGGGACGACGGAGGTCTGCGCGCCCGCGGTGCCGACAAGCACCAGGCGCAGCGCGTCGAGCGAGCGCTGGTCGGCGAGGAAGTCCTGCAGGCGGACGCGCGGGGCGTGCGCACCTTGGACGTGCGTCGCCACGACCTGCGCGAGCGGCGTCCCCGGGTCGACCTCGTCCGCCTCCACCCACAGGAACGGCTGAACCAGGCCGAGGGCGACCCAGTCGCGCAGGACGTCGCGCACGGAGCTAATGACGGTCCCCGGTGCCGCCAGCAGGACAGCAGGTGTGCTCATCCGGACAAGTCGACGTCCGACGCGGAGGCCATGGCGCCCGGCTGCGGGATATCCACCGTGCGCACGATGTACGCGAGCGAGCCGAGGACGACGAAGGCGTCGCGCGCCACCTCGTGGAAGAAGGGGACGCTCCACAGGTCCTGGCTGCGGCTGATGACCGACCACTGGCCGCCGCCGGTCGCGCCCGGCTCCTCGTTCGGCTTGAGGTAGTCGCGGCCCAGCGCGGCGCGGATCCGCTCGATCGTCTCGAGCAGGTCCTTGCGGTCCAGCTCCGGGTCGCCCAGTGACGGCTTCAGCCGGGACTCGGGTGCGCCAGCGGGGACGTCGCGCGTCGACAGCCACGACCTGACGTGCGACGCCGCCGCGAGCATCTTCGCGTCGTCCGTGCGCGCGATCCCGGAGGCACTGCTGTCCCAGTAGCGGCGGAGCACCGTGTACGGGTGGAGCGGCTGCAGGCTGCTCTGCGCGCTGGCCTGCGTCATGGCCAGGCCGAAGGACAGCAGCACCGCCGGCAGGTAGTTGTCGCGACTGCGCTCGAGCTCTAGGTCGTCCACGATGAGCGGGTGCGGGAACGCGACCCAGTCGCGACGCTCCTCCGCGTCGAAGACCTCGACCGCCTCCAGGCCCAGGGACTCCCCGGGCAGCCGCAGCCGGTTAGTGAAGCGGGCGACGTACCAGCCGCCGATGACGGCTCGCCGCTGCTGCTCGGCCATCGCCACGGCACCGGGCAGCCGTCGTGACCGGCGCAGCGACCAGAACGCCTCGCGGGACATCGCCGCGGAGGCCCAGCCGGTGGCCAGCGGCCGCAGCAGCGACGAGAAGGTCAGCGGTGCCAGCGGCGTGAAGGACCCGAAGACGTCGATGCGGGAGGCGTTGGAGTTCGGCCGCAGAGCGCCGTCGAAGGTCTTGGCGCTGTTGCTGTCGGCCCCGGACTCCGCCACGTCCTTGCGCAGGGCGGCCTCGAGCGGCAGCGCCGCGAACGGCACGTCGCTGAACTTGTAGCCGACCTGCGGCTCGATGCCGTGCATGGCGCGCACCAGGGTGGGGTCGACCGCGACGAGCGGCTTGGCGAGCTCGAGGGTGTTGCGAAACTTGCTCGCGACCTCCTGTTCGCGCTGCTCCCGCTCGTGGTCGGGCAGCTCCTCCCCGTCGCTACCGGCGACGTACTCGCGCAGCGTCATGGAGATGTAGGCCTCGAAGGGCCCGCCCGGGCGACCGATCCAGTCGCGCGCCCGCTGCACCAGCTCGCCCGTCGTGACGGCGAGGCGGTACGTGCCGGCACCCGTGCGCGCGGTCTCGCTGCGGCCCGGCAGGCGGGACAGGCTGGACGGGCGCCAGCGCGACTGCTCCAGCAGCAGGGCGCCCTTGCGCTGGGTGGCCCTCGTCTCCCAGACGTCGCGGACGACCTCGAGCAGCGCGAGCCCGGTGGCGTCGTCCGCAGAGACGTCTGGTCGCCCCGCCGCGTCGCGCATGGCCACGGTAATGTGCGCGTCGAAGTGGCCGGGGAACTCGTCGGCCTTGATGAGCAGCACCTCGTTCTGCGCCTGCGTGAAGCGCGGCGGGACGATCTCGCCGGCGGCGGGCCACTCGGCGTACTCCTCGGTCCGCAGCTGCGCCAGACCGGCACCCCGCTTCTCGCTCGCCACGGCGACCTGCAGGCTGGCCGACGCCTCGTTGAGCGCCCGCCGGAGCGGCTCGAGCATCTCGTTCTTGTACGAGACGAGGACGTCACCCAGCAGCGCGGCGACGTGCCCGATCACCGCCCGGCGCGCGAGATCGCCGTAGCCCTGACGGAACTCGGCGATGATCTGGTGGCGCGCGTCGATGCTGCCCTTGATGGCGGTGGCTCGGGCCATCAGCTCGGGCGGCAGGGTCGCCGGGTCCGTCCGCAGATGGCGGGCGCCGTCGCGCACGCGCGCCGCCCACGCGTCGAGGTCGCCCTGCAGCCGCGCCAGCAGCTTGGTCGCGGTGGGGATGCCGTCCATGGCCACGGTGTGCGACACAGCTGCCTGGGTACGCGTGAGGACGCCCTCGTACCAGTCGTGCACGATCCGGTAGGCGTCGTTGCCGGCCTCCGCGTCGAGGGCCGCGCGCTTGGCGTTGACGTCGCTCACGATGTAGGTGATCCACTGCTGCGCGTTGCCGCCGGCCTGGCCGAGCGGGTGCTCGACGAACTCCGACACGAGCCGCTGGGCGGAGCCAGCCGCCGGACCGGTGTAGGTCTGCTCGAACCAGGTCTCGAACATGCCGGTCGGCAACTGCAGTGCGCCGTAGAAGTGCGGCATGCGCTGGGTCGCGAGGCGCTCGAGCTGCTCGGCGTCGGTCTGCGTGCTCCTCGGGGACCGGTGCCCCTCTAGCAGTCGCAGCACCGCTGCCCGGGCCAGGCGCTGGGCGGCGTACTCCGCGTAGCGGTCGCGGCCCAGGTTGAGCTGCGCGAAGCCGAACGACCCCCACTGGACGTCCTTGGCGACGGCGCTCCACCCGAAGGCGTCCGTGCTGCCCTGCACCGGCGTGTTGTTGGTGAGGTCGTACGCCGACCAGGTGGTTGTGGCCTCCGAGCTCATCATCAGCGCAGCCAGCCCGCGCCCAACGCCACGGTAGATGTCGCTGAGCCGGCCGTTGCCGAACTTCGCGCCGCTCTCGCCAATCTTGGCGCCGATCGGGAAGACGCGACCGAAGGGGACGCCGCGGCTCCCGCGGGCCGTGCCCATCTGGAGGGCGGCGAACAGCTCGTCGTCGTCTCGCCGCGACGCGGCGACCTGCGTCGCGATGAGCTCGCTCATCATCGCCAGCGCGTTGCCCGGCACGCCTCCGCGCTTGTGCGGTTCGATCGAGTCGAAGATCTCGGGCGTGTAGAGGAACAGCGCGGTCAGCTCCGACGAGAGCCCCTCCGACTCCATCTGTCCCAGCAGGCGGCAGACGTCGAGCACCATGCTCGCGCCGGCACCGCCCGCCATCGAGGACACCACCAGGACGATCGGCTTCTGCCGGCTCTGCTCGACGTCGCCCCCGAGCTGCCGGGCCAGCCCGGCGAGCTCCTCGCGCACGCCCGTCGCGTTGAGCGCCTCGATGGCGCCCTGCAGGCCCTCGCGCGCCTTGCCGAGACGGCTGAGGGTCACGACCCGGCCGACGGCGCGCATCTGCCCCGCCCCTTGGGCGATGTCGACCGGGGTGCGGTCGGGGTGCGCCGCCCACGTCGCGAGCTGGGAGTACGCCTTCGCGTTGATGAGCTGCTCGGTGACCGCGGAGGCGACCGAGTGGTAGCTGGCCGCCTGCGGGCCGAGGGCGACGTAACGACCGCCCTGCTTGTTGACGGTCGGCGGCAGGCCGGGGCTCGTGCCGTCGGGCGCGATCGGCACGTCGATGTGGACGAATTGCCAGGCGGCCGGCAGCTGGTGGACGCCGCGCTGACTCAGGTCAGCAGCGAGCTGGTCCATGAGGTACTGCAGCGTGACGCCGCCTGAACCACCACAACCGACGACGAGGAAGGGACGCACGAGCAGCTCCAGTTCGTGAGGCAGGCAGGGGGTA
>JBBSNO010000124.1:0-8209 GCA_038232615.1 Actinomycetales bacterium
CCCCGTGCTCGCTCTTCGAGCACAGGGGAGCCCTGCGCTCGTTGAGTAGGCGCTCGTTGAGTAGGCGCTCGTTGAGTAGGCGCTCGTTGAGTAGGCGCTCTGGGAGCGCTCAGGTTCAGAGCGTCACGGGGTGATGACGGGGAGCGGGTCGCTGACCTGCTCCCCGTCGTCGGCGAGGATCCCGCGGGGCAGGCCGACCGCGAGCAGGGACGCACCGATCACGACCACCCCGACGCCGATCCAGGCCACGTCGAACGAGGTGGCCGCGACGAGCGCGGGGACGCCGACGTTCGTCGCCGCACCCCCGCCCTGTCCGAGCAGCGACTGCACCGAGAGCACCGTCGAGCGCTCCGACGCCGAGGTCTCCTCGTGCAGCAGCTCGCCGACGAGCGGGTCGTCCGCGCCGATCGCGACGTAGAGCAGCACGTAGGCGGTCGCGGGCAGCAACCAGCCGGGCAGCGTCAGGCCCGCCATCAGGACGCCGGCCACGGCGGTCACGACGATCAGCCCCCTGCCGGTGCCCCGCACCAGGTGCGCCAGGGCGGGCGCCAGCCGGGCGCCCGCGGCCGCACCGAGGAACGCCAGGGTGGCCAGGACGGCGTAGCCGCTGGCTCCGATGCTCGCCTCGAACTGCACCGGTGCCAGCAGCTCGCAGGTGACGAGGACGACGCCAGCCACCGCGACCCGTGCCGAGAGCCGTCGCAGCACGCGGCTGCGGGTGACCAGCGCGGACCCGCGGACGACGGTGTGTGGCACGTCGGCCAGCACCTCGCGCAGCCCCGGGCGCGGGCCGATGCGGGCCAGGTCGCTGACCCAGGCCACCACGAACCCGGTGCCGACCACTCCCATCGCGGCTGCGACCAGGTACGGCACCGAGAGGTCCAGCAGCAGCGCGCTCCCGGCGTCCGGCAGCATCCCCAGCGCGATCAGGCCACCCCCGCCCAGCGCGCCGATCCCCAGCCCGAGCGCCCCGGCGGCGTGCGCCCGGGAGAGAGCGGGCTTGAGGTCGCAGCGGGCGTCCGCCGCACGGGCCGCGTCGACGTACCAGGCCTCCAGCGGCCCGGAGTCCAGGGCGCGACCGATCCCGGCCAGCGTCGCACCGCCGGCCAGCACCGCGACGCTCTGTCCGAAGGCCACCACCACGGAGCTGGCGACGAAGAGCACGCCCGAGGCCACCAGGACGGGGCGGCGCCCGACCACGTCCGCCAGTCCCCCGGTGGGCAGCTCGAGCACCACGGTGGTCAGGCCGTAGACGAGGAAGACGACGCCGACGGTCTGCAGCGAGAGGCCGCGGGCGAGCAGCAGCAGGACGAGGGCGGGCACGAGCAGGCCGGTCGGGAACCAGCGCAGGAACGTCAGCAGGACGAACCGCCGGCGCAGGGTCGCGAGGTCGGCGGTGGTCACGGCGTCTCGCCGTCGCGCAGGAACGACTGCAGGTGCAGTTCGACCCAGCGGCCGTCGGGGTCGTCCGGCGTCTCGGCGTCCTGGACCAGGTCGTAGATGCGCCGCTTGAGCCGGCGCATCCCGTCGGCGGTGATCCGCACGTGGAGGTCGCTGGAGGCGTGGGCGTCGTTCCACTCCTGAGGCGTGGACGGCGTGTCGTGCTGGCGTCGCCGGACGCCGTCCAGCAGGTGCTCGACCTGGACGGCGACCACCGTGTCGACGGCTGCCTGGTCGGCAGGCCCCGCGCCGTTCCACATCCGGAAGTCGGTGCTCTGGTGGCAGGCGCGCCAGACCTTCTCGCGACGCGAGGGCTGCTGCGGGTCGGGCTCGATGAAGCCGAACCGCTCGAGCTGGCGCAGGTGGTAGCTGGTCGACCCGCTGCTCTCGCCGAGCGCCCGGCCCAGCGCGCTGGCCGTCGCCGGGCCTTGGCTGCGCAGGTGTCCCAGCAAGTGCAGGCGCAGCGGGTGGGCGATGGCGCGCAACGAGGCGCTGTCCTCGACGTACCTGGTGGTGGGATCGCTCATGCGTGGCACCCTAGACCACAAAGGCTTCTTTGCAAAGTAGACTTTGCATTCCCGTCGACACCGCATGGTGGGTGCGGGCATGACGGCGGACGGCGAGCAGGTTCGCCTCCTGCGGGACGACCTCGCGCGCGCCGGGTACACCGTCGACGGCGTGGCGACCGTGCTGGGTCCGCTCGCACAGCAGGTGCTGACCCGCGACCAGCCGCTGCCCGCCGCCCGTGCGACGGCACACAGCACCGAGCCTCCCGCCGTCCTCACCCGCGCCTTCGTGCTCGGCCTGCCCGTACGCCGCAGCCTCCTCGACCGGGCGCTGCCGGCGACGGGAGCTGCCGGGGCGCAGTCCCTGGGGCTGGTCGAGACGTCGGGATCGAGCCCGGACGACGAGGTCCGCGCCCTGGTGGACCTCAGCCCCTACGCAGCCACCGACGCGCTCGGGGACGTCGACTGGTGGATCGCCTCCGACCTGTCCGAGGTGGCGCGGCGCGGTCCGCTCCCGCCCGAGCACGTGCTCGGCGTCGGTGGTGCCTAGCAGATGCTGGCGCAGGTGACGGTCCGCCCCGAGGTCGACCGCGTGCTCGACCTCGGCACCGGGTGCGGCATCCAGGCCCTGCACGCTGCGGCGGCACGCCCGTTCGGTGACCGCCACCGACACCTCGGTGCGGGCACTAGCGTTCGCGAGGCTCAACGCCGCGCTGGCCGGCGCCGAGCTCGACCTGCGGAACGGCGATATGCTCGAACCCGTTGCGGGAGAACGGTTCGCCCTCGTCGTCTCCAACCCTCCGTTCGTCATCACACCTCGCGAGCAGGGCGTTCTCGCCTACACCTACCGGGACGGCGCCGGGCCGGCGACGCGCTCGTGGCCGACCTCGTCGGCGCGGTGGCCGACGTCCTGGCCCCGGGGGGTGTCGCACAGATCCTCGGGAACTGGGAGCACCACGCCGGGCAGTCGTGGGCCGACCGCGTGGCCGGCTGGCTGGAGGGGACCGGGCTCGACGCGTGGGTCGAGTAGCGCGAGGTGAGCGACCCGGCAGAGTACGCCGACACCTGGATCCGGGACGGCGGGCAGGGCCAGGGCGAGGCGTTCGACGAGCTGGCGACCCGCTGGCTGGACGACTTCGCGGCCCGCGGCGTCGAGGCCGTCGGGTTCGGCGTCGTCACCCTGCGTCGCCCGGTCGCCGGCGCGCCGACGTTGCGCCGCATCGAGGACCGGCGTGAACCGCTTCGCCAGCCGCTCGGCCCTCACCTTCTCGACGCGCTGCGTGCCCACGACCTGCTCGCCGGGTGCGACGACACGGCGCTGCTCGCCCGGCGCTGGCAGGTCGCCGCGGACGTCACCGAGGAGCGCCACCACCGGCCCGGCGAGAGGCGGACCCGGTGGTGATCCTGCTGCGGCAGGGTGGCGGGTTCGGGCGCGTGGTCCAGGCCTCGACGGTGGTCGCCGCGGCGGTGGGGCCTGCGACGGCGAGCTGACGCTGGGTCAGGTGACCGGTGCCCTGGCGGGTCTGCTGGACGCCGGCGAGGGCGCGATCCGCGCCCAGGTGCTTCCCGTCGTCCGGTCGCTGGTCGCCGACGGGATGCTGCTGCCGACGTGAGCCGGTGGCGAGCGAACCGGGGTCCAGGCGTTACCGTGCTCGCGCCGGGCTGTCCGGCACGGCGGCCGGACGGGTCGACCAGGAAGCGGAGAGGCAGGACGTGGCCAAGACCAAGAACGTCGCCGAGGGCGGGCGCAAGCTCGTCATCGTCGAGTCTCCGGCGAAGGCCCGTACGATCGCGGGCTACCTCGGCGACGGTTTCGAGGTCGAGGCGAGCGTCGGCCACATCCGCGACCTGCCCCAGCCGAGCGAGTTGCCCGCGGACATGAAGAAGGGCCCCTTCGGGCGCTTCGCGGTCGACGTCGACAACGGCTTCGCGCCCTACTACGTCGTCGACGCCGACAAGAAGAAGAAGGTCTCCGAGCTCAAGCGGCTGCTCAAGGACGCGGACGAGCTCTACCTCGCGACGGACGAGGACCGTGAGGGCGAGGCTATCGCGTGGCACCTGCTCGAGACGCTGGAGCCGAAGGTCCCGGTGAAGCGGATGGTGTTCCACGAGATCACCCGCGAGGCGATCCAGCGGGCGCTGGAGGCCACCCGGGAGATCGACACCCACCTGGTCGACGCCCAGGAGACCCGACGCATCCTCGACCGCCTCTACGGCTACGAGGTCTCGCCGGTGCTGTGGCGCAAGGTTCGTGCCGGGCTGTCGGCCGGGCGTGTGCAGTCGGTGGCGACGCGCCTGGTCGTGGAGCGCGAGCGCGAGCGGATGGCGTTCCGCAGCGCCGAGTACTGGGACGTCCAGGGCCGGTTCGAGCCTGCCGATGAGGGCACGGCCGCCGGGGCTTTCGGGGCGCGCCTGGTGCAGGTGGACGGCGCGCGCGTGGCGACCGGCCGCGACTTCGACGACTCCGGCACGCTGAAGACCAAGGGTGCCGTCCCCCTGACCGAGGTCGACGTCACGGCGCTGGTCGAGGGCTTGCGCGACGCCGAGTTCGCCGTCCGCGGCGTCGAGACCAAGCCGCACACCCGGCGTCCGGCCGCGCCGTTCACGACGTCGACGCTGCAGCAGGAGGCCTCCCGCAAGCTGCGGTTCTCGGCGCGCCAGACGATGAGGACCGCGCAGGGCCTCTACGAGAACGGTTTCATCACCTACATGCGGACCGACTCCGTCGCGCTGAGCACGCAGGCGGTGGGCGCCGCGCGGCGCCAGGCGGCCGAGCTGTACGGCAAGGAGTTCGTGCCCGACAGCCCGCGCACCTATGCGAGCAAGTCGAAGAACGTGCAGGAGGCCCACGAGGCGATCCGGCCGTCGGGTGACTCCTTCCGGACGCCGGCGCAGGTCGCCGGGCAGCTGCGCGGGGACGAGTTCCGCCTGTACGAGCTGATCTGGAAGCGCACCGTGGCCAGCCAGATGGCCGACGCGAAGGGCTCGACGGCGTCCGTGCGGCTCGGCGCGACCACGGCAGGCGAGGCGAGGCGCGACGCCGAGTTCGCGGCGTCCGGCACCGTGATCACGTTCCGCGGGTTCCTCGCCGTGTACGAGGAGGGCCGGGACGAGGACCGCACCCGCGAGGAGTCCGAGACCGAGGCACGCCTGCCGCAGATGGCCGCGGGACAGGCCCTCGACGTCCTCGAGCTGCTGACCGACGGGCACCAGACCTCGCCGCCGCCGCGGTACACCGAGGCCAGCCTCGTCAAGGCCCTCGAGGACCGGGGGATCGGTCGTCCCTCCACGTACGCGTCGACGATCTCGACGATCCTCGACCGCGGGTACGTGGTGCACCGGGGCAACGCGCTCGTGCCGAGCTGGATCGCGTTCGCGGTGACCCGGCTGCTGGAGGAGCACTTCGCCCGGCTCGTCGACTACGACTTCACCGCCTCCATGGAGGAGGACCTGGATCGGATCGCGGACGGTGAGGAGCAACGCTCGCAATGGCTGTCGCGCTTCTACTTCGGCTCGGGAGAGGCGGGTGCGGCGTCCGGTCTCAAGCCGCTCGTGGACGACCTCGGCGACATCGACGCCAAGGGCATCAACTCGATCGACATCGGTGAGGGCATCACGCTGCGCGTGGGTCGCTACGGCCCGTACGTGGAGGTGCCGGGTGCCGAGGGCGAGGACCCGAAGCGGGCGAGCGTGCCGGACGACGTGGCCCCCGACGAACTGACCGTTGCGCTGGCGCGCGAGCTGCTCGAGACCCAGGCCGAGGGAGACCGCGAGCTGGGCACGCACCCGGAGACCGGGCGGGTCATCGTGGTCCGCAGCGGCCGCTACGGGCCGTACGTCACCGAGGTGCTGACGCCGGAAGAAGCGGATGCCCCGCCGAAGAGCCGGGTGAAGCCGAGCACCGGGTCGCTCTTCGCCTCGATGCAGGTGGAGACGGTGACGCTGCCGGAGGCGTTGCGGCTGCTGTCGCTGCCCCGTGTCGTGGGCACCGACCCCGAGGGCGGCGACGAGATCACCGCACAGAACGGGCGGTACGGGCCGTACCTGAGGAAGGGCACCGACTCGCGCTCGCTGGAGAGCGAGGAGCAGATCTTCGACGTCACCGTCGAGCAGGCCCTGGCGATCTACGCCCAGCCGAAGCGGGGTCGGGGTCGGACGGCGGCGGCGCCCCTGCGCGAGCTCGGCGACGACCCGGTGTCCGAGAAGCCGGTCGTGGTCAAGGACGGACGCTTCGGGCCCTACGTCACGGACGGCGAGACGAACGCGACGCTGCGCACCGACGACGCCGTCGAGTCGATCACTCTGGAGCGGGCGGCCGAGCTGCTGCAGGACAAGCGGGACCGCGGGCCGGTCAAGAAGAAGCGCGCCGCCAAGAAGTCGACCGCGAAGAAGACAGCGGCGAAGAAGACAGCGGCCAAGAAGACAGCCGCGAAGAAGGCGGCGGCCAAGAAGACAGCCGCGAAGAAGACGGCAGCGAAGAAGACCACGTCGTGAGGGGTGGGGCTGGCGTCATGGCGTCGTCACCTGGCGTGGCTACCCTGACCGGGTGAGCAGCTCGAGCGAGGCGCCGGGGGAGGCCTTCATCCCCGACCACGACGTGCGCGGGGTCCTGAGGATCACCGCGTTCCGGCGTCTGTGGCTCTCGCTGGGGCTGTCGTCCTTCGGTGACTGGCTGGGCCTGCTGGCCACGACGGCGCTGGCCGCCAGCCTCGGCGGCGAGTCGTCCTACGCGGCCGCGAACCTGGCGGTCTCCGGCGTCCTCATCCTGCGCCTCGCCCCGGCGATCTTCTTCGGCCCGATCGCCGGCGCTGTCGCCGACCGCCTCGACCGCAAGGTCACGATGGTCGTCGGTGACGTGCTCCGGTTCGGGCTGTTCGCCTCGATCCCGGTCATCGGGACGCTGTGGTGGCTGTTCGTGGCCACGGTGCTGATCGAGGTCATCGGCTTGTTCTGGATGCCGGCCAAGGACGCGACGGTGCCCAACCTCGTGCCGCGCGCCCGGCTGGAGGCTGCGAACCAGGTCAGCCTCGCGACGACCTACGGCAGCGCCCCGTTCGCCGCGCTGCTCTTCAGCGGCCTGGCGCTGGTCTCCGGGGCGCTGGACAACGTCCTGGACTTCATCGGCGGCCCGATCGAGCTGGCCCTGTATGTCAACGCGGTCACCTACCTGGTGGCGGCGGTGGTGATCTGGAACCTGGAGATGCCGCGGCGTCCCACGGCGGTCGACCGCGCCGCGGGGACGCCGACCAGGCCGACCGTGTGGCGCACGATCGTCGAGGGCTGGCAGTACGTCGGGCAGACCAAGCTCGTGCGCGGGCTGGTCATCGGCATGCTGGGCGCGTTCGGGGCCGGCGGGTTCGTCATCGGCGTCGCGCCGAGCTTCGTGGCCGACCTCGGGGCCGGCGAACCCGGGTACGGCGTCCTGTTCGCCTGCGTGTTCACGGGACTGGCGGCCGGGATGTTCGCCGGTCCCCGACTGCTCGCCGAGCTGCCCCGCTGGCGCCTGTTCGGGCTGTCGATCGTCGTGGCCGGTGCCTTCCTCGCCCTCGTGGCGCTGATCCCCAACATCGTGATGGCGTCGCTGTTCACGCTCGGGGTCGGCGCGGGTGCCGGCGTCGCGTGGGTGACGGGCTACACCATGCTAGGGCTCGAGGTCGCCGACGAGCTGCGGGGGCGCACGTTCGCCTTCGTGCAGTCGGCGGCGCGGATCGTGCTGGTGGCGGTGATGGCGCTCGCACCCGCCATCGCGGCCCTGATCGGCACGCACCGGGTCCAGTTCACGCCCGACGTCGCGCTGATGTACAACGGCGCCTCGTTGACCCTGCTCATCGCGGCGGTGCTGGCCGTGGCCATCGGGGTGCTCTCCTACCGGCAGATGCACGACGACCGCGGGGTCCCGCTGCTGGACGACATCGTCGCTGCGTGGCAGCGCCGGCACGTGGCCCAGCCCCGCTCGACCCCTCACCACGGCCATGTGGGCTTCTTCGTGGCCCTGGAGGGTGGCGACGGCGCAGGCAAGTCCACGCAGGCAGAGCTGCTGCGCGCGTGGCTGGCCGACGAGCTGGGCCACGTGGTCGTCGTCACGAGGGAACCGGGTGCCACCGAGGCCGGCGCCCGGATCCGTGAGCTGGTCCTGCACGGTGACCACCTCGATGCCCGGGCCGAGGCGCTGCTCTACGCCGCCGACCGCGCCCACCACGTCGCGACCGTCGTCCGGCCCGCCCTCGCGCGCGGCGCGGTGGTGGTGACAGACCGGTACGTCG
>JBBSNO010000125.1:0-8200 GCA_038232615.1 Actinomycetales bacterium
ACGGGACGTTCCCGCACATGCGCTCCCTGGCCGACCCGACCGAGCTGGCCGAGGAGCGTCGCCTCGCCTACGTCGGTGTCACGCGGGCCCGGCAGCGGCTGTACCTGTCGAGGGCGGCGGTGCGCAGCGCGTGGGGCCAGCCGCAGTACAACCCCGCGAGCCGGTTCCTCGACGAGATCCCCGAGCACCTCGTCGACTGGCGGCGCAGCGAGTCCACCGCGACGCGGCCGTCGTCGACCCCGGCCGTCTCCCGGCTCGCCCAGCGGCCCGGCGTCCGCTCACCGGGTACGCGCGAGATCCTGCACCTGGAGTCCGGTGACCGGGTCACGCACGACACCTTCGGGATGGGCACGGTCGTCCGCGTCGAGGGCACGGGCGACTCCACCGTCGCCCATGTGGACTTCCGAGACGAGGGCACGAAACGGCTGCTGCTGCGGTACGCGCCCGTCGAGAAGCTCTGACCCACGGACGACGTGGTGCCCCGCGGGGAGGCGAGCAGGCCTGAGCGAGCCAGGCTGAGCTCGCGAGAGGAACACGCTGCTCACCGCACGGCCGGTGACGGGTAGTCGCAAAAGGCCGTCGCCGAAGAACGACGCGTGCTTGACTCCCCCGCGAACGTCCGGGGGGCACGCGCGGCGAGACAGCAACGACGGGCCCTGCCTCGAAAGGCGTGGAGCGCCATGTTGCTGCAGAGACTGCCCCGAAGCATCGTCGTCACCCTGGCCGTGGTCGTAAGGACGTCGTTCTCCGGGCGGATCCGCTCACAACCACCGTCGCACGGGTTGAGTGGCACTTCGTCCCGGACAGCAACGGTGTAGTGGGACCGAGCCCGTCCTTGCTGGACCTCCTGCGCAGCAACAACATCCCGTACGTCGTCCACCTGCCGTGGTCGACTTCGGAGTCCTCGACAGAGCAGCCGCCCAGGAGTACCGCGATGCCTACGTCGCAGCCTGCCCCGAGCGCGTCGCCTGGCTCTGCCTCGAGGTGAGCAGGACGGGTGGCTCAGCGGCGGCGGTGGACGGCTCGCCAGCGTGTCGCGGGCCGGCCTGGGAGTGGTTGCTGCGCCGTCTGGGAGAGCCGGGCGGCCCAGCGGTCGACGTGCCCGGGCGCCCGCCCTGGTACGACCCCGAGCGACCGAACCCGTACCTGAGCGACGGCGCGCTGTGGCTCATCGACGCGATGGGCTGCTACCTGGCTGCCCTGGTGACCGACGCCGTCCCCGAGGCGCGGTGGGGGGTGAACCGGGTCGCGAAGAAGTACAAGGACGTCGACCAGAACCGGACGATGCTCGTAGGTCTGCCGGGTGGTCGCCCGGCCGACCCGGCAGGAATGGTGTACACCCGCCGTCATCCTCACCGTCGTGCACGGCGAGGAGCCCGACCCTCAGGCGCTGCGTGTCCTCTACGGCGCCATGACGCAGGAGCCACCCACGTAGGTCCATGGGTTCGTATGGTGCGTCCCTGCGAGAGTCGGCGGCGTCAGAGGTCTCGCTCGTGGGAAGCCGCTGGGCGGTCCACGGACTTGCCGGTGGGTCCTGTGCGGGCCCGTCCCGGCGGCGCTGTGCGAGAACGTTTTCGCGCCCTGCTGGTCGGAGGCGCCGCGACGAGCGGTGTGACGCCCTGGGTCATCGTCGAGCCGTCGGCGTGCAGCTGGCTCAGGGCGTCGGAGATCTCCCGCGCCAGGCGAGGCTGGATCGGCAAGGACATGTGACCGACGCTGCGGACCAGGATGTTGCGGCGCGCGATGTCCGGGTGGTCGAGCCGCGCGTTGCGCTTGGGCACGATCATCTGGTCCAGGTCCGACCAGTAGACGATGAAGCGGGTGCGGCACCCCGGCGCGGGCTGCTCCAGCTCGGCGTACAGGTCGCTTCCCGGCCGCAGCTGCCGGCACAGCTCGGCAGGCCACAGGTAGGCGGGCAGGGTGCCTGCGTGCGGGGTTCCCATGGTCACGAGGGTGTGCACCCGCTCGTCGCCGCCGAGCCGCTGCACGTAGTAGCGGGCGATGAGGCCGCCCAGGCTGTGGCCCACGACGTGGATGCGCTCGTAGCCCGACTCGGCCACCAGCACCTCGACTTGCGCGGCGAGGTCAGCAGCAGTCGTGCGGACGTCGTTGGTGGCGGGGGAGTAGTTGGTCGACAGCACGCGGCCGAAACCGCGACGGCGCAGCCCCCGGCGCAGGACGGTGAAGATCGAGCGGTTGTCGACCATCCCGTGCACGAGCAGGATCGGCGTCCCGGCTGCCTCGACGTCCCCGATGACCAGCCCCCGCTGCATCGGCGCGAGCCCCTCCAGCCCGTAGGTGTTCCGTTCCGCGTTCCTCTCCCCGAGCACGCCGAGTGGGTAGACGGCGAGGTGGGCGGCGCACCAGGCAGCTTCGACCGCGATGCCGGCAAGGCCTGCGGGCGTCAGCACCGAGCGGGCGGTGAGAGCGGCGCCATCCGCGACGGAGCGGGTGCGTCGCGCCGCCGCAGCGGCGCGGCCACGTGGGCCCGACAGCAGGCGACCGACCGGGCCGGAAGCGGGCGGGCGTGCCGGGACGGCGCTCAGCGCCCGCGCGGTCCCGCTGGGGTCGGCCACACTGCCTCCTGGTCGTCCCGGGTCCGCGACGGTAGCAACGAGAACCGGAGGCGTCCTGCCGTGCAGGTCGCTGGGCGGGCTTCGTGCCCGGTTCGTGACCCACCGCGCCAACACCGGACCGTTCACCGTGCTGATTGACGTACATCGACGCCGGGATGTCCTGACCGGGCGGGAACGGGACAGATCGACTACGAACGTGGTGACGCGCGTCACCCCGGTACCCCAAGGAGTTTTCCGGCATGGCATCGATCCTGGACAGGGAACGGACGGTCGCAGGGCCGGGCTTCAGTCGCTGGCTCATCCCCCCGGCCGCGTTGGCGGTCCACCTGTCCATCGGTCAGGCGTACGCGACCAGCGTGTACAAGAACGCTTTGGTCGCCCACTTCGACACGGGCCTGACCCAGATCGGCATCATCTTCTCGATCGCGATCGTCATGCTGGGGGTCTCCGCCGCGATCGGCGGCACCTGGGTGGACCGCAGCGGTCCGCGCAAGGCGATGGTGCTCGCCGCGACCGGCCTGGGCTGGCGACCGGGATGGCGATCACGGGCTTCGGCGGCGGCGCGCTGATCGCCAGCCCCGTCTCGACCCAGCTGCTGCGCCTGTACGACGCAGGCTACGACCCGACGGACCCAGCACGTCTGGCCATCGTCGGCGTCCCGCTCGCCTACGGCGTCTACCAGACGCTCGTGCGCGCCTCGTCGCTGTTCGGGGGGCTGAGCACCGCGGTCCGCCCTGTGGGTACGCTCCGCTGCATGGCGTCCGAGAGTCCGATCCGTGTCGTGGTGGCCAAGCCCGGCCTCGACGGGCACGACCGCGGCGCCAAGGTCGTGGCGCGTGCGCTGCGTGACGCGGGCATGGAGGTCGTCTACACCGGCCTGCACCAGAGCCCCGAGCAGATCGTCGAGGCAGCGATCGCGGAGGACGCCGACTGCATCGGGCTGTCCGTGCTCTCCGGTGCCCACATGACGTTGTTCGCCAGGGTGCTGAAGCTCCTCGACGAGCGCGACGCACGGGACATCGTCGTCTTCGGTGGTGGCATCATCCCTGCCGGTGACATCGCCGAGCTCGAGCAGGTCGGCGTCGCACGGGTGTTCACGCCCGGCACACCGACCCAGGCCATCGTCGACTGGATCCGCGAGAACGTCGCCGCGGGCTGACGCGCCGAGTGTCCGGCTCCGGTGCGACACACCGGCGTGTCGCACCGGAGCGGGACACTCGGGCGGGGCTCAGGTCCGGAGGCGAGAGCGCGAGGACGTGCTGCGCGTGGCCGCGGGCACTCACTCCGGCGGTCCGTGGGTCCGCGCGTGACGCTGAGCACCTCGCTACGAGCGGCGTGGGGCCGGGCACTAGGCTCCTCGCGATCCGCCAGGCTTCGACGACGAAGGACGGACGGCAGTGGACCTGTTCGAGTACCAGGCACGGGACATGTTCGAGAAGCACGGGGTTCCCGTGCTCGGCGGCGTGGTCGCCACCACGGTCGAGGAGGCCAGGGCCGGCGCCGAGAGCCTGGGCGGCGGCACGGTCGTCGTCAAGGCCCAGGTGAAGACCGGAGGCCGGGGCAAGGCGGGCGGGGTCAAGCTCGCCGGCTCTCCTGAGGAGGCAGCGCAGGCCGCTGCGGCGATCCTCGGGATGGACATCAAGGGCCACACGGTCCACCGCGTGATGGTCGCCGCGGGAGCCAAGATCGCCGAGGAGTACTACTTCTCCCTGCTGCTCGACCGCGCGAACCGCACCTACCTCGCGATGGCGTCGGTCGAGGGCGGTGTCGAGATCGAGCAGCTCGCCGTCGAGCGTCCCGAGGCCCTGGCGAAGGTCGCCGTCGACCCGCTCGTCGGCATCGACGCTGCGAAGGCAGCCGAGATCGTCGACGCCGCCGGTTTCGCCGACGACGTGCGCGACCAGATCGCCGACGTCGTCCAGAAGCTCTGGGCGGTCTACCGCGAGGAGGACGCGACGCTGGTCGAGGTCAACCCCCTGGTCAAGACCGAGGACGGGAAGGTCGTCGCCCTGGACGGCAAGGTCTCCGTCGACGAGAACGCCGGCTTCCGGCACACCGACCACGCCGACCTCACCGATGTCGAGGCGGGCGACCCGCTCGAGCGCAAGGCCGCGGAGAAGGGCCTCAACTACGTCAAGCTCGACGGCTCGGTCGGCATCATCGGCAACGGCGCCGGGCTCGTGATGAGCACCCTGGACGTCGTCGCGTACGCCGGTGAGTCCCATGGTGGTGTGAAGCCCGCCAACTTCCTAGACATCGGGGGCGGCGCCAGCGCCGAGGTGATGGCGAACGGGCTCGAGATCATCCTCGGCGACCCGCAGGTCAAGAGCGTCTTCGTCAACGTCTTCGGCGGGATCACCTCGTGCGACGTGGTCGCCGACGGGATCGTGCAGGCCTTCGCGCTGCTCTCCGAGCGCGGCGACGAGATCACGCACCCCCTCGTCGTCCGGCTGGACGGCAACAACGCCGAGGAGGGCCGCCGCATCCTCACGGACGCCGCGCTGCCGCACCTCGAGCAGGTCGACACCATGGACGGCGCAGCCCAGCGCGCCGCCGAGCTCGCAGCCCGGGAGGCCTGAACCGATGGCGATCTTCCTGACCTCCGCCAGCAAGGTCATCGTGCAGGGGATGACCGGTTCCGAGGGACGCAAGCACACCTCCCGGATGCTGGCCTCCGGCACGAACGTCGTCGGCGGGGTGAACCCGAGGAAGGCCGGTGAGTCCGTCGACTTCGACGGGACCGCCGTCCCCGTGTTCGGCTCCGTCTCCGACGCGATGAGCAGGACCGGAGCCGACGTCAGCGTCATCTTCGTCCCGCCGGCGTTCACCAAGGCAGCGGTGGTCGAGGCGATCGACGCCGGCATCGGGCTGGCCGTGATCATCACCGAGGGCGTGCCGGTCAAGGACACCGCGGAGTTCTTCGCACACGCCGAGGCCCGCGGGACGACGCGGCTCATCGGCCCGAACTGCCCCGGGCTGATCAGCCCCGGCCAGGCCAACGCGGGCATCATCCCGGCAGACATCTCCGGCCCCGGGCGCATCGGCCTGGTCTCCAAGTCGGGCACGTTGACCTACCAGATGATGTACGAGCTGAGGGACATCGGCTTCTCCTCCGGTGTCGGCATCGGTGGCGACCCGGTCATCGGGACCACGCACATCGACTGCCTCGAGGCGTTCCAGAACGACCCCGAGACCGACGCGATCGTGATGATCGGCGAGATCGGCGGGGACGCCGAGGAGCGCGCGGCCGCCTACGTCGCCGAGCACGTGACGAAGCCGGTCGTCGGCTACGTGGCCGGGTTCACCGCGCCCGAGGGCAAGACGATGGGCCACGCCGGCGCTATCGTCTCCGGCTCGTCGGGCACCGCTGCCGCCAAGAAGGAGGCGCTCGAGGCCGCGGGCGTCAGGGTGGGCCGGACGCCGTCCGAGACCGCCGACCTGATGCGCGAGATCATGAAGACCCCGCCCGCCTGACGACCGCGCGGAGTTCCTTGATCACCAGTTCGGAGTTCCTTGATCACCCCAGAACCGCGGCGATCAAGGAACTCTCCCCCCGCGATCAAGGAACTCCCGACCGGGGGCGGAGTGTCTACGGGGTCGTGAGCCGTCCACCCAGGACCATGGCAGGGCCATGAGCCTGCTGACCCGAACTGCGCCCGACCGCCCTCCCGGGCCCGACCTGGCTGCCCCCGTGCTGCGTTCCCCGTTCGTGCTCGGGCTCCTCTCGGCCGGGCAGGCTGCGACCGCCTCGCTGCTGTGCGTGCTGCTGCCCGCCGTCGGCGCGTGGATGGCGTCGGCCCGCACCACGGCGACGTGGAGCGAGGCGCTGCGCATCGGTGCGGACGGCTGGCTGCTGGCCCACCACACCGGCATCGCGGTCCCCGCCGGGCACGTCGGCATCGTCCCCCTCGGCCTCACGTTCGTGCCCGCACTGCTGTGCTGGGGTGCCGGACGTCGGATGGGTCTCGTGCTGCGGACCGTGGCGCCCGCGGGGCTGCGCCGTGCCGGTGTGCGCGCCCTGTCCAGCTTCGTCGGCTGCTACGCCGTCCTGGTCGCGGTCGTCGGACTCGTGGCCGCGACCCCCGAGGCCCGCCCGCTGTCCGGGCAGGCGCTGCTCGGCGGTGCTGCGCTCGCAGCCCTCACCGCGGGGCCGGCGCTGGTGCGAGCGCTGCTGACGGCGTCACGGCGCTCGGCCTCGACCGTCGTGGCCGACGGTCTCCGACTCCCAGGCACCGTCCGGCGGGCCGTGCCGGCCGCCGGTGTGGCGATGTGCAGCTGGCTGGCCGCGGGGGCGCTCGTCACAGCCTTTGCGCTCGTGACGGGCTACGACCGCGTCCTGGCGCTGCACCAGGCGCTGGACCCGGGCGGGTTCGGCGGCCTCGGCCTGACGCTGACCCAGCTCGCGCTGGTGCCCGTCACGGTGATCTGGGGTGCCGCGTGGCTGGCCGGACCCGGGTTCGCGGTCGGCGCCGGCTCGTCGGTGACCCCGGCAGCCACCGTCCTGGGACCCCTGCCGGCGCTCCCGCTGCTGGGTGGGTTGCCGGAGCCGGGCACCCACCACGGGGCGCTGGTTCTCGTCGTCGCGGTACCGGTGCTCGCGGGCGTGCTCGCAGGCTGGTTCCTGCGCCGGTCTCCCGGCCCGGCGGACGAGGTCCGGTCGCGGCGCAGCGAGCTGGTCGACGTCCTGGCCGTCGGGGCCCTGTCCGGGTTGGTCGCCGGGGTTCTGGCGTGGCTGGGGTCGGGGCCGGTGGGCCCGGGGCGGATGGCCGAGATCGGCCCGTCCGCGAGCCTGGTCGCCGGCGCGGTGGCCGCCGAGGTCGCCGCCGGCTGCCTGGCCGCCGTCCTGCTGGTGCCGAAGCGGTCGACGAGACCGTCGGGCCTCGTCGTCGCGTCCCGCGGTCAGCTGTCGCGGGTGGGGAGGTTCGTCAGCTCCGCGACGCGCTCCTCGAAGTCGCTCTGACACTGTTCCTGCGCGGACAGGGTCAAGGCGCGCTCGCGACACTCCTGCAGGTCCTGCTGCACGGGCCACAGCGCCAGCAGACCGATCTGCCCGAGCACCATGAAAGCCGTCATCGTCAGCCCGGCGCCGAGCATGACCGCCGCGAGGCGTCGCATCCGGGCCTGGATGATCGCCCTCAGCGCCAGCGCTCCGACGACCATGGCCGGCAACGAGAACGCCAGCGCGCCTGCCTGCCACGGCAACGGCAACCCCGTCGCCACCAGGGACGCGAACACCAGCAGCGCGAAGCGGCCGAGCCATCGAGCGGCCTGCTTGCTCTGCGCCGGGTCGGACGCGAGCCGTGGCGGCGGAGCGTCGTGTGCGGATCCGGGCGGTCGGACGTCGGACGGCGTGGCCTGGTGCCCGGACGGTGGGGCCTGCTGCCCGGACGGCGCGGTCAGCTGACCGGACGGCGGAGAGTCGGTGGCAGGCCGCTCGTCGGGCGGTGCGTACGGGTTCCCCACGGCCCTGCCCTCCCGCTCGCGTCACGTGCTGTGGTGGCTATCGTCTCCGACCGTGAGCGCGGACGCGAGGGCGACCCCCACGCGCCCGCAGTCTCCCGCCCGGCTCGTCGTGCTCGTCTCCGGCGCCGGCACCAACCTGCAGGCCCTGCTCGACGCGGCGC
>JBBSNO010000126.1:0-8153 GCA_038232615.1 Actinomycetales bacterium
ATCAAGGTCAGTTCGCCTCTTTCGACCACCCCTTCCAAAAGCACCGGCGACCTCAGGACAACCCCAACCGCCGAAATGATCAAGGAATCAGGAGCCCACGGCACCCCGCTGCAAAATCAGGGTCTGAGCAGCGCCCCGAGAGCACACGTCACCGTCGCGTCATCGCGGTCCGGGAACGTCATCCGCGCCGCCGTGGTTGACACCGACATGAGGTGGTCACAGAAGATGAAGCCGACCGACAAGTCCTACCCCGTCGCCAAGAGCGACGCCGAGTGGCGCGAGCAGCTCACCCCGGCCGAGTATCAGGTGCTGCGCGAGGCGGGCACCGAGCGCCCCTACGTGGGTCAGTACACCGACGCCAAGTCCGTCGGCGTCTACGCCTGCCGTGCCTGCGGCACCGAGCTGTTCCGCAGCGAGACCAAGTTCGACTCGCACTGCGGGTGGCCGTCGTTCTACGCCCCCCTGGCGCAGGACCGGGTGGAGTACATCGAGGACCGCGCGATGGGCATGAAGCGCGTCGAGGCCCGCTGCGCCACCTGCGGTTCGCACCTCGGCCACGTGTTCGAGGGCGAGGGCTACGGCACGCCGACCGACCAGCGCTACTGCATCAACTCGATCTCGCTGACCCTCCAGCCCGCCGACGAGGCATCAGAACAGACGTGACCGTCCACCGCTCGCACTGGGCGGATCTCGACCCGCAGGTGCTCCACGACCTCGTGCGTCTGCGGGTCGACGTCTTCGTGGTCGAACAGGCGTGCGCCTATCCCGAGCTCGACGGCCGGGACACCGAGCCGGGGACCGAGCACGTCTGGACCACCGACTCCGTGGGCGTATCGGCGTACCTCAGGGTGCTGGACGACACCGGCGGCGTCCGCCGCATCGGCCGCGTCGTCACGCGTCCCGACGTCCGGGGTAGCGGGTTGTCGGCCCGGTTGGTGGCAGAGGTCGTGGGCCACGAGGGGTCCGCGCCGCTGGTGCTCGACGCCCAGGCCCACCTGACGGGCTTCTACGCCCGTTTCGGGTTCGAGCCCACCGGGCCGCAGTTCCTCGAGGACGGCATACCCCACGTGCCGATGCGGCGCGGTCCCGCGTCAGCCTGCCCCGCCCGCACACCCCTCGACCCGGGTGTCCCAACCCTGCGGATGCGCACATCCCGGGCGTTCGACACAGTGGGGCGCATGACCGAACAGCTGCCCGAGCCGGCCGACCCGATCGACGACCCGCTCGTCGAGGACCGTGACCTGGCGGATGCCGGGGAGTCCCTGGACGAACCGGACGACCCGGGCGCCCTCGTGACGGACGGCCTGGTCCGCGAGTCCGGCGACGACGGCTGGGAGGCGCCGCAGACCCCCAGCGTCGCCAGCACGCAGGGGTACACGCCCAGCGAGGAGGCCGGACGGGAGTCGATCGACGACCGGCTCGGGCAGGAGCAGCCGGAGCCCGACCCGACCGCAGCCGGGCGCGGCGACGCGGACCACGACCTGCGCGAGACCTGAGACCTTCGCCGTGCTTTGACCAATTCTTTACCAGATGACCCCCATCAGGTCTAGCATGCCCCTTGGGGACCCACGGGAGGCAGCCGGGATGACGCGGACGCTGGACGAGGCGACAGCGCGGGCGCACGACAGCTTCAGGCACGAGGCGTACCTGTACTCCGGCGAGGAGCTCGTCGCCGGCACGGCCGCCTTCGTGCGCGAGGGCGTCGCCGCGGGCCAGCCAGCCATGGTCGCGCTGGTGCCCGAGCGCCTGGAGCCCGTCCGCGACGCCCTCGGCGCCGACGGCGACGGCGTGTGGTTCGTCGACATGGCCGCGCTCGGGCGGAACCCGGCCAGCATCATCCCCGCGTGGCGCGGTTTCGTCGACGCGTTCGGCGCCGAGGGCCGGCCGCTGCGGGGAGTGGGTGAACCGATCTGGGCCGGTCGGCGCGAGGCCGAGGTCGCGGAGTGCCAGTTGCACGAGGCGCTGCTGAACATGGCGGTCGGGGTGGACACGCCGCTGTGGTTGCGCTGCCCCTACGACGTCGCCACGCTCGACGACGACGTGCTGGCGCAGGCCCGGCGTAGCCACCCGACGTACCTGGACGGCGACGTCTACCGCGGCAGCACCGATTACACCGGCGCTGGGCTCGTCGACGACCTCTTCTCCGCCCCCGTCGGTGGGTCGGCTACTGCCCAGTCGGCCCAGCCCTTCGGCAGCTCGGACTACGCCGTCGTCCGCGACACCGTGCGCGGGGCCGCCGCCGCGGCCGGGGTGGACGACGACCGGGCGACCGCACTCGTCCTGGGCGTGCACGAGATCGCCACCAACAGCGTGCGGCACGGCGGAGGGCAGGGGTGGCTGCGCACCTGGACCGCCGACGGCGCCCTGGTCTGCGAGGTGCGCGACCGCGGTGTGATCACGGACGCGATGGTGGGACGCACCTGGCCCTGCCCGACGCAGGAGGGTGGCCGGGGGGTATGGCTGGCGAACCAGCTCTGCGACCTGGTCCAGCTGCGGTCCGGGGGGGACGGCACCACCGTGCGCCTGCTGACCTGGCTGGACGCGCCGCCCGCCTAGGGCAGCCCGGCGACCAGGTCGGCGAGCGGCACGCGCGGCCCGGTGTAGAACGGGACCTCCTCGCGGACGTGCCGGCGCGCGTCCGTGGCGCGCAGGTCGCGCATCAGGTCGACGATGCGGTGCAGCTCGTCGGCCTCGAACGCCAGCACCCACTCGTAGTCGCCGAGCGCGAAGGACGACACCGTGTTCGCCCGGACGTCGGGGTAGGTGCGCGCAGCCATCCCGTGCTCGACGAGCATCCTGCGCCGCTCGTCGTCCTCCAGGAGGTACCAGTCGTAGGAACGCACGAACGGGTAGACGCAGATGTAGGCCCGCGGCTCCTCCCCCGCCATGAACGCCGGCACGTGGCCCTTGTTGAACTCGGCCGGTCGGTGCACGGCGACGTTCGACCAGACCGGCAGCAGTGAGCGCCCCAGGGTGGTCCGACGCAGCCGCCGGTACGCCTTCTGCACCGCCTCCACGGAAGACGCGTGCCACCACACCATCAGGTCGGCGTCAGCGCGCAGACCAGCCAGGTCGTAGAAACCGCGGACGACGACGCCGTCCGTCTCCAGCTCGGCGAGCAGCGCCTCGACCTCGGTGACCAGCTCGGCGCGCTCGCCCTCGACCGTGTCGCGGACGGCGAAGACGGACCACATCGTGTAGCGGACCGTGTCGTTGATGTCCCGTGCGCTGGCTCTCGTGGTGGCCTGCTCTTGCGTCATGGGCCCATCCTCTCAGCCGGTCCGGTGCGCAGCCGGGTCAGGCACCAGCTGCCAGCACCTCCGCGACCGCGCGGTCGGCGCCGGCGATGCACGCCGGGACGCCGAGCCCGTCGTAGGTCGAGCCGGCGAGCGCGATGCCCGGCAGGAGCGAGACGTGTTCGCGCACCTGCACAACGCGCTCGACGTGCCCGACCTCGTACTGCGGAAGCGCGCCACCCCACCGCGTCACCGTCGACGCCACGACGGGCACGGGGCGCGCCAGCAGGTGCTCGACGTCACGCACGGCCAGTGCCAGCAGGTCGTCGTCCGGCCGCTGGAGCACCTGCTCCTCGCCCGACCGTCCCACCGACATCCGCAGCACGTCGCGGCCGCCGGCGGCTTCGGCCACCCAGGCCCACTTGCGGCTCGAGAACGTCACGGCCTTGACCAGCCGGTCCTCCACGGGCGGCACCAGCACCCCCGACAGGTCGAGCCCGTCGAGCGTCCCGGCCTCGGTGACCACCGTGCACACGGCCATGCTGGACGACGCCACCTCGCCCAGAAGGGTTGCGGCAGAAGGGGACTCGGCGGACAGGAGGCGCGCGGCCCGCTGCGCAGGGACGGCGAGGACGACGGCTGAGGCCTCGATGACGTCGCCTCGTCCCGCCGGCCCCAGGTGAAGCGCCCACCCCTCGCCGCGACGTTCCAGCCGCTGCACGCACGCGCCGGTGAGCACGCGCGTGCCCCGTTCCACCAGCTGCGCGTGCAGGGTCTCCGCGAGCCGCCCCACCCCGCCACGTACCCCGGCGAACACGGGAGCGGCACCGTCGTCTCCGGCCGCGGTCCCGGCCGGCTTCGCGCGCCGCACGGCCTCGAGCAGGCCGGTCCCGTCACGGGCGACCGGCCACAGGGCGGGCACCGTGGCGCGCAGGGACAACCTCGCCGCGTGGCCGGCGTAGACGCCACCGAGCAACGGTTCCACGAGGCGGTCCACGACCGCCTGCCCGACCCGGCCCGCCACCCACGACGCGACGTCGACGTCGCCGGCCACCGGCTCGTGCGTGCGGTCGGCTTCGGCGGCGACGGCCTCGACCTCGTCGCCGGACAGCAGCCCCCGCAAGGCGTCGGGGTCACCGGGCACGCCCATCACGGTTCCGGCCGGCATCGGGTGGAGGCACCCTCGCGACCAGATCGCGGCCCGGCTGGTGACCGGGTGCACGACGTCGTCCCCGAGGCCGATCTCGTGCAGCAGGTCGGTGGCCTCCGGACGCCGGGCCAGGAGCGCCTCGGCACCGACATCGAGATGGAACTCGTCGGAGCCCACCGCGAACGGCTGGCGGCGCAGCACACCGCCGGTGCGCGGGGCCTGCTCGAGCAGCACGACCTGGGGGGCGCCGGCGCTCGTCACGAGCCGGTACGCGGCGGCGAGCCCGCTGATGCCACCGCCGACCACGACGACGGGCGGTCGCGAGCCGCTGCTAATCACACGCGCCAGCCTCGCACGTCCGTTGTCGGATCGAGACCCGACCGCGACCTGCCGGGTGGAACCGCGAGCCACGTTCGGACATCCGATCGCCGACACCTCGAGCACCGCACCGACCGCCCACCCTGGAGGACACCATGTCGAGCACCCGTCGATCGCACCCACCAGCGCCGGCAGTCCTCGCCGTCTTCGCCGTCGTCCTGGCGCTCCTGCTGGTCGGGTGCAGCGGCGGCGCGGACACGATGAGCGAGGACGGTGGCGGTGGCGGTGGCGTCGTCGGGGCGCAAGGCGGCGGCTCGGCGCCCGGGGGCGCTGGGGACGAGGCCGGCAGCGGCGAAGGGCCATCCGTCGGCATCGTGGACGTCGACGTCGCGGCGGCGGGCGAGCCACGGCGGATCAGGCGCGGCTCGGTCACGGTCGAGGTGGACGACCTGACCAAGGCGGCCGGACAGGTGCGTGACGTCACCGACGCGTTGCAGGGCTATGTCTCCGACGAGAGCATCGGCCTCAGCAGCCCGTCCGCCACCTACTCCGACGGGTTCGGTGACGACTTCGTGGCGCCCCCGGTGCTCAGCGGTCCAGGCGAGGCGCGCATCGTCGTCCGGGTGCCCCAGGCGTCGATGCTGGAGGTGATGGACGCCTTCGCGCAGCTCGGTGTCGAGCTCGGCCGCTGGTCGACGGAGACCGAGGTGGAGACGGCACTGGTGGACCTGGAGAGCAGGATCGCGACGCAGTCCGCCAGCGTGGACCGGGTCCGTGCCCTGCTCGGGGAGGCGACGTCGTTGTCGGACGTCGTCCAGCTGGAGTCCGAGCTGTCCGAGCGAGAGGCCGACCTGGAGTCGGTCACCGCCCAGCAGCAGGCACTCGCCGGTCGCGCCGCGATGGCCACCGTCACCGCGGTGCTGCGGACGGCCGAGGTGACGGACACAGCCGACGGGAACGGGTTCCTCGCCGGGCTGGCCTCCGGCTGGGACGCCCTGACCGCGAGCACCGTCGTCCTGCTGACCGTGCTGGGTGCGCTGTTCCCGTTCGTGGTCGTCGCCGCCACCGTCGCCGTGCCCCTCGTGGTGTGGCGCCGTCGCGTGCGTCGCGACCGCCTTGCCCTGACCGCGCCCTGACACCTGGCGTGGGCCTACCGCCGTTCAGGCCACCACCAGGGCGTCGACGCCGGGGAGATCGGCGAAGCGTGCGCTTCGGTCGGTCGTGAGAGTGGTGCGCCTGGTGGAGATCGCCGTCGCGGCGATGATCAGGTCGTGCGCTCCACGCCTGGACCCGCCGCGGTGGACGTGCGCCAGGAGGCGTCCATGGACCTCCGCCGTCGCAAGGTCGTACAGCTACACCGGCAGCGTCTCGACGACCTTGTCGAGGAATGCTGCGCGTCCCGCCCGGTTCCGGTCGCCGGCCAGCTCGACGCCCGCGCGCGCATCGTCCGCACGGCATCAGACTGTCTGACATCCGGCGCGGAGGCAGCCACCCGCCAGTGCGGGCGTCCCTACGGCTCCGCATGGTTCAGCGTGCTGCACGCAAGGCGAAGACACCCCCCCAGGTAGCGACGCAGGTACGTGAGGTAGGTCCGACGGGACTCGTCGAGGAAGGCCCGGACCTCGGTCGACTGCGGGTCACCTCTCGTGCAGCGAGAGCGACATGTCGCCCACCGTCTCGGTCCAGGCGGTTCGCCGTCCACCGAGATTCGGCTGCGAAGCAACCCGCCCGTCGGCCGCAAGGACCCCGGACAGCGGTGAAGCCGCCCATGATGACGCCGCAGGTGGTGTGATCACACCCGTTCGGCGTCACCACGGGCGTCATCACCCAGAGCGCCGAGAAGGGCTCCGGTGCCCGAGCAGCACTCGGTCGCCGGTCACGAGAGCCCCTGCGACGACGTGGTGCTCGGCCTGCTGAGCCGCCACCGTCAGACGGCGCTGGCGGAGTGCACGAGGTCGACGACGCGGTGCAGCATGTCGGGGTCGGTGGTCGGCAGGACGCCGTGCCCGAGGTTGAACACGTGCCCACGCGCCGCCCGGCCGGCCTCCAGCGTCGACAGCACCCGCGGCTCGACCGCCGACCAGGGCGCGAACAGCAACGCCGGGTCGAGGTTGCCCTGCACCGAGTACCCCGGCCCGATCCGACGGACCGCCTCGTCGAGCGGAACGCGGAAGTCGACGCCGACGACGTCAGCACCGGCGTCCCCCATCTCCGCGAGCAGCTCACCCGTGCCGACGCCGAAGTGGACGCGCGGCACACCGAGGTCCGCGACGCCCGCGAGAACTGCGGCGGAGTGGGGCTGCACGAAGCGCACGTAGTCGGCGGCCGGTAACGCCCCCACCCACGAGTCGAAGAGCTGGACAGCGCTCGCTCCCGCCTCGACCTGCACGCGCAGGAACGTCGTCGCCACGCTCGCCAGCCGCGACATCAGCGCGTCCCACAGACCGGGGTCGCCGTACAGCAGAGCCTTGGTGCGCTCGTGGTTCTTGCTGGGTCCGCCCTCCACCAGGTAGCTGGCGAGCGTGAACGGTGCGCCGGCGAACCCGATCAGCGGCGTCGCTCCCAGCTCCCGCACCACCAGTCGCACCGACTCGGCGACGTCGTCCACCTGGGCCGGGTCGAGGGGAGGCAACGCCTCCACGTCGGACGCCGTCCGCACCGGTGAGGCGATCACCGGACCCGTGCCGGGGACGACGTCGAGGTCGACACCCGCAGCGTGCAGCGGCACGACGATGTCGGAGTACAGGATCGCGGCGTCGACGCCGTAACGACGTACCGGCTGCAGGGTGATCTCGGTCACGAGATCGGGACGACGGCACGACCCGAGCATCGTGGTCCCCTGCCGAGCGGCCCGGTACTCGGGCAGGGAACGGCCCGCCTGGCGCATGAACCACACGGGGGTGTACGGCACGCTCTCGCCGCGGTACGCCCTCAGCAGCGCGCTGTCCCGCAGCGCGGCAGCGGAATCGGCAGCGGGGTCAGGGGCCTGGGACACCGCGCGATCGTGTCACGCGCGGCTCATCCGACCGACAGCAGGACGACGCCGCCCAGTGCCGCGACGACACCCGCCTGCTGCACAGTCCCCAGCCGTTCTCTCAGCACGAACCGGGCGAGCAGCACCGTGACCACGGGGTACAACGAGGCGAGCACCGCCGTGACGCTGACCAGGCCCAGCGTGCTGGCGACCCCGAACGCGAGGTTCGCCCCGGCGTCGGCCACGCCGATGGCAGCGAGCGCCGGGACGTCGCGCCGGCCCACGCCCCCCGACGTCCGCAGCACCACCGCGACGACCACGAAGGCGGCCACGCTGGTGGCGCGCATGCCCACCAGGGTCATCAACGTCGACGACTCCGCGCCGCGGCCGATCAGGTACAGCGCGAACCCGAACCCGACGCCCGCCAGCGCTGCGAGGACCCCCGGCCGCGCGCGGGCGGCGCCGCTGAGCGCCG
>JBBSNO010000127.1:0-8106 GCA_038232615.1 Actinomycetales bacterium
GGTGATCAAGGACTCCACGCCGTGACAGGACGACGCGAAGTCCTTGATCACGGGGGTGGGGGTGACTCGAGCTTGCGCTGCAGGCGGTTCATGCCGTCGAGCCAGGCGTCCCGGTCGGCGGCGCGGGCCTGCTCGTGCTGTGCCACCTCGGGGTGCGGGAGCACGAGGAAGCGACCGTCGTCCAGGGCATCGAGCACGGACGCGGTGACGGTCTCGACGCCGACCGCGCCGGGCTCGAGCAGCACACGGCCCAGCGCACCGGCGCCCTCGAGCAGCGGCGTGCGCACACCCATCGGGCACAGCGCCTGCACCGTGATCCCGCGGTGGTCGTAGGTCGCGCGCAGCCACTCGGCGAACGCGAGGGCACCGTGCTTGCTGACCGCGTAGGGTGCGCTGCCGAGCATCGTCAGGACGCCGGCCGCGGAGACGGTGGACAGGAAGTGGCCGCGGCGCCGCTCGAGCCACCCCGGCAGCAGCGCCTGGGCGGCCCAGACGTGCGCCATGACGTTGACGTCGAGCGCACGGGTCCAGTCCGTGGGCATCGCGGCCCCGCTCCCCTCGACTCCGCCGCCGACGGCCACGCCGGCGTTGGCGCAGAACAGGTCCACCTCACCGAGCAGGGCGCGTGCTCGCTCCACGAGGTCGGTGACGGCGACGGCATCCGAGACGTCGGTGGTGACTGCCGTCCCGCCGACCTCGTCCGCGACGCGCGCGGCACCCTCGCCGTCCAGGTCGCTGACCACCACCCGGGCGCCGCGCCCCGCGAAGGAACAGGCCAGGGCGGCCCCGATCCCGGACGCACCTCCGGTCACGACGACGCCGGAACCGGCGAGGTCGAACCGTTCAGCCACTACCGTCCACCTCGACGACGACACGACCCGTCGTCCGACCAGCCGCCAGGTCGTCGAGCCCCGCCACCGCGCCGCCCAACGGCAGACGTTGGGAGACGTGCGGACGCACCAGGCCGCGGTCGCAGAGCGCGGTGATCTCGTCGTGCGCCTGCCGGACCAGCTGCGGTGCCCGGGTCTGGTAGGCGCCCCAGTGCAGTCCGAGCACCCCGTAGTTCTTGACCAGCGCGTGGTTGGTGGCCGCCTGGGCGATCTGACCGCTCGCAAACCCCACCACGACGATGCGACCCTCGAACGCGATGACCTTGGTGGAGGCGGCGAACGCGTCGCCACCGACCGGGTCGTAGACCACGTCGGCGCCGCCGGGTCCCAGCCCCTCCTTCAGCGCCGGCACGAGGTCGCCGGCGGAGCGGTCGACGACGAGGTCGGCCCCCATCGCGCGGGCGACCTCGGCCTTGGCGGCGCTGCCGACCACGCCGACCACACGCGCGCCGGCGGCCTTGCCCAGCTGGACGGCGGCGCTGCCGACCCCACCGGCGGCAGCGTGCACCAGCAGCGTCTCGCCCGCACGCAGGCCGGCGCGGCGGTGCAGACCAAACCAACCCGTCTGGTAGCCGACGTAGAGGGAGGCGGCCTCGGCGTCGTCCAGCGGCTCCGGCGCGTCGAAGACCATGGCGGCCGGGGCGATCGCGTACGGCGCCAGCGAACCGTGGGGCATCGCAGTCATGCCGACGACCCGGCGTCCGACGAGGTGGTCCCCGTCGGCTCCGCCCGCGGCGGCGACGGTGCCGCACATCTCGATGCCCGGCGTGAACGGCAGCTCGGGCCGGACCTGATACCGGCCCGCAACCAGCAGCACGTCGGGGAAGTTCAGCGCCGCGGCCTGGACACGGACGAGCACCTGGTCAGGCCCGGGCGTCGGGACGCCGACCTCGCGCAGCTCGAGGCTCTGCGCCGGTGCGCCGTGGCTCACCACCTGCCACGCCTGCATGGCCTGAGGGACAGGGGGTTCCCCGGTCATCCGAGTCCTGCCGTCTGAGTGACGCCGCCGTCGATGACGAGGGTCTGGCCGGTCACCCATCCTGCGTCGGAGGACAGGAGGTAGGCCACGGCACCGGCGACGTCGTCGGGCATCCCGAGCCGTTTCAGCGGGTAGGAGGCGGACACCTCCTCCTCGCGGCCCTCGTACAACGCCGTCGCGAACCGTGTCTTGACGATCGCCGGTGCGACCGCGTTCACCCGCACGTCCGGTCCCATCTCGACGGCGAGGGACGCCGTCAGGTGACTCAGGGCCGCCTTGCTGACGCCGTAGAAGGCGATCCCGGGGGCTGGCTGGACGCCGGCGATGCTGGAGACGTTGACGACCGCTCCCCCGTGCTCGCCCATCCAGGCCGCGTGCGCCTGCTGCACCCACGACAACGCGGACAGCACGTTGACCTCGAGGATCTTGCGCGCGGCACCGAGGTCAATCTCGACGAGCGGTCCGTAGACCGGGTTGATCCCGGTGTTGTTGACGAGCAGGTCGAGGCTGCCGAACGCCCCCACGGTCGCGGCGACGGCGGCGCGCTGGTGGTCGACGTCGTCCGCCTTGCCCGCCACCGCGATCGCGTGGTCGGGACCCCCGAGCTGGGCGACCGCGTCGTCCAACGCGTCCTGCTTGCGAGCGGTCACGCACACGCGCGCACCCTCGTCGACGAGCCGCTGGGCGATGGCCAGACCGATGCCCCTGCTGGCCCCGGTGACGACGGCGGCCTTGCCCCCCAGGCCTCTCACAGTCCCAGGTCCCGGCCGATGAGCTCCTTCATGATCTCGTTCGACCCCGCCCAGATCTTGGTCACGCGCGCGTCCCGCCAGGCCCGCGCGACGCGGTACTCGTTCATGTAGCCGTAGCCACCGTGCAGCTGGACGCACTCGTCAAGCACGTCGTTCTGCACCTGCGCCGTCCACCACTTGGCCTTGGCGGCGTCGACGGCAGAGAGCTCGCCGGCACAGTGCTCCAGCACGCACGCGTCGACGAACGCCTGGGTGACGTCGACCTGGGTGACCAGCTCGGCGACCTTGAACTTGTTGTGCTGGAACGAGCCGACAGACTGGCCGAAGGCCTTGCGCTCCTTGATGTACGCGATCGTCTCGGTCAGGATCTGGCTCGCGTTGGCGATGTTGCTCACCGCGGCGCCGACCCGCTCCTGCACCAGCCGCTCCATCATGTGGATGAAGCCTCGGTCGACGTCTCCGACGACGTTGGACGCCGGGACCCGCACCTTGTCGAAGAACAGCTCGGCGGTGTCCGACTCGGTCTGGCCGACCTTGTCGAGCTTGCGACCGCGGGTGAACCCCTCCATCCCCGTCTCGACGGCGAACAGGGTGATGCCCTTGGCGCCCTTCGACGCGTCGGTGCGTGCGGCGACCAGCACCAGGTCCGCGCTGTACCCGTTGGTGATGAAAGTCTTCGAGCCGTTCAGCACCCAGTCGTCGCCGTCGCGCACCGCCGTCGTCCGCAGTGCCGCGAGGTCAGAACCACCTCCGGGCTCGGTCATCGCGATCGCGGTGACCATCTCGCCGGAGCAGAAGCGGGGGAGCCAGCGCTCCCTCTGCTCCGGCGTCGTCAGCTCGAGCAGGTAGGGCGCGACGACGTCCGAGTGGATGCCGATGCACGACGACACCGCGGCGGAGACCTTCGACAGCTCCTCGGCGACGACCACGGTGAACCGCCAGTCGGTGGTGCCACCGCCGCCGTACTCCTCGGGCACCATCAGCCCGAGCAGTCCCTGCTTGCCGGCCTCGATCCAGAGGTCGCGCGGCAGCGCCCGGGCCTCGACGAACTCGTCCATCCGGGGGCGCGCATGGCGGTCCAGGAACTCGGTGACGCTGGCGCGCAGCGCCTCGTGCTCGTCGTCGAACAGGGTGCGGCGCACAGGTCCTCCACAGGGTTCACCACGGACGTCGTCGAGGGTAGGGTCGCGCCGTGACTAAGCGCTTGCTCACGGCAGCCTCGCCGTCCGGGAGGCCGGCTGTCAAACACGCACGGGAGCCCTCGGTCGAGGGGCGGGGTCTCCTGTCGGTCGAGGCCACCCCCGACCTGTCGCCGACCGCGCGCCGCCTGCTCAACGCGGCGGTGGACTCGTTCGCGGAGCGGGGGTTCCACGCGACGACGACCCGCGACATCGCGACCCGGGCCGGGCTGTCACCCGCGGGGCTGTACGTCCACTACCCGTCGAAGTCCGCGCTGCTCGGGCACCTCTCGCACGTCGGTCACGAGGCCGCCCTCCGGCTTGTGCAGCACACTCTCGCGCTGCCGGGCGGGTCGCCCCGGCGGCTGCACGCCCTGGTGGCGGACTTCGTCGCGTGGCACGCCGAGCACCACACGGTCGCACGGGTCGTGCAGTACGAGCTGCGCTCGCTCGCGCCGGCCGACCGCGTCGTCGTCACCGGGTTGCGGCGTCAGCTGGAGACCCTCGTCGAGGACGAGGTGCGCCGCGGGGTGGCCGCCGGGACGCTGGCTCCGCCCCACCCGCGCCAGGCCACGCGCGCCATACTGTCCCTCGCCGTCGACGTCGCCCGCTGGTACGACCCTGCGGGCACGGAGACCCCGGCGCGGCTCGGGCGCATCTACGCCGACCTGGCGCTGCGGATGCTGGGTGCGCAGGACGCCAGCGAGGGCACCCGCCCCGACGACGAGGAGAGCTGAGTGAGCCAGACCCAGTCGACGCCGTTCGACGACGGCCGCGAAGCCCCTGACCACGACAGGCTGCTCGCCGGCCTCCTCGAGGTGCTCGACCTACGGGAGCAGGGGCTCGACGCCGCCGGGCAGGACGTCTTCGTCGGCGACAGCCAGCCGCAGCCGCACGGGCGCGTCTACGGCGGGCAGGTGCTCGGTCAGACCCTCGTCGCGGCCGGGCGCACCGTGGCGAAGGACCGTCCGGTGCACTCGATGCACGGCTACTTCCTGCGCCCCGGGGACTCGCGGGAGCCGATCACGTTCGCGGTCGAGCGGCTGCGCGACGGCCGGTCGTTCTCGGCCCGCCGCGTGCACGCCCTGCAGCACGACCGTCCCATCCTCTCGATGATCGCGTCGTTCCAGAGCGAGGCGCCCGGTCTCGACCACGCCGACGAGATGCCGGACGTGCCCGGTCCCGACGAGCTCCCGACCACCTACGACCTGCTCGGCCACATCGACCATCCGGTCGCGCGCTACTGGTCGCGGTACCGGCCCATCGACGTCCGGCACGTGCAGTCGCCGATCTACCTGGAGGCCGACCCCGAACCGGCTGCGCGGCAGGCGGTCTGGATGCGTACCGTCGGAGCGCTTCCGGACGACCCGCTACTGCACCGCGCCGTCCTGGGCTACGCCAGCGACTACACGCTGCTCGAGTCGGTCCTGCGCCGGCACGGCATCACCTGGGCCGCCCCGGGCTTCAAGGCCGCGAGCCTCGACCACGCCATGTGGTGGCACCGCCCTGCGCGCGCCGACGAGTGGCTCCTCTACGTGCAGTCGAGCCCCTCGGCGTCCGGGGCGCGCGGTCTGGGTATCGGTCGGATGTTCAGCGCGGACGGCGAGCTGGTCGCCTCCGTCGCCCAGGAGGGCATGCTGCGCGTCCCGCGCGAGTAGCTCCGTCCAGCGACGCGCCTTGCCCGCCGGCGACCAAGGCTGCGCCTGCCCAGGATTCGCTCACGGCGAGGTGGCAGTGAGCCGCGCGGCGCGGCGTCGCAACAGGTCGAGGTCGTGCTGCTGGGGATCACTGCGGGAGTAGGCGTCGACGAGCACGCGCACGTTCAGGCGCAGCCGCTCGTGCACCCTCGGGTCACTCGACGCGCCACCTACCCGCTCCCCCAGCTCGAGGGTGCGGTGCAGCACCGAGGGGTGCTCGACCGCGTAGAGCCGCATCGCGTCGAAGACCTGGTCCAGCAGGTCCTCGAGGGTGGGACGCGAGGACACGATGCGCAGGTGCTCGTCGTCGTCGTAGCGCTGTGGTGACGGGGTCGCCCGGGTCGCGAGCAGCACCAGCCCCGAGGAGAGGTCGTCGAGTGCGTTGATCGCCGTGTACGGGTCGTTGGTACTGGGCGACAGCGCGCGGACCGCCATCTCGACCAGCTGCTGGACGGCGAACTCGATGTCCTGCCGGGGGGTCCGCGCGTCGGTCACGTGCAGCGTCGCCACCAGGGCGTCACCGGCCTCGTCATCGACCCGGTCGGGCGGCCACAGCACCGCCACCTCGCTGCCACCGACGACGTAGGCACCAGGTCGCACCCGCAGGAGGACGACGAGGTCCCGCTCTGTCGCCAGCTGGAGCAACCCCTCCTCGTCGACGCCCTGCACGTACCCCGGGTGGGGCGCCCGTACCACGACCCCGTCCCGTTCGAGGCCGGCCGGGAGGTCCGCCTGCCCGGCGGCACGCGAGGTGTCTTCCACACCCGCGCCCGCCTGCGCCGGGTACATCTGCTCGACGCACGACCTCAGCTCGTCACGGACGCGCCGGGCGAGGGTGGCGACCTGGATGGAGTCGCTGATGTGGTGGATGAAGTAGACGAGGACGCCGATGGCGACGACGGCCAGCAGCACCGCGACGTTCGTCGCCACGTGCGGGACGAAGCCGTCGCCGTTGTCGTCCTCGGTGCGCACCGACCGCAGCACCATCAGCGCGTACAGGAACGTCGAGAGGAACACACCGAGCACGAGCTGGTTGCCCCGGTCGGTCATGAAGTTGCGCACGAGGCGCGGGCCGTAGGTGGACGACGACAGCGCCAGGACGGCGATCGTGATCGAGAACGTCGTCGAGGCCACCGCCAGCATCGACCCGGCGATGGCTCCCAGCAGGTCGCGGCTCCCGCTCGCTCCGACGCGGTAGAAGAGGACGTCGAACAGGCCGGCGTCGCTGCCCAGCACCTGCTCGTCGAGGGTCACCAGACCCTCGGCGAGGACAGCGGCGAGCAGGCACAGCAGGGCGGGCAGGAACCAGAAGCTCTCCCACAGCCGAGTGAGTCGGCTCATCGCGCTCCCACCCGTCGTCTCGCGCTCATTCGCGGGTGAGCTTGCGGTACGTCACCCGGTGGGGTCGGGCTGCGTCGATGCCGAGGCGCTCGATCTTGTTCTCCTCGTAGGACTCGAAGTTGCCCTCGAACCAGTACCAGCGCGAGGGGTCGTCGTCCGTGCCCTCCCACGCCAGGATGTGCGTGGTGACGCGGTCGAGGAACCACCGGTCGTGGCTGATGACCACGGCGCACCCGGGGAACTCCAGCAGCGCGTTCTCCAACGACCCCAGCGTCTCGACGTCGAGGTCGTTGGTCGGCTCGTCGAGCAGCAGCAGGTTGCCGCCCGCCTTGAGGGTCAGCGCGAGGTTGAGACGGTTGCGCTCACCGCCCGAGAGCACCTTCGCCGGCTTCTGCTGGTCGGGTCCCTTGAAGCCGAAGGCACCGACGTACGCCCGCGAGGGCATCTCGACGTTGCCCACCTTGATGTAGTCGAGGCCGTCGGAGACGAGCTCCCACACGTTCTTCGTCGGGTCGAGACCGCCACGGCCCTGGTCGACGTAGGAGATCTTGACCGTGTCGCCGACCCGAGCCTCACCGTTGTCGGGCTTCTCGAACCCGACGATGGTCTTGAACAGCGTGGTCTTGCCGACGCCGTTCGGCCCCATCACGCCGACGATACCGTTGCGCGGGAGCGTGAACGACAGGTCGTTGATGAGGATGCGGTCACCAAAGCCCTTCTTCAGCTTCTGCACCTCGATGACCTGGCTGCCCAGGCGCGGGCCCGGCGGGATCTGGATCTCCTCGAAGTCGAGCTTCTTCGTGCGCTCCGCCTCGGCGGCCATCTCCTCGTAACGGTTCAGGCGCGACTTCGACTTGGTCTGGCGCCCCTTGGCGTTCTGCCGCACCCACTCGAGCTCGTCCTTCAGGCGCCGGGCGAGCTTGGCGTCCTTCCTTCCCTGGACGGCGAGCCGCTCGCCCTTCTTCTCCAGGTAGGTGGAGTAGTTGCCCTCGTAGGGGTACAGGCGGCCACGGTCCACCTCGGCGATCCAGCCGGCCACGTTGTCGAGGAAGTACCGGTCGTGCGTGACGGCGAGCACGGCGCCGGCGTACTTGGCGAGGTGCTGCTCCAGCCACTGCACGCTCTCGGCGTCCAGGTGGTTGGTGGGCTCGTCGAGCAGCAGCAGGTCGGGCTTGGAGAGCAGCAGCTTGCACAGCGCCACGCGGCGCCGCTCACCACCGGAGAGCACCGACACGTCGGCGTCCGGCGGCGGGCAGCGCAGCGCGTCCA